>JAFKHV010000010.1 GCA_017306715.1 Legionella sp. | reverse complement strand
GATTATGAAGCGCATGAATTGTATCTTGATGCGGCTCGACGTGAAAACGTTTCAAAAATTGGTCAAAACAATGGAAATGAAACCTAAGAGAAAAGCTTAACCCAAAATGGCTTAATCTATATGAAGAAATTTGCCAATGATTCAGATCTTCTAGATGCCGCGGACAAGCCGCGGCACGTAGGCGGTAGGTGAATTGTCAACAGACCCTAAAGTTTTTCTTGAGGAAAATTGGCATTGCAGTCGTAACGAGTATCATGAGCTAAAAATGTTTTGCAACTTTTATTTAACGTATATTGACTTGTCGTTGCACCAGGTACTGATTTATTCTGTTGCGCATACAATTGCCAAATAATGACCCCATCACTCTGGTGCTGTTCCTGAGTAATTTGATCCACTAAGCGATTTGTGAGCTGCAATTGGCCCGCAGGATTTTGTGGATAAGCAGGTTGTGATACTTCAAAGCCAAACTGAATCTTCGCCTTAATCATGTATTTGGCCGGTAGAAAGGTTACTTTACCGATGTTATCGATAGCTAATGAAGGGGCTTGCGATTGCTCTTTAAGCCAATTTATATAATCCTTCATATACGCAGCAACTTGGCTGGGTAAATCAAGCGATGCTCCTGCGTACGGTGCACACACTTGAGGATTATCACCACATAGATCATACGTCATTAAACCTAAACTATCGAAATGGGCCATTAAAGACGGATCTTTTTCGTTAAGGTGATACCATAAACCCTTTAAGTTGCCTTTCCACCATAAACCCCCTTTGGTGTAAATGTCCGGTGCTGAATCACTATATACAAAACCTGTCGTAGGCCTTGCACCTACAGGAGGCACGGCTGCAGCAAACTTCAGTCCCTTGGCATCAGGACTGTCAATGATCGCATGCAATATGGCAGATACTTTATCCACTGTTTTGGGCATTACAAATGAAGAACCTGAATGGGTACCATATTCCATTAAGGTCTCATAGCTTGGCCCGCCGGCATTCACAATACTCCGTGCGATATCCGTTGACCACTCACCTGTAGCGCTAGGCCCCCAAGTTATGGCGTACTGATCCGCATGCCAAAATTCTTCGTAGTCAAAATCAATACCATCCATCCCTAAATCTTTTGTCAAACGTACGAGATTGGTGTAAGAAATTTGTGCTGTGGTTTTTTCAGCAGGCTCTGTCGGATCAGGAAACCAATCATAATGTATGCCATTGGCGGCGGAAGGTACCATACCGCAGCGCTCGCCGAATAATGCATAATTGCAGCTATAATTCCAACCGCCAACAGAAAGAAATGCCTCAATGTTTTTCTGCTTGGATAAGGCCACGGCTTTTTTTAGATTTTGAAAAGCATCCACACCTTTACCATCATGAGCATCAAAATATCCCATAATTCCTGTATTCGCTAAACTTCCCGATTGGTATTGTGTGAGTGTGGGTTTCACGAAAGAGAATATGATGCGATTAAAATTAGGTTTATCTATTTTACTTAAATCCTGAATATATTGCTGTAATTGCTTATTGTCATCGATTAATAAGTATACGGAAACCAATTTATCATTACTTTGTCCACCATGCGCTGAACCAGAGAAACTAAGCGAAAAACTCGCAATCGCACAAGCCACATATGCCATAGCAGTGATCATATTTTTATAGAGCATAAAAGTATCCATCGTATTAATTTGGTCAAATTATACTCTTTTTTACCATTATCAATCAATGAGAATGTTTTTAGATCAAAATATAGAAGAATGATGTCCTTAACATTTTTCCATTTCATTGTGCACGACTGAGTAAACTATATTTGCTCAGTGAGTTTAAATAATTACTTCCTCGATGAGGGTTTATTATTGGAGGATGAGGATTCCTTCTCAGAAGCGCCCTCTTCAAAGGAATGCTTAGATTCATTTGTTTTTCTTCGCTTTGCTTCGCGCTCATCTGACTCACTTTCCTGACTTCTTTTTCTTTTAAAAAGTCCATGTGAGTGAACTAATTCTGGATAAGTAGTCAGAATATTATCATTTACTGAGATTTGTGGTTGAGCCTGTTCTGCACTTTGAGCGAATTGCTCCTCACCAGAGTTATTTTGTAGCTGAGCAATAGGATATTCATAAGCTGATTGCCAAGCGTCCATGCCTGAGAGGATATCAGGCCATAACTCTTTAATTGCCGTGTAGCCATACCCGATACGGTTGAGCTGCTCTTCCATATCTGCTGCAGAAATGTCTAAATAAGTTGCGGCTTCTGCAAGATTATTGCTCTTCACGATGACTCGATGTACTTCGTAAAAAGTTCGCCTGCTAAAAGGTACTGGATTGGGTATCATGATTTTATCATAATCGTTACCGAAATGGTTTTGTGCATGTTCTGTAGTAGGGAAGTATCTTTTCATTTTTTCAAAATCAAGAGCCACATGCACACGCGCATTAGAATCAAAAAAATTACACTGATTCAAAAAAAGCTCTAAAAAGCCATGAGGAATTTTAAGATTATTTTCAGCAGTGACAACATCAAAACTCTCCAGGATTGCTTGATGAATTCTGCGCGGTGTCAGTTGAAACCCACTAAACAGAGACTTTATGGGAAAATAATAATTTAAACCCCAAATTTTTAACGCGTCCTGTTGGGTAATTTGTCTTATTTTATCAAAGCTGCTGAGCGTTTCATGACTGTAAAATCCTAAATGATTCAGTTCCATCTCCAATTTTTCGCTGGACATATTAAAGCGAAGAGCAGCATCAGCAAGGCTGTTGCTGGATAAGATGATTTGATGTACATCATAAAGTGGGCGCTCGTCAAATGAGATAGTATAAGGACGCATGGGCCGATCATAGTTATATTGAAAATGTTTTCTTGCTGCTTCTGTCGTGGGTAGGTAGTGTTTAACCTTATCGAAACTGAGTGCAATTTTAAGATTGTTTTCGGTAATATAAAATTGCTCCAAAAAAAGGTTTAACGTATTCGCCGCAAAATTTAGTTTTTTTTCAGCTTCGGGAATTGAATTGCTCTCTAAAATCGCTTGATGAATAGTTCTTACTGTTAGATTGTCTGTGTTGTAATTTTCTGCTCTAAACAAATAATTATTGACGCTTGGAGTGGTTACCTCCTTTTTCTTTTTTTGCACATTCTTTGCAACAGCAGTATTTTGTGCCATGAACATTTCGTCATAATGAGAGCCCAAAGCATCCTTAAACAAACTAATATTATCTATATTCTCTTTCAGTGTATCAAAATTTAAGGGGACACTCTTTTCATTAAGATTAAGGGCAAAACGAGCCAAATAATTATCAATACGTCCCTGGGAAACGTTAAGTTTAAGGGATAATGCGTAGCGACTATTTATGCCCGCCTCAGGATCAGCCAGTAATTTGAAAATAGAATGGAAATGAAGTTCTTTAGGAGTATTAACCTCTCTTGTAACGAGAGTATCGTAGAGTGCTCCCCAGTGTTTTTTCCCAGCCTCCTCATCGACCCACTTATTTTTTAAATCATAAAATGTTGTTGCTTCACCCGTTTCAACATCTATAAAATACTGTAAATATTTATTAAATGAACTCCAGGTCACATTCAATCTATTAATCACTTCCGTGATATTTTTTGCTGAGAGAATAGCCTTATGGACATGTCTTAACTTCAATTCAAATATATCGTTCGTCTGACGATTTTTGGGCATTTTAACACCATTTTGTCCGGAAATAGATTAATTATAGCAATTGTATTTAGGAGATGCTTCGAGCCGACGATGTGTTTTGCGCTGTGAGGGGTTTAAATAGTTAATAAATGAGTCACTATATAAAATTTAAAGCCAAATCTCAAGAAGCTTTGTAAATATCAAACCGCACTGTTTTACCCGCTATAAAATCCGCTGTCTGGATTAATGTAGGTTCCTGGGCAGGCCATTTGACTACAACGCGATTTTTACAGCGACTACGTGCTAGTTCAATTAGCGCAGCAGCATCATGGTCGGTACCGATTAATTGTTGGAGAACTTGCATGTCTTTTTTCACTAAAGCGCTCTTACTTCGTTGCGGATGCATCGGATCGATGTAAATAATATCTGGATAATTCTCCAGGCTTATATTTTGTAAATAACTTAGGGAATCAACCGCTCGAAAAGTCAATGGCAGTCGCTGTGCAGCCGGCGGGCGCTGTAGACCCTCTTGAATAAGTGCCGCCATAACCGGGTTACGTTCAAGCATCAGCACTTCTGCACCAAAACTTGCTAAAATTGCTGCATCCCTACCCCAACCCGCAGTTGCATCCATAATTTTTAGCCCAGGTGCAGGCTTACACGCACGTATGAGTCCTTGCTTTTTACCTTCTTGCCGACGCTTATTCCAAAATGGCGCATGAAATTCGGGGTACAGCAGAGAAAAATTTGCAGTTTTAAGTGCCAACCCCTGTTGTGTTAATAAAAGCCTGGGCAGGATTTTATTGCTGAGCTCAAAACCGAGCTCAAGCGCTATTTCTAAGGCTCTATCGTACAACTGGTCATCATCATAGCCTACTGCATTGACTTCAATCATTTATTGCAACAGTCCGATATCGGCAACGCTTTGCAAGAGTGTTTGCATTGCTAAAAGCAGCGCGAGGCGGTTATTCTTCAACTCAGGCTCATCAACCATGACCATCACCTGTTCAAAAAA
The DNA here is from genome assembly GCA_017306715.1 of Legionella sp. Taxonomy (GTDB): domain Bacteria; phylum Pseudomonadota; class Gammaproteobacteria; order Legionellales; family Legionellaceae; genus Legionella. The sequence goes on along the minus strand of JAFKHV010000010.1, from coordinate 98,090 downwards.
CGCATCTATAGGTTCTTTAAGCCCAGCAAGTAATTTGAGTATTCCTTCATAATCAGCCTGTTTTATCAAGAGCTCTACATGCTGCCTGGTCTGCTCCAGATGCTTATAAAGAGCCTGTTCTGCAGGTTCAGTTAATAACTCCGGATTCACATCCGCGGCGTGCAAACTGTTCTGAGCAAGTATATTTTTTACGCGCTTGCACGCTGCTGCTAGTGATGAGGCTTCTGGAAGTTTAACAAATGTTTGTAAGGAATGAATACGCAAATCAAGATCGTAGAGCCAATCATGCTGACACGCTTTAGCCGCGTGCACCATATCAATCCCAATTCCTTGTGCAGTATAGTAAGCATTCAAGCGTTCAAGGATAAACGTTTGCAAATCATTGGCTATCGACTCATCGATTTTTATACGTTCTGCATACTGAAGTTTGGCCTGGCTGATGAGTACACTTAGAGGCAATTGATTGGGGATGCTGATCAATATGCGTAACACCGCCAGCGCATGACGCCTTAATTTAAAAGGATCTTTGACCCCAGTTGGTTTTTGGCCAATAGCAAATATACCGACTAGAGTATCTAATCTATCTACTAAAGATAATGCCCTTCCCAGAACAGTTTCGGGTAAAGCATCTGCTGCAAAACGTGGCATGTATTGCTCATTTAACGCCACAGCCACCGCATCATCTTCACCATCATGTCGGGCATAATAGTATCCCATTAGCCCCTGTAATTCAGGAAATTCACCGACCATCCCCGAAAGTAAATCACATTTACTTAACTCAACTGCACGCAGCGCTTGTGGTAAGTCAAGCTGTAGGGGCTCTGCTACATAGGTCATTAAGCCTTTAACTCGCAGAGTTTTATCCGCCAAGCTTCCGAGTTTAGCCTGAAACACAACCTGCTCCGTAAGCGGTATACGCGTTGCCAAGGCTGTCTTTTTGTCTTGACGATAAAAAAATGCAGCATCACTTAAGCGTGCCCGCATTACTTTCTCATTACCCGCAACCACTTGTGCTGGATTTTTACTGTCAATATTGGTGACTGTAATAAAATGAGGTAACAAGCGCCCATTTTTATCTCTTAAGGCAAAACATTTTTGATGCGATTGCATGGAAGCAATCAACGCCTCAGCAGGTACTTCGAGAAACTCTGCAGCAAAGCTTGCCATTAAGGCATTAGGCCATTCAACAATCGAGGTGACTTCTTGCACCAGTGTTCCAGGCATCAGCACCTGCGCATCTTGAGTTGCACCGAGCTGTTGGATTTGTCGAACAATCTCTTGTTGCCGCTGCTGAAAATCAGCAATAACGTACGCATGATGTAGTTGCGCTTCATAACTTCGTGGTGAGTCGATACTGATCGCTTCGGGGTGATGGAACCGGTGCCCGAAAGTAAACCTTCCCGTTTCTACTCCAAGAAGCGAATGAGGAATGACCTCATTACCATAGAGCATTACCACCCAATGTACCGGACGCGCGAACTCCTCATCACCCGCACCCCAACGCATGCGTTTTGCAATGGTTAAATCGGCAACGGCTTGCGTTATAAGGTGCGGTAAAATTGCAGCGGTTTTTTTACCCTCAGTCGTGTGCTGATAAACGAACCACTCACCTTTATCCGTATTCACTCGTGTTAATGCAGCAATATCCACTCCACACGATTTTGCGAACCCCATTAATGCAGGGGTCGGCCTGCCTTCTTTGTCGAAGGCGGCGATTACCGCAGGACCTTTACGTGTGATTTCTTGACTTTGTTGTTCTGACTCTAGATCAGTAACCAATAACGCCAAGCGTCGTGGGGTCGCAAATAACTTAACTTCACCATGACGTAGCTGGGCTTTATCCAGCGCCGTTATTAATAAATGCTTTAATTCCTCGGCAAGTGTTAATACCGCACCGGAAGGTAATTCTTCACACCCAAGTTCAAATAAAAAATCGTTTACCATTACCCACCCTTTACCATTGGAAAACCTAATGCTTCACGAGCATCATAATATGCTTGCGCGACTGCTCGCGACAACTGCCTTACCCGTAAAATAAAACGTTGGCGTTCGGTTACTGAAATCGCTTTACGCGCATCCAGTAAATTAAATGAATGCGATGCTTTGATTACCATCTCATATGCAGGTAAAGGTAATTTTAGTGCAATTAATCTCTGTGCTTCTGCTTCACAGTAATCAAATTGACGAAATAGTTCGGGGACATTTGCCTGTTCGAAATTATAAGCAGACATTTCCACTTCATTTTGATGGAAGACATTTCCATAAGTAATCATGCCCGCAGGGGTGTTACTCCAGGGTAAGTCAAAAAGATTATCCACTCCTAAAATAAACATGGCCAAGCGCTCAAGCCCATAAGTCAGCTCACCCGTGACGGGTTTACAGGTTAGGCCACCTGCTTGTTGAAAATAAGTGAATTGCGACACTTCCATACCGTTTTGCCAGACTTCCCAACCTAGACCCCAGGCGCCTAGTGTGGGTGATTCCCAATTATCTTCGACAAAACGAATATCATCGGTGAGCGGATCAACCCCCAAAGCACGTAGTGAATCCAGATATTTTTCTTGAATATCCAGCGGCGAAGGTTTAAGAACCACCTGAAATTGATAATAATGTTGCACCCGATTGGGGTTTTCCCCATAGCGACCATCTGTAGGTCGCCTTGAGGGCTGCACGTAAGCTGCAAACCAGGGCTCAGGACCAATTGCGCGTAAGAAGGTGGCTGGATGGAAGGTTCCTGCCCCAACCTCCATATCAAGGGGTTGCAAAATAGCGCAACCTTGAGCAGCCCAGTATTGCTGGAGCGTTAAAATAATATCCTGAAAAGTTGTCGGTTTTGTCATGTAATACTCAAATGCAAAGATAAAACAGGAGAAACTGAAGCGGCTTGCCGCTTAATGAAGAACGATTATAAGGTTTTTCGTTCGTATTGTGTACTGCTTATTCCCTGGGTGACCGATCATCACTCAGGGAACGGGGAACAATTAAGCTTGAGATGCTTTTTTAATCATTTCCTGTAAAGACTCTTCGCTTGCAGCACCTGGAATAAAGGAAGGTTCAGTTCCTTCTTTAAATTGACCATTAGGAGTTGCAGCGACGATAAATGCAGGAGTCCCCATGAGATGGAGCTTTTCAGCTAATTCACGGTTAGCAGCGAGCATCTCGTCTACTTTTTTACTGTTCATATCTTCTTTGAACTGTTTCATATTCAGTCCTAAAGATTCGGCTGTTTTCATTATAATTTTATCATTAAGGCGTGACTCAGAGCCAATTAATGCTTCATGCATTGCCATGTATTTGCCTTGCATACCCGCAGCAAGTGCTGCTCGAGATGCTAATTCAGAACTTTTACCAAAGATTGGGAATTCTTTATAAACAACACGGATGTTACTGTCATTTTTAATTAATTTGCTGATGATAGGCGACATTTTTTTACAATGTATGCATTGGTAGTCGAAAAACTCAATAATGGTTACTTTACCGTTGGGATTACCGGCTACGGCAATTTTCCCGTCCAGCAAATCTTTGGTATTGTCTTTAATCGCTGATTGAGCTTGCTGTTGCATATTTTCTTGTTGCTTTTTCTGCAGTGCTTGAGACACTTCAATGAGCAGCTCAGGATTACTCAGTAAATAATCGTGAATAACCTGTTCAACCTGTTTTTTCTGGGCTTCAGGCATTGCAGGCGCGGTTTGCGCTGCCATGCTTACTGGTGACACTAAAGATGCAGTTAATGCTCCTACTGTAAATAAATTGGCTAGCTTCACACACTTCCCCTTCTTAAAATAGTTAGATGTCAACTTCCGATCGCACCCTAGCACTCACAGAAAAAAAATTCAATAGATCCAATTTACTGTTTATAATTCTAATGCCAGATTCGCATAGGCAAGTACTAACCATTTAGCACCATGCTCCCGAAACTTCACCTGCACCCGGGTATGGGCGCCACTACCCTCAACAGCTAAAACGGTACCTACGCCAAATTTGGCATGACTGACATTTTGTCCTAAACGCAGACCGGCATCCTGAGCTTCCTCCTGCAGGACACGTGTTTTAGGCGTAGCGGCAGGAGTCATCGTTTGATAACGAGCCTGTACGCGAATTGTCTCAAGCAAGTCTTCTGGTAATTCTCGCAGAAAACGTGAGGGGCGATGATATTCTTCACGACCATATTGTCGACGGACTTCAGCATAAGTTAAAACGAGTTTATGCATGGCACGGGTCATGCCCACGTAACATAAACGACGCTCTTCCTCCATGCGGCCAGGTTCTTCCATCGATTGTTTCCCAGGAAATACCCCTTCTTCAAGCCCTACCAAAAATACAACCGGAAATTCTAATCCTTTCGCCGCATGTAAGGTCATTAAATGGACGGAGCGCTCGTATTCTTCTGCCTGCATCTCCCCTGCTTCTAAAGAGGCATGCGCCAAAAAAGCCTGGACTAAGGGTAATTCTTCCTCACTATCTTGCTCATAGCGGAATTGCTTGGCTGCGTTTACAAGCTCTTGTAAGTTTTCCAATCGCGACTCCGCTTTATCCGCCTTAACTTTACTAAAGTGAGCATAGAGACCACTGTTCAGGATTATTGCCGAAATTTGCTCGTCGAGCTCTTGTGTTTGCGTTGCCTGTTGCAGTTCCTCAATGAGCTGAATAAATTTGCTTAAAGCCGTACCAGCCCGCTGTGGTATTTGGTTTGATTCTAATAAAAATTTTGCTGCCTGCCATAACGAGCATTGCTCGTTGCGCGCATACAAACGCACTTCTTCCAAGGTTTTTTCACCGATACCGCGGGTAGGGAAATTAACGACTCGCTCAAAAGCAGTATCATCAGCAGGATTCACTACGAGCCGTAGATAAGCCAGGGCATCTTTAATTTCTGCGCGATCAAAAAAGCGCAAGCCCCCATAGATACGGTAAGCAATATGAGCTCGTAATAAAGCCTCCTCGATGACTCGCGATTGGGCATTTGAGCGGTAAAGCACGGCGATTTCATCAGCGCTGCGTCCTTCTTGTAGCTCCATTTTAATCCGCTCACTCACAAAGCGTGCTTCTTCTAACTCATTAAAAGCACTAAATACTAAAATTTTGTCACCCGTACTTCCTGCGGTCCATAAGTCCTTGCCCATACGGGATTGATTATGGGTAATTAATGCATTGGCGGCGTTTAATATATTTGCAGTGGAACGATAATTTTGCTCCAAACGGATGATGTTGGTGTTTTTAAAATCTTGGGTGAATTGATGGATATTTTCTACCCGAGCACCGCGCCAACCGTATATCGACTGATCATCATCGCCCACTGCGAGCACAGAAGTTTGCTCACCCGCCAAAAGTCGTATCCAGGCATATTGAATGGTATTGGTATCTTGAAACTCATCCACCAAAATCGCCTGAAAACGTTGTCGATAGTGCGCTAACAGCTCGGCGTTATCTCTTAACAACTCATGAGTACGTAAAAGCAATTCCGCAAAATCAATGACGCCTGCGGTTTGACACGCTTGCTCATAAGCGGTGTAAATGTTTAATAACGTTTTACCCGGCCCGTAGGAAAGTGTATGTACGTGCTGCGGTCTAATCCCTTCATCCTTACGACCATTAATAAACGCCTGCGCCTGTTTTACTGGCCATTGTTCACTATCCAAATTTAAAGCAGCAATAACGCGTTTAATGACCCGTCCCTGATCCTCGGAGTCCAGTATATGAAAATGCTCTGGTAAATTTGCTTCACGATAATGACGCCGCAAAATACGATGGCATAGGCCGTGAAAAGTGCCTACCCACAGTCCAAGAACAGGCATTCCGAGTAGGCCGTGTAAACGTGCCCGCATCTCCCCTGCTGCCTTATTGGTGAAGGTTACTGCAAGAATGCTGTGTGGTGACAATTTTTCGTGTTCAACTAACCAGGCGATACGGCTCACTAAAACTTTGGTTTTTCCACTCCCTGCCCCAGCCAGAACCAACGTGTTTCCCAAAGGAGCAGTTACTGCTTCTCGTTGACGTTCGTTTAAGTCCCTAAATAATGTCGTGAAAGTCATACCCATTTATCCAACATAAAGGGAGCTATTATCTTCAATTTATAAGGTAAATACAAAGAATAAAGCAGGAATTATTCGTATCATATTAGCACAATTAACGAACACATGAAAAAACAGCAGCGCCTGAGCACCTTGATGAGCATATAAAATGACTGATGCATCTCGCAAGCTCTTGCTTTCATTGATAATGAAGCGCAAAATGGAGCGTTCGCGCTCCTCTTGGGGAATATCATGCATCTACTTTTTCCGGCAATTAAGCCTTATGCTCATCATGAGCTCAAGGTCAGTGAGTTACATACATTAGCAATTGAGGAGACCGGAAATCCGCGCGGGATTCCGGTTCTGGTTCTACATTCGGGACCTGGAGCGTGTACCTTGGATGGACATCTACGACGATTTTATGACCCGCAATATTACCGAATTATCATCTTTGATCAACGCGGTTGTGGCCGTTCTACTCCCCACCTTGAACTTGAAGAAAATACGACTACAGAGTTAGTTCAGGATATCGAAGCAATTCGTAAATTTCTTCAATTGGACCATTTTGTGCTCAGTGGTGGCGGCTGGGGGTCTTTGTTGGCGCTGCTGTACGCACAAAAATTTCCTCAACATGTACGCGCGCTCATCCTTAATCAAGTATTTTTAGGGCGACGCGAGGATATTGCCTGGTTTTATGAGCGTGGTGCGAACCTGGTTTATCCTGATTATTGGCAAGAATTCATTCAAAATGTTCCCAAAGATCGACTCAATGCCATCCCTGCTTATTATGCAGAATGTTTACGAGGATCAAATGAATTAGCCCGTATGAGTGCGGCTAAAAACTGGGCGCTGTGGGAAGCGCGCTGTGGTAGTTTACACCCTCATTTATACCTCATTGATCTTTACAGCGACCCGCATTTTGCACTTGGACTTGCTACATTAGAAACCCATTATGCAATGAATCATTTCTTTATTAGAGAGAATCAGGTCTTGGAAGATATAGCGAATATAAAGCATATTCCGACCTACATTATTCACGGTCGTTTTGATTTGGTCGCGCCCCTCCAGGGAGCCTATCTCTTGTATCAAATGCTTCCTGAAGCAAATTTGCGTATTGTTCGTGATGGAGGACACTCTGATCGTGAAGCGGGAATGATTGATGCGCTCATCTATGCCAGTCGTGAAGTATCAAAGCAGGGTCTGGATGCATGCTAACGGTTGTGCAACGAGTAACCGCGGCGCATGTGACTGTTGAAGATAAAACCGTTGGTGCAATTAAACAGGGGCTCCTGATTCTCTGCGGCTTTGAAGCCAAAGATGATGTAAATACTCTGGATCGCATGCTGGCAAAAAGCCTTGCTTATCGAATATTTCATGATGCCCAGGGGAAGATGAATCTGGGCTTGGAATCCGTTAAAGGGGGCTTATTACTTGTACCTCAATTTACCTTAGTCGCCGATACTCAAAAAGGCTTACGCCCTGGATTTTCAAAAGGCGCAACGCCTGAGCATGGGCGGTATCTTTTTGAAGAGCTAGTACAGCGTGCAAAAGCAACCTACCCTTTGACCGCTTGTGGTGTTTTCGGCGCGGATATGCAAGTGCATTTATGCAATGACGGCCCTGCTACATTCTTAATGCAATTTTAACTTTCGCGCACGAAATCAGGCGCTTTAAATTAATAGCCCTATTTTTTACCCATCCAAAGCCTCGAATGCCACGGAAATTTTTAACCTCAATATGGCGTATAAATAATGACGAGATGATTTCGCGCTCAGGTATTGCGATAATGATTATTAATTATTTGCAACGAGCAAAAACTCGTGTAACATCAATGTGAATAGATAATTAGATAGATAAATCATGCGATTAAACAGGATAAGTGCTGGTCTAGCAGGAGTGCTACTATTTTCAGGATGTACTTGCAAGGGAACAAATCCGGCCGACCCTTATGAGTCCTTCAACCGTAAAGTTTATCAGTTTAATTCTCGATTCGACAAAATCGTTCTCAAGCCACCAGCACTTATGTATACCAAGATTATTCCAGCACGAGTGCGTAAGGGCATTAATAATTTTTATAACAATCTTGATTTAATTCCCACCGTGGGAAATGATTTACTTCAGGCTCAAGGTAAATGGGCGATTCGCGATAGTTGGCGTTTTATCATCAACTCATCTTTAGGCTTTGGCGGGGTACTCGATGTGGCACAAACTTTTGGTCTTCCCCCCCACTCCAACGATTTAGGAATCACTCTTGCTAAATGGGGTGATAAAAAATCTCCCTATCTCGTACTTCCCTTATTAGGCCCGAGCACGATCCGTGATGGTGCCGGATGGTTATTTCAATTTGCACTGTACAGTCCCTACGTCTACATCAATAATGATGCAGCCGTTTATAGCCTTCTTGCTGTTCGCTTAGTCGATCTCCGTTCACAAATGTTTGATGCGGAGCGTTTAATGGATCAAGCTTTGGATAAATATGCATTCATGCGCGATGCTTATTTACAACATCGCAATTACCTCATTTCCGGGGGCGAGCAAGATAATGGCTCTCTCTATGTTGATGATGAACACGCTATGGATAAAGCAAAGAGTGAGGCCGGGCAAGATTATGTGGATGAATAGCTAAATCTCTCTCGCACCTTACCCCATCACCTTATTTTAATTCTTAAGTAATATCACTTATTTAAATCCTTTTAGGATAAAGGACGGTTATTGTCATTTACATAATCTTTACAAAAAAACAAATTGCTCAAGCTGAATTATTTGTGTACATTATATATACATAAACCATCCAGTGGGCCTATTCAATGAGCAAGCTTTACAAAATTTTATTAGACGAGGTTACTTCCCTCTTAAAAAATAAGTTTGAAACAGCCTGGATGAATAAACATGAAAAGATTATCGCGCAAGAGATTGATCAAGAAATAAACGTACAAAAAGAGCTTATTAAACAACGGAGAAAGGCAGAGCTTATTAAACAACGGAGAAAGCCAGATTTTCGTGAAGATGAATATGACGATCCTAAAGTTAACACCTACGAAATTCGAATTAACATAAGAAATAAATATTTAGAAAAATTTAAAGAACTCTATGAAAGTGATTTAAAAAGACGCATTGAAAAAACATTTGAAGGTTTAATCTATCCAACTCTACTCGAACAACTATACCATAGACATCCTTGGATTGAACCCGAGCTTCAAGGGGAATTCATAGACTATACCGCTCTCATCAGCTATCATTTCTTGAAGAATATTGCTTATGATCGGCTTCGAGTAACGGCTGAGTGGGATTGGCGTGAGGTTGAGCAATTCGGCAAAAGGCCTGACTCTATTCTTTTGAAGCCTCAAGTAGTGGAGGCTTATATTGAAGGTTATCCACTTTCTAATATCTCAATCTACAAAAAGCGCCTGAACCTATACAGTCTAGCTTACCACAAAGGCTCACTGAATTTTGTTAACTTTAAATTACGAAGAATAGATATATTCCGGCTAATTCAAACAGAATTTTCACGTTATTTGGAATGTTCGATAGATTCAAACGAAGAGAATAGTTCCAATTTGTTTAAAGGCGAACCCGCAATGACGCGTATTGCGCCTTATTTACTTGATGAGGTGAGTAATCTCTCTAAACAGCAATGGAAGTATCTCAACACAATTTTAGTTAACATCGGTACTGAAGAGGAACCTGATTGGATCTGCGCCTCTCGTAAAGCAGATACTAATAGATGGACCCTTTATGTACCTGATTATATTACCACACAACAAAAAAAATCACTTGAAACAGTATTCGCCAATAACAAAGCGCAAATTACTTTTCACCAGGTTAACAGCAATATTAACCATGCACTCGATGATCTAGATAAGCTTTCTCCTCTTGGTGCCTGGCAAGGGATTCTGTTTGCGCGCATTCTACCTTGGGTCATTAAAAGCCCGGACATCACACTTGAGGATTACCGGAAGGATGTTCCGTTATATGCACTCATAAATAATGCTTTTATGTCCTGCCTCTCTGACTTTGAAACCAAAGTAATGAAAGAAAGTTTTGTTTGCCGCTTCCCCCTTTCTGATAAAAAATTGAACGAAATATTTAGTCGATCTCACCTTAAAAAAGCGCTCGTGGAAAATGCAGAGCTTACCTTTGATAGGGTAGATCTAGAGATAATAAAAGCGCTTGAGAATAACGAATTGAACGTGCAGTACGATCCGGATACCAATACTGCTTATCAATTGGACTTCGTGAAGAATAAAAGAGATGGTAAATTACCCCTAAGCGCCGCGATTTTCATGTTAAACCATTGCCCTAATCTGACTAAAGTGATTATCCCAGACAATAAGCACCCTGCTCAATATATGGACTATATTCACTATTTGACTCATTGCATGGTCACGATTCCTAGAAACCTAGGCAACAATTTAATACTTAACGATTCTGCACTCGCTGTTTTCTTACGCGTATGTGCACGAAACCGCCTTTTAAAACACACACTATCTAACGACGAGTGGCAAGGCATTCATACTGTGGATGGACGACATAGTTTGCAGGAAAAAACCGGAGAAATTATTGCAAACTATTTTATTCGCCACGGTGATTCTCTAAATCTCGATTTTGTTGCTGAGTACTTAACGCATTACAAAGCATGGAAAAATATACATTTTGATGTAGCACAGCCTCCCAGCTCCCCTTTTTGGGAGATGGCACAACTGACCGAAATGGGAACCTGGGGGATTGAGCAACTATTTCAGCACATACAGAATCATTACCTTAACGGGTGGGATAACATTCTGCAAGAGCCAAAACCAAAACTAAATCTTCTATTTTCAATCACAGGGAATTCGTTTGAGAACTCAAACCAAATCCTTGCCAAAATAAAAGAAAAGATTCAGCATGCCCTCAGAAATTCTAACGGATGTAGACCAATTTTCAATACACTGGGCTTAATTCTTCCAGATAACACAGCACCCATTCACGATTCTCTAATTGCTTTGTTTGATAGTCTAGATACGAGCCATGCTGCACATCAGGATGAAGAGCTCCGTGAAATATGTTTACACAATATTACATCTGCAGATAGCACTAATCTAAAGAAATTCCTTGAAAAATTAGAAATGAAGGCAAGTTTACGCTACTCTGCGCTATCAATAATGGTTCGAATCCCGCAGTTAGATAGAGAGTGTTCTACAGACAGCGAATTCTGTGAACTGCAAGCCCTGTACCGTAAAGTTCAGAATTTAATTTTAAACAATCAACGTCTCGGCCGGCAAAATAAATTTAAGCATCAAACTGAAATTATTCATCTTCCCATTGTAAAAGATGAGAAAGTTGTGGTGCAAAAAAATCATAAAATGCATCTACCAGAACAGCCATGGGATAAAAAACAAGATACTACTTATACCTTAGCTGCACAAACTCCTGGAATTCAACAGCAATTACAGCAAGCTGTTGAACAAGAGATGGAGCAACAAGTAGAGCAAGAAATCGTTATAGAACAAGAATATGAACAAGAAATTGGCGAATATCATGGCGGTGAAAAGCATCTAATTACTCGTAATAACATTGATGCCCTATATGCCGATCAGTGGCAAAATATTCCTGTCGAGAAAAAGCTTCATTCTGGATGGCAAGGTGAAAATCTAAAACAGCTCTTTAGTTTATGGGTAGGAAGTGACCGAGATGCCCCGAAGGCTATTGTTCGAATCGAACCGGAAGCTCTGGAACAAATGATGGAACATGCGGCGGTATTCCGCTTGGGCATTTCCAGAGACAATTTACCCGCGGGATTCAAACTTTATTATTCGAAAGAAGATCGTGGAATAATTCTTGGTTTTAACAAAAAAGTAGCTGCTCAAGAGTTAAAAACTCAAGCCGAAGACGAGCAGGTAAAGAAGAATCCATTTACGGTAAAATTCTATACCCCGAAAACCGCTCAGTTTTATCGCGGTGATTACCGACAATTTGCAACCATTTCCCCTACTGAATTATCACAGAAACAAGTCTATCGTTTCCTGGCAACCACTCAAGAAGATGCTATCCATTTATCATTCGCTGCGCGCACCTTGCAAACAATGGGATTTGAGGGATCTGCCGAAGATGCTTCAGTACATATGCAGCACTATGCGGTAACGCGACAGTTTACCCAAGATTCCTTGGCGCTCGATGAATGTTATTTAGTACTGACAAAATGGGCCTTACAAAAAAATCCGGCTTATAAAGAGCTCTCTGAGTTACTTTTTAATCCGCTAAATGTTGAAACCGCTCTTAATCAAGATAACCTTAAAGCATTTGGTCAATTATTATATGACCATGAAGCGGTTACAAATAATGTAAATGCAAGCGATCACTTCTTTAAATTAGCACAACACATACTCTCCGGATTTGGTAAAGAGCATTTTAGCACTTGGAAAAAATACTTCCTTAACCCTTCTGCCAATTATAAAGAATTGCTTGATAAGGATGAATTAACCAGCGTTATCGAATCGATAAAAGTCATTGGTGCTGTAGGTAATGAAGAGGGAAGCAAACCCTTACAAAATATGTGGTGGCAATTAGTTAAAGCACAGGGTGAGGCAACAGGTTTTGCCCGTTATGCGCCACTTTGGAACAGCTTTAATAAATTAATTACCTATGTCAATAAGTATAAACTGGAGTTTAATGAGCAAGCATTTATTCGGTACCTCCTTAAAGAAGAGAATTTTAACGGTCAAGTATTTTTAGATAGACTGTATCGAACACTACGTGATTTTGAAAAAAGCGCCATGCGTCAAGAGGCGCAGCAACATCTCCTGGATCATATTGATGAAGCAGACTGGACACACAGTGGTGTTTATTATGCTGCACACTATGAACACTTCCATTTCTGGTTTAAAGAACTGGGTTTAACTCAATTTACTGCAAGCAATCGCCCCAAACCCAGTTACATACCGGATTTGGATGATCGAAAAAATTTCCCCAAATCCACAGATCAATTGACTGCTTGTGAGCGGTTTTTATGTACACAACGGACCATTTATTTTGGAAATTATGTTGATACCCATTCCCTATTAAAAGATCATTTCAGTTCGGTTACCCAAGAACCCAATGGTTTTTTAATTCTCCGTCTCTGGAGTGCCTGCGTAAGCATTGGTACCGATCGAATCAGTGAGGCTAACCCACGCTTGTCCCAAACGATTGCTGAACTTACTAAATCCCCAGATGAACTTCTTTTCTGGTTAAACAGTATTCTCGAGTTAGGTGGTGAGACAAAAGAAACAAGCTTCTATGTGAATTTTAATGATTTACCCGGCCTTTTTTATGCTTTAAATGAAACAAAATATCATAAAAACCTTGCATCACTGAGCAAGCCTGAAGCTTTAGCTTTTATTAATTCATGTGGCCAAGCATTAAAGTGTTTTCAAAATAACTATGTTCAGAAAGACTGGTTAAAAGAAAAGTCAGCTAGTGAACAAGTGCTCGCTCAGTTGCTTAAAAAGACTCAAGTAGACGCGCAGGGTATGGGCTGCTTAAAAATTACTCCGTGGCTATTTACTGAATACGCAAATAATAATAATTGGATAATGCCATTAAGCTACACATCAAAGGACAAACACACCGCAGAAGTCGAAATACTTATCAAACAATTGCAGTCAATTGATTTTGAGCACTCAACTTTTCTGCCATCTCATAAAGAACTAGTGGCTTTAAAAGAAAAAATAATTTCAGCCCGAGATAGGTATGCAGCAAAACAATGTCGAAAAGAGGGTATAAAAGCACTTATTGAAAAAGGATGTCAAATCGGATTCCAGGATGCCCCTTACCGTCCTCTGACTACAAATGAACAAAAAGACGCCCTAGAGTTCTTACAAAAGCATCTCAAATTTCATTTTAAACCGGAAAATATTAATTTAGCTACCCAATTCTTTTCACACTATTTAGCGGTTTCTGTGGACGGTATTACTCAACATAAAACGATTGAACGGTTTCTCGATACCTTATTGAGAATTAACAATAAAGCTTATTACAACGATTTAGGCCAGGTGTTAGGTACATTAATTAATACTGCTAAATCTCAAAAAAATATTCGATATTACTCTATAGAGCAACTAACCGACTGGTTAAATATATTGTCTCAAAGAACGGACCATAACCAACATTTCCCCCGCGAAATTTTAGTGCTCGTGCTCAAAAGTCAGGATAGCAGAGTTCATAATGCCACATTGGTAAATAATGACTTACATCAACTGCAACCGAATATCGAAAATAATTTATTAAGGGACACCTTTAATAAAATAATGACTTCACCTGAGGTACCCCAACGCTATAAAGCGGTTTTGGCGCAATATGCATTAAATGACAACGCTGATCAGTTGTTTTTATCTAAGGTCATCATTGCCATCAAAGACCTCCATCAAAACCATAAAGATTCCTCACATATATACTGGATTTGTGAATATATTAAAGCTTTACCTAAATTGGGCATCGCCGCGAATATGGAGCGACATACCACATTACGCGAGATAACTAAAATGTTATCCGAAGATGAAAATCAGAAATCGCAACAGCTGTGGCAAGAATCTCAAGTAAAACTAATTCAATTAATCCTTAAAACAAAAATTGAAATTGAAGACATTTTATCTCTATTTCAGACTGATAAAGTTCCTGATGATTATGATATTCGTTGCATTCTGTTACGTTTAATTGATATTAAAAAATTCTCATATTCGGATGTAGGACAACTTATAGAATTAAAAAAGCAGCTGCGAGAGCAATCAAGGGAACAATTAATGGCACTCAGTCTATATTGTGCAGATGAGCCTGTTCCTTCAGCCACTTATCTAAGTGAACAACTCTCACAAGGTTCCCTGGATACGAATAAACTCATTCACGATTTTGAAAGTCGTTATATGGCTTTAGATTCCTCCGGCGTAGATAAAAGGCATTATAGCGTTACCTCGAAAGAGCGCGGGGACTTGCTCCGAGTATTTGGAGGGATTCAACAAAAGGGTGTAGGCGCAATCAAAAACGACAAACGTAACAATATGATGACCCTGCTCTACTATACCAATAACTATAGTCAAGTTGCGAATTTAGCAAACATTAAATTCAGTGACTTAAAGCGACTGATCCATGAACACCGCAGACAGATAATCAGTGATGAAGAAGCTAAAAAACAAAAAAGTCTTGGATTTATTGTTACCCAAGAAATTGATGAGTTCGCTCCAGCACGATTACTTGCTTGCATGCGTGAGGTTTTAATCCGTAAATCCGGCAAATGGGTTAATCATACACAAATGCTTGATTTACTCTATGCTGCGATGCATGATAATGAAAAATTATTGCATCAAGTGCGTACCGGTCAAGGTAAAAGCATTATTTCAATGATGCGCGTTTCTTATTTGGCTCTTAAGGGTAATGTTGTTGACCTATTTAGTTCTAAAGACAGCCTTTCACGCAGAGATCAGGAAGAGTTTAGTCACGTTTTAAACGCTATGGACATACCGAATAGCTATATCACACCAAACTCCCCTGCCGAGACATACAAGACGAGAACACATGTTACATCGCCAATGGGAGCGGTTAACTTTTCAACAATTGGTAATTCCAGTCTTTTCCATGCTACACAAATTTGGGAAGATAAGCGTAAAATTTCCCTTGATCCAAGCCATAGGGTCGCATTTATAGACGAGTGTGATTTCGTCCTCAAATTCGAAAATACTCAGTTTAATTTCTCCGCAAACAGCGATGATGAAACCATCTATAATTTCGATGAGTGGGTTTACCGCACGACCTATAAATATTACCGCACGCATTTGGAGCAATTCCCTCGAGATAAAAATGGCAATATTCTCATTTCTCGCAATATACATCTAAAGGAACTTTGTGAGGATTTACAAAGAGAAAGCTTGAAAAGTCCTGAGCAATCAACGTTTATGATGAAATATATCTATCCCGCTACTCAAGGACATGTAGAGGCTGTCAATAAAAGAAATACGATGCTGATTAAACTTTTATCGGCCGCACATACCGCCGAACATTTGCAAGAGGGAAGTAATTTTTCTATACGCCCTGAGCAACAAATCCTCGGTGAAAGTACGGTAATCGATACACGGTTTGCAAAAGTGTTAATTGGTAATCAAATCAAGCACGGCTCCACCTATAGCGATTTAATTCAGCAATTTTTGCATGTGCGACTGAACACGGATGCCATTAATCATGGTGACTCACCCAATTTCTTTGTTGAACCTGATAGTTTTATCGCATTATCGAGTAATGCAGAATACACCTTAAAAAAATATTACGAGAAAATTGAAGGTTGTACCGGTACTGCGGGGGATTTGGCAGACCTTCATGAGTACGAAGAAAAATATGGCATCACCCACGTGGTCAAATTGCCTTCACATGAAGAGTTGAGAACTAATTTTCTAGGATCAATCTATGCTAAAAACTATAACGATCAAATACAGCTTATAATCAAACATTTACTCCAGTATGATGATCGCCCTATTCTTGTTACTTGTGAGGATGACATTGAAGTTAAAAGAATTTATGACTCTATCCAGGAAGCTTTAGCAAATTCCGCCATAAAGATTCCTCAGGAACGATTTATAAAAGATACCAACGACAGTGGCCTTACTGAAAACGAGGTTGTTCCACACGCAGGTGCTGCAGGAAAAATCACCATAAGCGCACGTATGGGTCGTGGAACCGACATTAAACCTGAAACAAAAGCAGGACTGATGGTCTTGCGTACATATCCTGCCTTACCACAAATCACCAAACAAGAGTTAGGACGACAAGGGCGTAATGGCGCGCAAGGTACCTGTATTGATATCCTTAACTTTGGAGAGATAGAACAAAAGTTCAAACACTATGAACATTCCCCTCATAAAGAAAAGCTTCAGCGAATTATGCGTGAACAAAAGGCACGGCTTGAGCTTAAATTCGCGAAACATCACACCTTAAATTCCAAGAAATGGGAATGGCTGGAGAATGGTAGACAAGGCGATGGAAGTGATCGACTTATTCTTCAGGATCAATATCTCAAGACACGAACCTTGGCGCAACTCAGTTTTGAATTGAGACGTCAACAGGAGTGGTATCTCCGTCGAAAAGAGTCTCTTCTTGCAATCTTATCTGGAGAAATTCGTACTGCCTTAGATGAATTTAATAGTCAGGTACCAAAAAATAAAAAACAAATAGAGCAATTTAAAACAAATTGGTTAGCTACGAAAGATAAGATTGTCGATTTATGGGGCCAATATATGAGTCACAATATTGGGCAACAGGAAGAAAACTTTAAAATCTTTATGGCCGAGGTAGATAAACATTGGAAAGCACTCATCAATAGTAACATACCTAAGGCGCGTAAAATGGCAGTGAGTGACTTTTTGATGGATCCAGAACAAAAAGTTCGGCATAAGCACTCCTATCAAGAAAAGCACGCTTTACCTCAGACAGAAACTACACGTGAAGATGTAAATAGCCTGATTAGTTTCTATCAAGCTTGGGTGGCAGATGCAGATAAACTATTTTTCAGACCTGAACGTGCCGTTGAAAAAATTATTGGTACGATATATGGCAGAGACCATAATACATTAAATCAATTTTATGCTACCTGTTTCAAAGGAAGTCAGGAGGGCTCGAAAGAAAGTCGTGTTCAATTATTTGACACGCTTAATGAGCTCAGCAGACCTGCGATTTTTTGCATCCCGCTCGAAAACTGGAACAAGGTTTTACCAACATTTATCAATTCGATAAACCATGAGCATTTCAAACATTATCTTAAGAGTATGGAGGAGTTTTTTAAATGGGATTTTATAAGAGATAATCCTAATAAAAACTCCGCCGAAGATTTAATAAGATATGGTCTGCTTTTTGAAATCATTATGCGAGTTTCATGTAGTGGACATTATGAAACAGAACAAAAAAATACTCCTGAATTTTTACGCAATTTAGCCCATGTCATACATCACCATTTCTGGCGAGATCTAAATGCAAAACTTGCACAAGATCTAATTCGAGTGTTTAGCTTGAATAGCTCTTTATTTGCTGAAAAAATACTTTCAGGAGACTTCCATCACTTTATTGGATTAATTAATCAACACAAATTTGCAGAAAATCATCTACATGATAATCGCTTAAATGCATTAGGTAAGTATTTAACGAATCATGAGCAAGCACTGACTCAAGGACGGCAAGGGGTCACACGGGCCATATTCAATATAACCCTGGAAGGAACTACTCAGGGAAACACCCATGATATCGCACGAGCAGACTTTGCCTTACCCGCACCTGAGTTACTCGCAAAATTGCCTGGCAAGGATCAAATAGCACTTTGGAATTTTTTAGCGCAACGACAGCCTCTTAAAGCAGCTGATATAGGACGATTAACCCGACTTCTGATTCATGATGATTTAGACGTATTTAGAGAGTACGTTCTTAAACCCTTAACAAGCATACCGCCCTATGTATCCTTGGAATATATTATTAATCATTTGGATCGTACGGAGAGTAAAAGCAATCATCATGATATGAATGTAAGAATTAAGGGAATTATAGCGGCAACCAAAAAGCTCAATGAATTCGGCGTTAAAGCAAACATTATCCCCTCAGAAAAAGAATTCCATCATATTATGAATGAATTTTGGCCGGTGTTTGTAAAAGAATTCCACAAAAATCCATCACCCCAGGAGAATGCAAACTTCTTCGAGGAGTTAAAAAAGTACACGGATCCAGTGGATGTTAGTTTTGTGGCCGCATTTATTAATAACAATTTATTAATTAATAAAGATTTAACAGACACACATCGTGATTTCCTTGCTATAAAAAGCACGAAATTAAAATCTGCTGTTTGGGATAAATTTAAAAATGCTCCCGCTGATGATCATCCACTAAAACTTGCAATCCACTTAGAAAAGCACTGGCCTAAGAACCAGCTTGATGAATCTTATCTCCTGAGAATATTTAATCGATGTATTCAAGACCATCATCCAATAAATTCTCGTCTGGATCATTTAATACAATCCATAATAAGAAAAGAAATAACTAGCCTTGCCCCCCATAAGAAAAAATTAATAACAGATAATATTATTGATTTTTGGATAAAAAACTCTGGGATGGGTGCAGAGATTTTGAATGAATGGATTGAAGTTTTAGACATACTAAGTAAGACGCAGCAAGGTCTGCAAAAAGATGAACAATTCAGTCATTACTTCCAAAACTTCAACCAGCATAGGGACACACGTAAAACCATAATGCAACTAGTACATCATGATATCGTCACTCCAGAGGACTTCTCGATTTTAAAGATGGCACCGCAACTTTATCGTGATATGTGTACACAAGAATTATCGCTATCTGCGCAGTTTTCCAAATTACCAAGGGCGTTAAGAAACAAAGAGATTACTAAAAAGCATCAAAACCTTTATCGTTTTAGCGAAGAAGTTAAACAAATTGTTCGAATTAATGCACCAAATGCTGCCCAAGCTAATCGACGACCCAATAATAGTGATTTTTTTGCGAGAAAAGAAAAAGAATATCAAAGTATGTGGGGTAAAAATCGCGAGCGGAAACAACAAGCACAGACTCTATTCACCAGGCTAAATGATATCCAATTTAGCGGACGTGATGGAACAATTGTATATTACACTGCTGCCTTAAACTGCATTTGGACGACTCAACAGACCATTCTCGAAAGTGATGAAAATACCAATCGTAACAAGAAAGGTTATAGCAGGCTCTATGATATAACAGTTGAATTAGCGTACAAACTCATGACTGATTTTCTTGCCGACGAAGATGCTTCGTTAAAAGATAAAGGAGTTCTGCTAAACCAGCTTGAACAACAATTAGAGATGCACATTCGTCTTTTAGTAAGACGTTTGCCCGATGACCATATTTTGAAAAACTTTGCCTTCGTTGACATAAAGGATACCAGTCAGCTTTACAATTTTAAAAAGCAATTAACACAATGTGATAGGAAAAGCATACCTAAACATCTGCATTACTTAGTTGAAAACATTGAGCGCTTTATTGTACTTGACACAGAAACTAAGAATGAACAACCCAGGTCGCTTAACCGCTAAATGCCTCCGTTGCAAAATCAAAAGGACCTGATTTTGCAACGAACCCATACTGTGTATGATTTTGATATAAAATTCGATGACAACTCTATAATTAAGCTAGGCATGCTTTAAGAGAGAAGGTATGATCCTGTTTTTAAAAATTTGAGTTTCGCCATGACGCCTCATGAACATATTCTTTCTGTACTCGAGACGATTAAAGATCCTTTCTTAAACCTTACGGGAAAAGAAATGGGGTTAAAATTTAATCTGGATCAAAATGGGGCTGAGTATCGCTTACAGCTCGTTTGTGGCTTTCCTGCCGCACCGTTGCAGATTAAATACGTTCCTTTAATCATTTCTGCTTTAGAACAACAGTTATCTGCTCCGATTCAAGTTCAGCTTGAAGAGCAGATACGTCCCCATCGCACTCAAATGGCCGGTAAAGGTCTGCGTGGAGTAAAAAACATTATTGCCATCGCCTCAGGCAAAGGGGGAGTGGGTAAATCGACTGTTGCAGTAAATATGGCTACCGCACTTGCACGTGCAGGGGCGCGCGTGGGTATTTTAGATGCCGACATTTATGGCCCAAGTATTCCCCTAATGCTCGGTAAAAATGCCCCTCTATCTATTGAAGATAATCAATACCTACCCATTAAAGCGCATAGTCTAGAGGCCATGTCGATTGGTTACATCGCAGATAATGACCAGGCTTTAATTTGGCGTGGCCCAATGCTTGCTAAATCGTTAATACAAATGCTTGATTCTACGCGTTGGGATAACCTCGATTATTTATTCATTGATTTACCCCCAGGAACAGGAGATATTCAACTGACTCTGGTGCAAAAAATTCCTTTAACAGCAGCCATTGTCGTGACCACTCCACAAAATGTTGCCACTCTGGATGCGCAAAAAGCGATACTTATGTTCAAAAAAACAGGTATCGATGTCTTGGGAGTTGTCGAAAATATGGCCATCCACCATTGCAGTCAATGTGGCCATAGCGAAGCAATTTTTGGCGCGGGTGGCGCTGAGATCTTATGTAGAGAACAGGCAACCCGATTTTTAGGGCAACTTCCGTTGAACAGTGAAATACGAGAATTAGCGGATAATGGCAACCCTATCGCATTGCATAACAACAGTATTTCACAAGAGTTTTTAAAAATCTCATTAAAAGCAGCCATTTATCTTGCGCAAAAGCCAATTAATTATGCAGATAAATTTCCTGAGGTTATTGTTGAGTAGAGATAAATTTGGTGGTTATAATGCTCGAAAACTAGAAAGTACTATAATGCGATCTTTATCTATTCTTTTCGGGCTATTATTCCTCAAGCTAAGCTTTGCACAATCCTCGGTTCAGATTGACTTAATACTTTATGCACAAAGTCCCTTGCCGTCTAATCTGTCGAGCATGCTTACAGACACACCCATGATTCCTTATGTAGGAAACCTACTGCGTTCAAATGCAGCAAAAGAGAAAAATCATGCACTGTACACATTGCTCTCCCCTTCTTCCTCTACGCTACACGATGCTTATTATCAGATAACGCACCATACTCCTTACAAAGTCCTTGGCTTTTTTAGTTGGCGTCAACCGCTGCATGCAGATACCGTAGTTTTGCCTTTACGTGAGCAGAATGGATGGAAAATACAAGGTTCGTTCAAAGTAAAATCCGCCGCCTATTACGATTTTTGGTCTCAACTGCAACTTTCACCCGCAAACGCGCCACAAAAATCAGTGGAAATTAGTTATCAGCAACGATTAAAACCCAATACCCTTTACTATTTAGATAATGAATTGGTTGGGATGATTGTCAAGATACATCCCTTAGTCTAAATGCATTGTTGCATAATTTAAGGTGTTGTTTATTTTGGAAGATTTGGTTTAAAGTTGTTGTAATACCGAACGTGAGCCCCTCCTGGTTCCCGCGTACACGTCGCGGGACGTAGAAGGAATGTTGCCCTCTTTGCTCGGATTAGGCATGCATTTAAAAAGCCCTACGTTCTGCATTTGATGCGCAGGATCCATCGGTTCCATTACTTCTATTTTGAGGCTAAGAGAAACGATACTAAGAACCCTTGTCAAAATATTCTATGTCAAGATGCATTAGGGCTGAAATTATAGGCAATTTTCGCTTTTTCTATTGCTGGTAACTTCAAGAGGAGTTATCCTTAGCGATCTTTGATTCACTAATTTTAGTAAATGGGACCATGGATAAAACCTACAGACCACAAGAAGTTGAGGAACAGGCTCAACAGTATTGGCATAAAAAGCAATCATTTAATGTTTCAGAAGATTTAAATAAAGAAAAATTTTATTGCTTGTCTATGTTTCCTTATCCCAGTGGCACCTTACACATGGGACATGTCCGTAACTACACAATTGGTGATGCAATAGCACGTTATCAACGAGCCTTGGGTAAAAATGTGCTGCAGCCCATTGGCTGGGATGCATTTGGCTTACCGGCGGAAAACGCTGCCATTAAAAATGGCATCCATCCTGCAGAATGGACTAAGCAAAATATCGAATCCATGAAAAAGCAATTTCTCCGTTTAGGGAATGCTTATGATTGGCGACGTGAAATTTCTACCTGTGCCCCAGAATATTATCGCTGGGAGCAATGGTTTTTCATTCGCCTTTTTGAAAAAGGGCTGGTTTACAAAAAAAATTCCGTTGTTAATTGGGATCCCGTCGATCAAACGGTATTGGCGAATGAGCAAGTCGTGGATGGTCGAGGTTGGCGTTCAGGAGCCCTGGTTGAGCGCAAGGAAATTCAACAATGGTTTATCAAAATTACTGCTTATGCTGATGAATTACTCAGTGGACTCGATACATTGCATGAATGGCCCGCTCAAGTGAAACAGATGCAGCGGAACTGGATTGGCCGCTCAACCGGTACTGAGATCTACTTCCAAGTTCCAAATTATCCGAAAAGACTCAAGATTTATACAACACGCCCAGATACATTAATGGGTACCACCTATCTTGCTGTTGCCATTGATCATCCTATTGCTAAGGAAGCTGCTGCGGAGAATTCAGAAATTGCCGAATTTGTTGCCAGTTGCCAAGGTATAAAAATGGCAGAGGCAGAACTTGCCACGATGGAAAAAAGAGGTATCGACACAGGCTTTAAGGCAATACACCCTATTACCGGAGCTGAGCTTCCAATCTGGATTGCAAATTTTGTGTTAATGCAATACGGCTCAGGGGCGGTTATGGCCGTACCTGCCCACGACCAACGTGATTGGGAATTTGCCCAAAAATATCATTTGCCAATTAAAGAAGTGATTAAAGCGAGCGAAGGAAGCGAGCATGACCTCACAACAGCTGCTTATACCGGTGAAGGTACACTCATCAATTCAGGACAGTTTGATAGCATCTCTTCCACTGAGGCAGTAGCCGCGATTACGCACTATCTTGAAGAGCAGGATACAGGCAAAGCTGCAATTAATTATCGGCTGCGCGATTGGGGAGTGTCTCGACAGCGCTACTGGGGTACACCAATCCCCATGATCCTATGCGAACAATGTGGCACGGTACCAGTACCCGATGAAGATTTGCCGGTTATTTTACCCGAACATGTATCGTTTACTGGCACAGGCTCACCCTTGGCGCAATGTGCTGAATTTGTGAATGTATCCTGCCCAAAATGCGGCCAGGATGCTACCCGTGAAACCGATACTTTCGATACATTTATTGAATCATCCTGGTATTACGCGCGTTTTGCGTGTAAAGGCCAAGACAGCGCCATGCTTGATGATCGCGCGAAATACTGGACCCCTGTTGATCAATACATCGGCGGCATTGAGCATGCGGTTATGCATCTGCTCTATGCACGTTTTTTTCATAAACTAATGCGCGATGAGGGGTTGGTTAACTCCGATGAACCCTTTAAAGCCCTGCTCACTCAAGGTATGGTACTTAAGGATGGACAAAAAATGTCCAAGTCCGTGGGTAATGTCGTTGACCCAAATCATCTAATTGATACCTATGGTGCAGACACGGCGCGCTTATTTGTCTTGTTCGCAGCGCCACCGGAGCAATCACTAGAGTGGTCTGATGCTGGAGTTGAGGGAGCGCATCGATTTTTGAAACGACTATGGGCATTCAGCCATCAGCACCAATCTCTATTTACAGAAATAAACGATATTATTCTTGGTGGTAACGGCCATGTTAATTGGCAACAAGCGGATAGCCGTCTTAAAAAATCGCGTCATATGGTACATCAAACTTTAGCGCAAGCGAGCCATGATTATGAGCGCAATCAGTTTAATACAGTTGTTTCTGGGTGTATGAAGTTATTTAACGAAATTGCCAGCTATAGCATCGAAACCGAAGATGATAAGTTTTTTATCCACTCGAGCATGAGTATTTTACTTCGCTTAATGGCTCCAATTACCCCTCATATCACGCATTATCTCTGGCATCAATTAGGTTATGAGAAAGCCATTATTGATGCGAATTGGCCTCGAGTTGACAAAGGCGCCCTAAAAACAGATGAAATCGATTTTGTTGTTCAGGTTAATGGAAAGTTACGAGCCCAGTTTACCGCGAGCGCTGACGCAAGTGAGGAAGAACTTGTTCATTTAGCCAAAGAGCATGCACAAAGTTTCTTACACAATATGGAAATTAAAAAAGTAATTGTTGTCAGTCATCGACAATTGATTAATTTGGTTGTGGGGTAATGAAAAAGCTAGCCATTCTGATTCTATGTATTTTTATTTCAGCATGTGGTTTCCATTTACGCGGTAGCGTGGATGTACCCAAATGGTTAGCGAATATTGCCATCATTATGAATCATAATGATAAACAATTTGAAGCTATTTTAAAGTCTCAACTTGAAGGTTATAACATACCGGTTAAAAAAGATCCTGCCACGGCACAGTATTGGTTAGTTATTGCACGAGCGACCATTCAACAACAGATTATCAGTATTGGTGCCAGCACAAATCCCCGCCAGTATACATTGATCCTTTTCGTAGAGTTTAGTTTACAAAATCGTAAGGGAGATGTGATAAAATTACCTAAGACGATAAGAGTAATGAGGCAATTAACGATCAATAACGACCGCATTTTGGGCTCGACGGATGAAGAAAGCATTCTCATTGGTGAAATGAAACATGATGCGGCAGTACAGATTATTAATCAATTGGGGCATACGGATGTTATGCCAATTAAACCCAACAAAAGTCAATAGTATTCGAGATACACATTGTCTATAAAATCTTAAACTTCGACATTATAATGCAGATAAAACAATCAGCCCTAGCTCAACAAATACGAAAAAACATTGCACCACTTTATGTACTTCTCGGGCAAGAGCATTATTTAATCGAAGAATCCATTAAAGCTGTCAAAACTACCCTTCAGCAGCAAACTGAATTTGATGAAAAAAGTATTTCCATCGAAGCAGCTGATGATTGGAAGGCACTTATCGATGAAACAAATAGCTATTCTCTCTTCGCAGATACTCAATTAATTCAGGTATCCTATGATAAAAAAACACTTGATGCTGGAGGTAAGAAATTTCTAGACTCTTATTTACAAAGACAGGACTCCCGTTGTTATTTAATTATACGTGCGCCAAATCTATCCGTTAAACAATTACAATGGCTGCATTCCCACCCGAATGCAATCATTACGGTCGCCTATGCATTAACACCGGTTCTGATGAAACAATGGGTTCATAATCAATTAAAAATACATCAATTTAACTATACACCTATTATCCCCGATTTAATTGTGCAATATGCCACAGGGAACTTGCTGGCATGTGCACAAACAATTGAGAAGCTTTCTTTAATCTATGAAGCGGGTGTTACGCTATCGGTGGAACAGGTACAAGAACAATTATTTAATCAAAACGAATATACACTGTTCGAGTTAGTTGAAGCCTATCTTTCTGGTAATCCGGCTCATGTAGTGCAAATTATTCGCCATGCAGCTGCAAATAAAACCGAAGCCACATTAGTTCTTTGGCTACTCTCTCAAGAAATACGGGTGATGATGCAATTGCTTTCTCATCCACAGCAAGAATTTAAAGCAGCTTGTGCGCAACTTAAAATTTGGCCTTCACGTATAGCCTTATACCAACAGGGTTTAAAACGTTTCGATAAAAAATTTTTAGAAACCTTACATGGTTATGCGGTAAAAGTTGATGAGCAGATTAAAACAAATACTTCCAAGCACATATGGATCTCATTGGAAAACCTGGCATTATCCCTCACTGTTGGGCAATTTATGGGTGATGTATGCACAAGATAGCTTTATTTGGCGGTACTTTTGACCCCATTCATAATGGTCATATTAAAACAAGTTTATCGATTCAGCATTCATTTCATTTTGATGAATACTATTTCATTCCTTGCAAAAACCAGGTTTTAAAACCAGAAGCACGCGCATCAAATCAACAACGCATTCAAATGCTGAACCTGGCTGTAAATTTCTATCCCCAATTTTCCATCGACTTATGTGAAATGGAACGAGACTCCCCTTCTTACACCTTAAACACGCTTACCCATATGAGGCAACAATGGCCTGACGCAGCAATCACTTTAATTTTAGGTTATGATTCTTTTTTATCCTTGCCTCAGTGGTATCACTGGCAAGAGCTAATCACCTTAGCAAATATTTTAGTTATCAATCGAGATAACTACCGCCTAATCCCTTTAAGTAAGCCCTTAGAAGATTTTCTTCAACAATATCAAACCCTAAATAAAGAGGATTTTCTATCTCATACATTGGGTGCTGTTTATTTTTTCAACGCTGGAAACTATCAAGTGTCATCATCGGAAATAAGAAAGAAAATTTCAGAGCATGTAGACGTTTCCACACTATTACCTGAAAACGTCTACCAATTTATTAAGGACG
This sequence comes from Legionella sp., assembly GCA_017306715.1. Lineage (GTDB taxonomy): Bacteria > Pseudomonadota > Gammaproteobacteria > Legionellales > Legionellaceae > Legionella. The sequence continues at coordinate 71,175 of JAFKHV010000010.1, read as the reverse complement.
AGGGATTGTATTTATAATATTGCCAATGTCACCATTAATTCCCGTATCTACTGATTTCAATTGATTAAGGACAACAGGGATATATCCGGTAATCCAATTAATAATCGGCTGCAATTGAGGAATTACTTTCGAACCTGCTACATAAGGTTGATATGGAAGTGATGTTTGGCTAACAATGGCCAATACTAACGACACCATAAACACTCCGCGCGCAAAACCAAAAAACATACCGAGAATTTTGTCCATACTTCCTAAGCCGGTACGGCGCATAATGAGGCCAAGGATGAGGTTAACAATCGCCCCTGCGATTAAAACACCCAAAACAATAATCATAAATGCAACGGCTATGCGCGCGGTTGGATTTTGAATATAAGACTGCAACCAGGGCGTTAGATTCTGTGAATAATTATAACCAGCCCAAATCGCAACAATCCATACACCAAGCGCAATCACCTCCTTGACTACCCCGCGAAATAAACCCGTGATGGAAGAAAGTCCGATGATGCCGATGAGAATCAAATCAACTATTTGATATTGCATTATTAGCTAACTCCAGTGCTCACAACAAATCCATTTAATTGCATAGCACTTGCTAACTGGGACTTTAATTTTATAGCTTGATCCTTGTTAGATGAATGCCCTGCATACACTTTATAAATAACGCCTTTTTTACCTACCACACGAACATAATTTGCCTTATAGCCTTTATGTTGTAGCTTTTCCACCAGAGCTTGAGCATTGCCAATTTTAGAAAATGAGGCTAACTGTACGGCATAGGCAGCTTTAGTGGTAGCCTTTACGACTTGAGGTACCTTCGCCAGAACAGTTTTCGTGGGCTCAATGGCCTTAATAACTTTCGCTCTTGGCATTGAGGGCTGATCTATAACTTTTACTGGACGTACAGGTTTTACCGGAGCGACCGGTTTGACTGGGCTTACAGGAGTTACATGACGAGTTTTTTGTGCCTTACCCAAATCTATGGGCGCGGTTTCATTAAGTGCTAATTCAAGTGGTTTATTTGCTGAAGCCGTTGCTACCTGAGCGATTTCCTGGCTCTGGTTGGAAGTGCTCGCAGTCGACTCTACTTTCTGAGTTTGCTCTACTTCATGGGATATTTGGCGTACTTTCCCACCATTTGGTAATTCGACCTGCGCCACTTTAATGGTTTTAAAAAGCTCATCCTCATTCGCAATTGCAACATGAGGTGTGGCAGGTTTAGGTGGGAGTTTTACATGAACTGAAAAGTTGTTTTCAAAATGTTGGCTTGATTGTTTCATCATTGCAGGGAGAAATATAGCGCCCAACGATAATATAACAGCAGCCCCCACTAAACGGTGTTTTAATTTATCATCCATTAGGATTTTCATAGGTCCTCCTGTGAGACTTAACAGCCATGATTTGACCTACAGTATAAAAAGAACCGTACACCACAATCAAATCTCCAGGTTGCGCCTGGTTAAAAGCTGCTTCAAAGGCAATAAGAGGCGTATTATAACAAGAATTTGGATAAATTTCTGCATTATGAAAATAGTTCAGCAATAATTCACGCGGGGCGGCGCGTTTTCCTTGCAGTTCTGCAAGATACCAGTGATCGATGAGGTTTCTCATAGGCTCGATTAATGCTGCAATATCTTTATCTTTTAGACCAGAAAATACAGCATGTATTTTACCCTTGACCGGCAACCGCACGATTGTTTTGGCTAAAAGCGCAACCGATTGTGCATTATGTGCCACATCATACAGTACATTGATCTCGCCTTCCTCCAATTGCAAACGTCCGGGGATGAAGACATTTTGCATAAAATGCGGCCACACAGATGCTTGTATTGGTAATTTTTTTTCTAAGATAATCGAGGCTATGACTGCAGCTGCGGTCGCTTGCAGGTTTATTTTTGGCTTGGGTAACTGGGTGTACCACTGCCCTGCAAAAAATAAATCCCAATGGGACTTTGCATCCAAAGTCGTATATGAATCACCATTGAAATAAGTTTTCACCTCGAGTTGGTGCGCCTGTTCGAGAATACTTTGAGGTGGATGTGTATCAGCATAGATAAGCGTTTTGCCGGGACGTAGAATTCCTGCTTTTTCTCTTCCGATTGCCTCTCGAGTTGTCCCTAAGTATTCTTGATGATCCAAATCAATGGTAGTGATGATTGCGACGTCCGCATCGATAATGTTCGTTGCATCCAGTCGCCCGCCCATACCAACCTCCAAGACCATGATATCGGGTGATAAATGAGCAAAATACCAGAGTGCAGCCAAAGTTACCATTTCAAAGTACGTTAACCGCGTCTCGCCTCGAGCCGTATCGATAAGAGTGAAAGCTGCACATAAATCTTCATCGGTTATGGGTGTCCCTTGATAACGAATGCGTTCGTTAAATGCAATTAAATGAGGTGAAGTGTATACACCAATACGATAACCAGCTGCGGTGTACAGGGACTCTAAAGCAGCTACCGTAGAACCTTTACCGTTTGTTCCCGCCACCAAAATAACGGGACACGGTACTTGCTCAAGCTTAAGTTTGGTAGCTACACTTCGTATTCGCTCTAAGCCCAACTGAATTTCCTGATGGTGCTGGTGCTCTAAAAAAAATAACCATTGCTGTAAATTCCATTCAGCACGACTGTCTCGTTTGGGTTGTTCCACATCCGCATCCATCACTGATAAGACCTGTACTAACTGCTTTGATACCTGAGTTTTGCAATGAGTTCTGCTACCACAGCACGGATTTCTTTGCGCTGCACAATCATATCGATATGACCATGCTCTAAAAGAAACTCACTACGCTGAAAACCTTCAGGTAAAGTTTGTCGCACCGTTTGTTCGATAACCCGAGGGCCTGCAAAGCCAATTAAGGCGTTAGGCTCCGCAAGAATAATATCACCAAGGCTTGCAAAACTTGCAGATACGCCACCCATAGTTGGATCAGTCAACACGACAATAAAAGGTAATCCTGTCTCGGCAAATTTCGCAAGCGCTGCAGAGGTCTTTGCCATTTGCATCAGGGAAAAAAGACCTTCTTGCATACGTGCACCACCACTGGCAGTAAAACAGATATAAGGCATTCGACCGGCTGTGGCGATTTCAATGGCACGTACAAATTTTTCACCTACTGTTGCACCCATAGAGCCACCCATGAAATTAAATTCAAAGGCGCTTACGACAATAGGCTGTTCCATTAACTGCCCTTTGACTACAATCAACGCTTCCTTTTCCCCGGTTGATTTTTGGGCCTGTGATATTCGCTCTCGATATTTTTTGGAATCACGAAATTTCAGTCGATCTTGAGGCTCCAGATCCGCAGCGATTTCTTCTTGACTGGATTCATCAAGAAACTGATCAATTCGTACCCGTGCAGAAATTCGATGATGAAAGTTACACAATGGGCACACCATCAAATTTTTAGTTAACTCAGTACTGTAGAGAACTTCATTACATCCCGAGCACTTCAGCCATAAGCCTTCAGGTACCCCTTTTTTTTGTGATGTTGTTGTACTGATACGAGAAGGTAACAATTTTTTTAACCAGCTCATAAATAAACTCTTATTGAAAATTTGCTTTAGTATACACCAAAAAAAAATTCTTAATATCCATCGTGCTACGATAATAAGACAATTTATCAAGCCCCTCTTGGTAAGCTTTAGCTCACACAGCTGTTAGATCAGTAAACGTTCAACTCGAGCAAATAAAGTCATTAATGCAATAAGCCCTGCTCAACTTATTCATTTTATTCATCATTTTTTAAATTAATCCTGTAGGCCACTAAAGTTTTTTTGCTGCTGGTCGATAAACACTTTGGGTACGGGAAACCTTACAGGTTATGGGGACCCGGCTTATTTAAACAGGATATCCCAAACCAGGGATTAGGTCTTAGGAGACTAGAAATATGGCTCAAATTATTAACACGAATGTGCCATCACTGATTGCGCAACGAAATTTATCCAAAACCAGTGATGCTATGGCAACTTCCATTGAAAGACTGTCTTCTGGTCTTAGAATCAATAGCGCTAAAGATGATGCCGCGGGTCTTGCCATTTCAACCATGATGACATCGCAAATATTGGGTTTAAATAAAGCAGCACAAAACTCAAATGATGCGATCTCTTTGGCGCAAGTTGCTGAAGGCGGAATGGGTACTGCGATTGATATTCTGCAACAAATACGCGTACTTGCAGTTCAATCTGCCAACGGCACGAACAGCACTGCTGATCGTAAAGCGTTACAAGATGAAGTAACTCAATTAATCGATGATATGGATGATATTGCCAACAATACCCAGTTCAATGGTCAAAACATCCTTAATGGTTCATTTTCTAACACCGTCTTCCAAATTGGTGCCAATGCGAATGAAACCGCTTCTTTTTCCATCAATAGCATCGCTTCCAGCTCTGTAGGACATCTAGCAAGCATTACCGGAACAGCAGTGAGCGCGAATGATGCAACCGATATTACGGTGCGAATGGCAGGAAGTGCAGGCACGACAACCATTGCGTCTTCTGCAACCTTTGCAACAACAATTGCGGGACAAACGGGTGATTCTGCTTTCGCTAAAGCTGCCGCGATCAACAGTGCAAACATTACCGGTTTATCCGTTCTTGCAAACACCGAGGGTACTACGGGTGCAATCACTTTTGCTGGTGGTGCTTATGAACTGGATATTAACGGTGTTACCATTTTCAATGGTGATAACACGGCACTCACAGTAACAAGCTTGACTGATGCAATTAATTCAGCAAAAGATCAAACCGGTGTTGTTGCAACGATGAATAGTGCTGCTACTGCAATAACGCTCACTGCTGCAGATGGTCGTAACATCACTGTAACCGAAACAGGCGATACCCCATTAACTGCTGCGGGTGATTTCACTTCAGGAACTGCCCTCAATGGTACATTGACTATTACTGGCAATCAAAACGTGTTCTTTGGTGGTACGGTCGCGGATATTGGTTTGACTTCTTCTGCTATTATGATCGATGACGTGGGTGTAAATACACTCGACATCTCAACTCAAGACGGTGCTCAAGAAGCAATACAACGTGTTGACTCTGCACTTTCAGCAATCACGTCTAACCGTGCGTCTATGGGTGCGATGGAAAACCGTTTCGAATCAACAATTGCGAACCTGCAAAACATATCAGATAACACCGAAGCGGCAAGAAGTCGTATTCAGGATACTGATTATGCTGCAGAAATGGCAACATTAACTAAGAACCAAATCCTACAACAAGCTGGAACAGCAATGCTTGCGCAAGCAAACAGCATGCCACAATCTGTTCTCTCCTTGTTAAGGTAAGTGCAGTTTTGAAGTGCAGTTTAAGCTGCACTTCTTTTTTTATAAAAATAATAATTAAGGATGATTAAATGGGTTTATCTTCCCCAGGTATCGGCTCAGGACTCGATGTAAAAGGAATGGTTGAAGCGTGTGTCAAAGCAGATATAGCCTCTATTCAAGCGCGTCACGATAAGAAACTTAACAGCGCCAATGTTGAAGTTTCAGCCTTAGGACAGTTTAAAAGTGCACTCGCAGGTCTCCAAACCACGTTTGCCACCATGTCTCATCTTTCTCAGTTTTACAAGCTAAAAAGCACACTCAGTGATTCTACTTTTTATACCGCTCAAGTAAGCGACGAGGCAAAACCTGGAACCTATCAGATTCAAGTGCTCAATTTAGCTCAAGGTCAAAGTCTTTCCAGCAATGCTTATGCCAATGATTTATCACATCTTGGCAGTGGAACCATAACCATTAATTTTGGTACTTATAATACCGATCAGAGTGCATTTACTCTAAATCCAGAATGCACATCCGTTACCGTAAACATCGGTGCTGGAAATGATACTTTGAGTGCGGTATGCGATGCAATTAATGCAGCCTCAACAAAAGTGAGCGCAGCCATTATACATGATGCCAGTGGTGCTCGGCTAAGCCTCACCTCAACCCAAACGGGTGAAGATTTTGCAATGCAGATACAAAGTGATATTGCCGGATTAAATTATGACCCGACCACAGGCAATACAACGCTTAACCAAACCTTAGCGGCAAAAAGCAGTGAGGTCAAAATTAATGGTTTGCTCCTAAAACAGGATAGTAACCATCTTGATAATGTCCTAACCGGAATTTCTCTGGATCTAAAACAAGCCGATGTTACTAAAACCGCCACACTGACCATAGAAAATAACAAAGAACAGTTAACATCAACAGTAAGAGAATTCGTAAAGAAGTATAACGAATGTATGAGTGCGCTAAATGCTGCTACAGGATTTGATCAAGAGACTAAAAAACCTGGGATTTTCCAGGGTGACTCTTTGGTTAAGCGGGTAAAATATGATTTATATGATACGGTAGTTAATTTTATCTCTGCCGATGAACAGGCCAAACTACACACATTAAGAGATTTAGGAATAAAAAGTACTAAGGATTGTTTACTCGAAATTGACGAAAAAATATTTACCGCAGCAGTAGAAAATCATTTCGCAGAAATTGGCTCATTATTTGCCAAATCATTAGAAGCTACAGATCCGAATGTACAAATCAGCGGGCAGGATACGCAGGCAAAGGCAGGAACTTACGCCTTGGTGCTTGATGAATACACCCCGGGCTCAAACCTTTCAGGTACGCTAGGAGGATTGCCTTTCACATCAAAAGATGGGACAAATCTTTCTGGAAGCGGACGTTTGAACTCCATCAATCTAAAAATCATGGGTGGTACTACGGGAGATCGTGGTGAGATCATTGTCCGTGATGGTCTGGCTGTGGTACTCGATGATTTACTGGAAAATTATTTGGGACGAAACGGCGATGTGAATCGTCGTACGGATGCCGTAAATCTAGAAATTCGTGGTTTGGACGCGCAACAACAACAAATTGAGCAACGAGCAGAAGTCTTAACCAAAAAATATTACCGACAATGGAACTCTGTCGATTTACTTATATCGCAATTACAAGGTACAAGCTCAATGCTTCAAGATGCATTGGCAAATCTACCTAAAATGAAAACAAACAATTAACATTTGAGAGTGCCATGACCAATCCTTATCAACAATTCGCTGAGCACTATAAAGATATCGAACTTAAAACAAATATTGCTTCAGCTGATCCTCATGAGCTTATTAACTTGCTCCTGCAAGGTGCGCGCAATCACTTGGCCGCAGCGCAAGGAAGCATGATTCGCGGCCAAATTGCCGAAAAAGGTGAGCATCTTAGTAAAGCCCTAAACATTATTGCGGGTTTAAAAGCCGCTATAAATCAAAAGGATGGTGGGGAGATTGCAGCTAACCTATATGCAATATATAGCTATATTGAACCTTTAATCGTCCGTGCGAACTTAAAAAACGATGATCAATTACTTCTCGAAGCAAATAAGCTTCTTAACCAAATCCATGATGCCTGGAAAGAAATAGCACCAACTAAAGTACTTTCTGAATAGCAGAGGGGTCATCGCACAGTTAGAATTGTTCGGATGATTGTTATAAAGCGCTTCAGAAATAAAAAATTTACACCAGGATGACAATCCTTTATAGTCCGCGTTTGTTTTAAAGTGAAGAATATTAGGCATTATAATGACAAATAGAACACTAAGTATTTTCGTATGGCTGGTTGGTGTTTCATTTTTATTATTCCAATTTTTTCTTCAACTATCCTCAGGCATTGTGATCCAGGCCATTATGAAAGAACAAGGCCTTACCGCATTAACAGCCGGGCTTTTAAGCAGCGCTTTCTACTATATTTATACGTCCTTACAAATTCCCGTAGGCTTACTTTTTGATCGATACAACATACGTATGCTACTCGCACTCAATGCACTTTTGTGCGCCCTAGGCTGTTTTATTTTTTCACAAGGCCACCATTTAGTAACTCTATTTTGTGGTCGTCTCGTGATTGGCGCAGGTTCTGCCTTTGCTTTTGTAGGAGTTACCCGTATTCTGCGTCAGTATTTTCCTCTTCGCGATTATGCCTTTATGATTGGTCTATCAGAAACTTTAGGGTTTACGGTTACTGTTTCAGGGATGATTGGAATGGGTTCACTCATTAGCGCAATCAGCTGGCGGTTTTTTTTAAGTCTGGCAGGGCTTATTGGTCTATTTATCGCATTATTGTGTTGGTTTAGTATTCCAGACTCCAAGCCGAAGCGCACTATGAACACAAGCTACAAGCATCAGCTTATGCTTATGCTTAAAAGTAAACTCATTTGGATGAACGGTCTTTTTGTTGGCTTGGAGTTTACTGTTATCACCGTATTTGCTGCGCTATGGGCAGTTCCTTTTTTAGAAGTTAAGCTTCAGTGTTCTATCGAAGCAGCAAGTATCTTAACGGCTCTCGTCCTATTAGGTGCGGGTTTTAGCTGTCCTATTTTTGGCTGGCTTTCAATTTTTTTACCGCGAAGAAAAATGCTTATTCATGCCTCTTGTTTTTCAACCACAATTCTTCTGTTGATTGTCTTATATTTACCGATATCAAGTTTTATTGTTATGGGCTTGCTGCTTTTTCTTTCAGGCTTATGCTGCGGGGCTTATATGCTTGCCTTTACCATTGCTAATGAATTAGCCCCTCCTGAGTCCCTCTCTGCCTGTACCGGTTTTACCAATACTTTAGCCATGCTCTCAGCTCCATTATTGCAGCCAGTGGTGGGGTTTATATTGGATCAACTCAGTGGCCATTCCGGTATATATACTTTGGAAAATTACCAAACTGCATTATTGATTATTCCTTTCGCATTAATGACTGCCAGCTTGTTCTCCCAGTTTCTGCCAGAAAAAGAACAACTCGAGATACCCAGAAGAACTATAGAAGCATCGAGTTAATTCGATGCTTCCCATTGGCAATTTATAGAAGTCACTCGCAAAAAATTATAATAACTACTCGAGTTTTTTAGCGAAACCGTCCGTATTGATTAATCTCAATCCATTATACGATAATTTGTTCTTTAAACAGCTGCTCGGTTACAAAACAAAAAGCACCTTTATTTTCACGTGCAAAACCAGCGATGACATGCGCCGTATCTGATTTAAGTGTATTGAGCAGCTTGATGTTTAATTTAGGCAAGCCGACACGGACTTCGCATTGATCTTTATCAAATGTTTTTACTGATACAAATTGGGACATTTTGACTCGGTTACCGGTGGGATCCAACCATCCAGCAACAGCCGCACTTGTTGCGTCTTTTTCTTTTAAATTTGCAGAATAAAAGCCATTTTCATCACTTAATCGACAAAAAGTGGTGCTAATATCATGCGCTTTCTTTTGCTCACCACTGAGCTCAAGCTTGCCAAACCAGGCCCTGCTCGCAGTTACAAATTGTTCTCGATCGGCAAGTTGAATATGGCCATTGAGTTGACTGGTCTGCAATGCTTGCAATTTAACTCCTGGACGCAAAACTAAAGTTTCCTGAGCATTTACTTTGTCCTGCTTCATCATATCAACTTTAAAATTAAATCCTTGCTTATCTTTTTTTCGAACACCAAAAATCCAACTGTCATTAATGGGATTAAAGCGCAAAAAAGATTTACCGACGCGCCAGTTCAAAGGTTCAGTCTGTTTAATGCTTTCATTGGCCTCGTAATAAAAAACCAGTTGATTCGTCTGACTGTCTATAAGCGCAGCTTTCGTTTGGAATTCAACACCTTGACGCTGCATTTCGAAAAAGTAACCGTACTTATCCCCATTCTCGCTATTAACTAAACCTGAAAAAGTCCAGCTGCCATTAATTGACTCCGCATATTTACCATCCGGACTAATTGCATCCACGCCAGTTGCGTTTAGGACACTACTTAAAAAAAACAACGATACCCCAAAGGATATAATCCATCTTAAAGCGCTCATGTCAAAAAACCTTTTAACTGTTTGTGTGACCAAAATGCATCCCAAAAACCATCTTCCAGTACAGCATTTACGGGCAAGTAATACATATTATTTGAACTAAAGAGGCGACATTTCACAGCATCCTTTTCTGTCATAATAATGGGTGAGGATTTATTTTCCACATCCTCAGCTTTAAACACATAATGATCCGGATATGATCGGAAATTATATTTTAAACCTAACTCGTCCAAAGTGGAATAGAAGCGTTGTGGATTTCCAATTGCCGCAATTGCATGCCAAGTTAGATTGCGTAATGAAGGAATTACTTCCTGGTTATTGTAAAGGCTTTTAATTTTATCAGGCTGTAAATGCATGGAATAGGCTTTATGCCAGTAACCAGTATTCACTACGACAAAATCAACTTCCTGCAATCGCTCTTCTGATTCTCGCAAAGGCCCGGCGGGTATGCACCAACTATTTCCCAGCCCCCGCGTCCCATCGATAATTGCGATCTCAATTGCCCGCCCCATCCGATAATGCTGTAAGCCATCATCGCTTATGATCATTTGGCAGTTATATTTCTTAATCAGATAATCAACTGCAGCACGTCGATTTGGATCGATAATTACAGGACACTGCGTGCGATGGGCAATCAACAAAGGTTCGTCGCCTACCAGGCGGGCATCATCTTCGTAATGAACCTCATAAGGAAATTGCTTTCTTTGCGCAGAGTAACCTCTACTGACAATACCAACACGTAAACCCCGTGCCTTTGCTTGCTCTGCCAGAGCAATGACAAAGGGCGTTTTGCCTACGCCTCCCAGGCTTATATTGCCAACAACAACCACGGGCACAGACCATTTTTGCTGAAAGAACCGGCTCAATACCCATCTTCTTGAGCGAGAAATGAGCATGTACAGGAGCGAGAAAGGAATCAACAGCCTGTATAAAGGATGCTTTTTATACCAAAGCGCGTCCAATAATTTCATCAGGCAAACAATTCCTCAGCGGGTCGTAACTCATGCTGAACACCTTGCAACTGGGCATAATGTCCGCGTAAAGTAAGCAATTGTTCATGGGTTCCTTGTTCCATTATTCGTCCATGCTGCATGACGATAATTTTATCTGCATTTTTAATTGTGGATAAGCGATGCGCAATCACGAGGGTAGTACGATTTTTCATAACCTCTTCTAACGCTTGTTGTATGTAGCGTTCTGATTCACTATCCAAAGCAGAGGTCGCTTCATCAAGGATTAAAATGGGTGCATCTTTTAGAATGGCTCGAGCAATAGCTATGCGCTGGCGCTGCCCGCCTGAGAGAAGAACACCATTTTCCCCTACACGGGTGTTGTAACCTTGGGGCAAACGATTAATAAATTCATCTGCAAAAGCCAAACGTGCTGCTTTTTCAATGGCTTCCTGACTTGCTTCTTGTCCATAAGCAATATTATTCGCCAAAGTATCATTAAATAAAGTCACATTTTGACTTACCAATGCCATTTGTTGACGTAAACTGGTCAAGTTCATTTGTGAGATTGCCAGACCATCCAGAAAAATTTCTCCCTGAGTTACCTCATATAAGCGTGGTAATAGACTCGCAATTGTTGTTTTTCCACTCCCAGAATGCCCGACGAGCGCGACCGTTGTTCCAGCTTCTATTCTAAATGAGACTTCATGTAATACAGGCTTTTCCTGACGATAAGCGAAACTCACCTTATTAAAAATAATTTCGCCCCGGACACGTTCGGTAAGCAGCTTGCCTTCGTCAACTTCAACCACCCTATCAAGCAAAGTAAAAACACTTTCTGCACCCGCAAGCCCCTTCTGAATGACTGCATTTAGAGTTGTTAACGTTTTCATGGGCTTGATTAATTGCAGCATGGCCGCAACTATGGCCAAAAAGGAGCCTGCAGAAATTATAATCACCGTAGACAATTGAATGGCTGCGCCGATAATTACGGCAATACCAATCGCAATCACAATTTGCACACCAGAGACATTAATGGCTTTGCTTACTGCAACTTTCATATCATTTTGACGAGAACGCTCAATCGCCTTGCCAAATTTATCGGCTTCATAAGCCGTTCCACCAAAAATACGTACTACCCGATAGCCTTCGATTGCTTCACTTGCAATCTCGGTCACCTCACCCATCGTCTTTTGAACTTTATGACTAATACGTCGGACCCGCTTATTGGTGTAGCTCACGATGAAACCGACAAAGGGAATAGTTAATAGAAACATTAATGATAATTGCCAACAAATAACCATCATTACAGTTAATAGTCCCAGGATTAAACAGCTATTTTGTACAATATCGGTTAATGCTTCAGCGCTCACTTGCGCCACTTGCTCTACATCATACAAGATCTTGGATAGTAGCTGCCCCGAGGTCGCCTCATCATAAAAATCAGCAGGTAGGCGTAACACATGATTAAACACTTTTTCGCGGAGCACTTTCACCACGGAACGCGCAACCCAAGTCATACAGTAGCTACCCAAAGAGCTTACTAAACCACGTAGGGTAATCCCTATCAGAACGATGTAAGGAATTTTTTTGATAAAAGCCAAATCGATGTTGATAAATCCTTTGTCAAAAAAAGGACGCATCATATAAGTAAAACCTGCATCAATTAATGAATAAAGAATATTGGCCATGATCCCTAACGCCAATATAGGCCAGAAAGGCCGCACATAAGTAAGTAGTCGTTTATATAGAATACTGGTCTTAACGGTTAACTTTTTTTTCATTAATCACTGCTAACTGATAGTTAATGGAACGAATTGTAACTCTTCTCATTAGGATGTGCCAAGTTTTCTAAAAAAGAGTCACGCTTTAATGTTTACGCTTTTGATTAAATCAGGGATTAACCCTGGTCCCTTAAAAATCAATCCAGTATAAACTTGTGCTAGTTGAGCCCCAGCTGCAAGTCTTTGTTGCAATTGATAAGGAGCATCAATTCCACCTGCACTTATTAAGGTTATCTCGTTACCAATATAACTCTTTAATAACTGCAAACAGTTTTGCGCACTATCCGCCAAGGGCTTCCCGCTGAGACCGCCCGTCTCCATAGCATAGGGAAGATGAGTAATTCCCTCACGTTTATTCGTGGTATTTGTAGCGATAATTCCTGATATCCCATGAGTTAAAACAGCGTCAGCCATACGTTTTAGGGTTTCATCATCTTCATCAGGTGAAATTTTTATAACCAGAGGTACTTTTTTTTGATGCTCATGCATGAGCCGTTGTTGCTCAAGAGTTAAACTGCTAAGCAGGTCATCCAAATATTGATGTTGTTGCAGCAATCGTAAATCCGGTGTGTTCGGTGAAGAAATATTGATTGTCACGTAAGAAGCATAAGGATAAACCTTACGTAGACAATATACATAATCATCTGCCGCCTGCATTAAGGGTGTCAGTTTATTTTTGCCAATATTAATCCCAAGAATCCCTGTATACTGAGCACGACGTATGTTATGAATTAATGCATCGACGCCCAGATTATTAAACCCCATACGGTTGATTAATGCATCGGCCTGAGGTATGCGGAACAGTCGTGGTTTTGGATTTCCTTCTTGCGGCTTGGGTGTGATTGTCCCTACCTCGATAAAAGCAAACCCTAATTTTGCTAAAGCAGACAAATGAGCAGCATTTTTATCCAGACCCGCTGCCAATCCAACTGCATGCGGGAAGGTCATTCCTAAAGCTGCAACTGGTTTTCCCACGACTTTAGGAAAACAAAATGTAGGAATATAGTCCAATAAGGCAAGGCAAAATGCATGAGCTTGCTCCGGCTCCATGCGAAAAAGCCAAGGACGTATCAGTGGATAGAGACTAAACATCACATTTTTGTGCCCAGATGCGTAACATCGCATTTTCTGCCTGGTGCAAATGATAATCAATTTCTCGAACTTCCACGCCAAATTGCTCTTTTTGTAGTTGCAACAAAACGGGACCTAATAGCTCAGAAGTTTGTCCTTCTTTATCAATTAGAGGGAAAATACGCACTTCACGCGCAACACGAGCCAACTCACGCAAAACATTCATGTGAAAGTCAAGTGTCTGATTTTCCAAATCTGCAAATAAATAATGAGCGCTTAACGCAAAATCGAAAGAAAAATCCGGGTAAGGTAAATGATAATCTGCGGCGCCATAATAGCGACCCTCTTTTTTTCCTTGTTCATAATCGGCAAAAAATTCTTCCAGACCGCGTTGACGCTGATGAACCAACTGCTCTAATGAGCCATCGCGACTGAAATCAAACTGATCTTGAACCTCTTTGATGTCCTCGACCATTTGTGCAAAAATCATCACGGACTTGGAGTACAGCGTATCTTTATCCAACACAAAGAGCGGGTCACAGCTAACCACTTCATGCTTGCGATGAAATTGTTGCGTATTCACTGCATTAGGGCCGCAGCCATACTCTAAAATTCGGGCATTCATATCCTCGGCGGATAGAGCAAACATTTCCCTGTATTCATCAACATTATGACCCCATAATACTAATTTGCGCATGCACTATCTCCTGGATGCCTTAATTTTCATCACTCAAAATGGCTCTAGATTAGGCGATTTTTATTCACAGGTAAAGCCCAAATTTATTATGAATTGCTAAAAAAATCGCTTCGGCTATTTATTATCTTTTACGGACCCTTGAAGGTCATATTCAACATTTCTGTGCTGAAGCTGCTCAGTGTAGTCAAGTATTTCCTTTTCTATCGGTCCAGGCTTAAATAAGCTGTAACTAAGTATAGCTCCTGCTGTTAATCCAGTTAAAGCCCCAGCACCCGCTGCCGCTAACAAAATTCCTTCGAATGCTCCCGTTAATGCACCCATGATTGCGCTGAGGATAGCTCCGGGACCAGTAAAAATACCAAGACTAAAACCAACGGCAAAACCTATGACTGCACCCACTGTTGCGCCTAATAATGTCGATAAGAACAGGATCAATGCGATTTTTATAGGATCTTTTTCATGTAGGGATCGTTTTATTTTTTGCAAATAATTTTTAACCAAACCGTTAAGTTCATGATAATCACCGCCACTAAAATATTCCTCTAAAAAATTAACTGTTTCCTTCAGTACGTGTACATGCCTATTTTGATTTAATTGCTCAATTGTTGTGCCCTGCATTATTGCCGCAGAAACTTTTTCAAACAGATGCGAGAACAGCAGAGACCCTCGACATTTTAATTCGGCACCATAAGCTGAATCTATAATCTTCTCGCTTAATCTCTTTAAATAAGAACTGATATAAAGAAAGCCCAAGGCTTTATTAATTTCTTTACTGTTAACATAATTTTGCAGCAAGAAATTATCAATAAATTCAGCAAGTTCATCTAAATCATTTTCCTGAATTTTTTTATTGTCTAATAAATAAGTACATTTTTGGTTTAATTCGCTAAAATCAACGTTTGCGTCAGGATTATCCCTGCGCCACGATTGCAAACTGATTTGTGCATCATGATAATAATCTTGTTGCGTTTTGACCCGAGTACTTATACAGCGGTAATAAGGAATAGGGTTTACATCTAAGCTTAAACGAGCATGATATTCATTGAGAATTGAAGTGTTTTGAGTTCTACTTAATCGTTGAATTTGTCCGTTTAAAAAAAATTGAGTTGTAGGTTCATTATTTTGTTTGGCAACAAGTAACATTTCCTGGTAAAAATGACTCATTCTTGAAAAACTTTCAGTTGTATTAACTAAGAGGAATTCGTTTTTGCTCTTTATAAAAGAAGTCAGATTGTCATCCTGTCTTTTGCGTGAAGGTAATATATCAATATGAGTTTCTGTCAGAGCACTTAATTTGGGTAAAAAAACCTGTGATTTTTCATTTGCAAACAGAGTAATATGCGCTTTTTTTATAAAATGAGCATGCTGCAAATCAAGATAATCTTTTTGTTGATGCAAACCTCTTGATAGAACAGGATGGTAAAATATAAGGTTGATCTTCATATCATGAGCGGTTTTAACTTTAAGATTTTTTAAACTAATTAGAGCGTTTGCCACAGCTTCCCCGCGAGCGAAAATATGAACCTCTATTTTCTCTACTTCATTTTCTTTCCTTATCATAAGCTGGGTATCCAGATTAGAATGCTTATTACTATTAAAATCCCCATCAATGTAGATAATATCGCCGTCAGGAAAAACTTCTCGCAAATCTAAATGAATCGGATCGTTCTCAGAAAGCAAGTTGTCATGATGTTTATCTTCACTAAAAACAATTGCAATATGCTTCGTCATACCGTACCACCCAATGATAATAAATAAGCACATTGTACATCTTTATAAAGACGACGCAAGGCGGAAGTTCTTTTTTTTGAGCAGAGTGAATCGCGATAAGCCAACCCACCTTTTCAAGAAGTGTTTGTAGTTGCAAGAATGAATTGATTAGGTATAGTCTTATAATTTGCATATTACACAGGACGTTAGCTATGTACACCGGTCCAAATTTTCAACTAGGTGAGACTTACGACTTACTGCGGGATAGCGTTTACCAATTTGCTCGCACCGAGATTGCGCCGCTTGCGGCACAGATTGATGAAACCAATATTTTTCCTCATAATTTATGGCGTAAATTGGGTGATATGGGATTACTTGGTATTACCGTCAGTGAGGAATATGGCGGAGCCAACATGGGTTATCTGGCTCATGTCATCGCTATGGAGGAAATTTCGCGTGCCTCAGCCTCGGTGGGTTTAAGTTATGGTGCACATTCCAACTTGTGTGTTAATCAGATTTTTTTAAATGGTAATTCCGAGCAAAAACAAAAATACTTGCCTAAACTCATTAGCGGAGAGTATGTCGGCGCGTTGGCTATGAGTGAGGCCAACTCCGGTTCTGATGTAGTAAGTATGCAGCTTCACGCTGAAAAACGGGGCGAGGACTATGTGCTTAATGGAACCAAAATGTGGATCACTAATGGCCCCGATGCGAACGTTTTAGTTGTTTATGCTAAGACGAATAAACATGCTGGCAGCAAAGGAATTACCGCTTTTTTAATTGAAAAAGAGATGCCTGGCTTTAAAACGGCACAAAAGCTCGATAAGTTAGGTATGCGTGGTTCAAACACCTGTGAATTAGTCTTTGAAGAATGCCGGGTACCGGCAACCCAAATTTTAGGTGAGCTAAATCTTGGGGCTAAAGTATTGATGAGTGGCCTTGATTACGAGCGCACTATTCTGGCAGCAGGTCCGGTTGGCATTATGCAAGCATGTCTTGATATCGTTCTACCCTATGTACATGAACGCCATCAGTTTACCCAACCCATTGGCGAGTTTCAGTTTATCCAGGGTAAACTTGCGGATATGTATACCGATTTAAGCGCCAGTAGAGCTTATTTGTACGCAGTCGCTAAAGCCTGCGATGCAGAATTGGTCAATCGTAAAGATGCGGCGGGCGTCATTCTTTACGCTGCTGAAAAAGCGACGCAAATGGCTTTACAAGCAATTCAAATTCTAGGTGGTAATGGCTATATTAATGAATACCCCACTGGGCGATTATTACGAGACGCCAAGCTGTACGAAATTGGAGCAGGTACTTCTGAAATAAGAAGGATGCTTATTGGACGTGAACTTTTTAAAGAAACCGCATAAGGATAGTGACATGAATCAGAATGATATAGTGATCGTAGCTGCAAAAAGAACCCCAATGGGTGGTATGCTAGGTAATTTGTCCGGCTTAAGTGCTCCTGAATTAAACGCCATGGCCCACGCCGCAGCACTAAAAGAAGCAGGCCTTAACGCTGCAGAGATTGATGAAGTAATCAGTGGGTGTGTTTTGCAAGCAGGTATTGGTCAAGCTCCTGCGCGACAAGCTGCACGTAAAGCCGGAATTCCCGACTCCGCAGGCGCCACCACCATTAACAAAATGTGCGGCTCAGGTATGAAAGCGGTTATGATGGCTCATGATATGATTAAAGCAGGCAGCGCCAGCATCGTCCTGGCCAGTGGTATGGAAAGCATGACGAATGCCCCCTATCTCCTGCCAAAAGCACGTGCCGGTTATCGCTTAGGCCATGGCGAGATTAAAGATCATATGTTTTTAGACGGTTTAGAAGATGCATATACCAAAGGACAACTTATGGGTTGTTTTGCGGAAGCCACTGCCAATCATTTTAAATTTACCCGCGAGCAACAAGATGAGTATGCGACTCAGTCAATGACTAAAGCTCTGAAAGCTATTGAAACGGGTTTGTTTAAGGAAGAAATTACACCGGTGACCATCGCTTCACGTAAAGGCGAGATGACCATTGATACTGATGAAGGCCCCGATGCCTCTAAGCTCAGTAAAATTAGTCAATTAAAACCGGCATTCAAAGCAGATGGAACCGTTACTGCGGCAAACTCCAGCTCCATATCCGATGGCGCTGCAAGTTTAATCATCATGAGCGCGGAGCAAGCTCAAAAAAGAGGAATTAAACCCTTAGCGCGTATTGTTGCTCATGCAAGCCATGCACAAGCTCCCGAATGGTTTACTACGGCGCCAATTGATGCAATGCGTAAAGTGATGAGTAAGGCTGGTTGGACTCAAGAGGATGTCGACCTTTACGAAATTAATGAGGCCTTTGCTGTAGTCGCAATGGCGGCTATTTCTCAACTAGAGTTAAATCCTGAGCAAGTCAATGTTCATGGCGGTGCTTGTGCTTTGGGTCACCCCATCGGGGCTTCTGGTGCACGTATCCTAGTTACCTTAATTCATGCACTAAAAAATCATGGTAAAAAACGCGGTATTGCTTCGCTTTGTATCGGTGGCGGCGAAGCAACAGCCATGGCCATTGAACTAGTATAAATTCAAGCTGTCCGTGCCTTATTCTTGCGCTCATATCTGGAGTTAGCGCACAGAATAAGGCACAATGCATCGCATAATAATAACGATAAAGGATGTACATGCTACGACAGAGCTTAATTTATTTATTACTGAGTATCCTAGTGGTGGTTTTCGCCAAATATGCCCACTTATTAGTGGTGTATATCGATATGTTTTTTACCTACATTAATCTGAAACTGAGCCCGATATTCAGTAGAACAGGATGGGGACTTGTCATCCGGAAAATTCTGGTACTGGTAATTCTACCAATTATTCTTACCGCAATTCCTGCATTAATTTACCGGGTGATTAAAGGTAAAGATATGCCGCATTTTATTGCAATTACCTGGGTATTATGGACCGTCATTGTTTTTAGTGACATTTTAGTACGATAAGGACTTTTCGATGGTACAACTCTGCAGCCAAATTAATCCTGTTACCTCTGACTTTAAAGAGAACCAAGAGTATATGGGTAATTTAGTGAACAAATTGCATAGCCATCTTCAGGATATTCTTCAAGGAGGCGATGAAAAAGCGCGTGCTCGTCATTTAAAGCACGGAAAACTCTTGCCACGGGAGCGTCTTGAGCAATTGCTTGATCCAGGCAGTTCTTTTTTAGAGCTTTCACCGCTTGCAGCTTATGAAGTCTACGAAGATAAAGTTCCGGCTGCAGGCATAATTACAGGTATTGGCCGCATTGCCGGTATTGAATGTATGATTGTAATCAACGATGCAACCGTTAAGGGCGGAACTTATTATCCCTTGACGGTTAAAAAGCATCTGCGCGCGCAAGAAATTGCACAGACAAATCACCTACCCTGTATTTATCTTGTCGATTCAGGTGGCGCATTTTTACCTTTGCAAGACGAAGTATTTCCTGACCGCGATCATTTTGGCCGTATTTTTTATAACCAGGCGCAAATGTCTGCACAAAATATCCCCCAAATCGCGGTAGTAATGGGATCTTGTACTGCTGGTGGTGCTTATGTACCGGCAATGGCAGATGAATCGATTATGGTTAAAAACCAGGCCACAATCTTTCTTGGTGGACCACCACTAGTTAAAGCTGCGACGGGAGAAATCATCAGTGCAGAGGAGCTCGGCGGTGCAGAGGTACATTGTCGCCATTCCGGGGTCGCTGATTATTATGCCGAAAATGATGCGCATGCCTTATATATGGCGCGACAAACGATAAAAAATTTAAATCGCCATAAGCCACAAGCACTCAATCGTATTCAAAGTCGCGAACCTCTCTATGCCATTGAGGAATTAAACGGCATTATTCCAGTGGATCCACGTAAACCCTTTGACATTCGCGAAATTATTGCGCGCTTGGTGGATGCATCAGAATTTGATGAATTTAAAGCCTTATTTGGTACTACTTTAGTCTGTGGCTTTGCTCATCTTTATGGTTACCCAATAGGTATTGTTGCCAATAATGGCATCCTCTTTGGCGAAAGCGCCCAAAAAGGAAGTCACTTTATTGAGCTCTGCTGTCAGCGTAAAATCCCACTTATTTTTTTACAAAATATAACAGGCTTTATGGTTGGTTCCAAATACGAAGCCTCGGGAATAGCAAAGCATGGCGCCAAGATGGTTACGGCGGTGGCCAATGCAAACGTACCCAAATTTACGGTCATTGTCGGCGGCAGTTTTGGTGCGGGTAATTATGCCATGTGTGGCAGAGCTTACGCACCCCGCTTTATTTGGTCCTGGCCCAATGCGCGCATATCCGTTATGGGTGGTGAGCAAGCTGCCAATGTATTAGCTCAAGTTAATCGAGAAAAACTTGAGAAATCAGGTGTCCAGTGGCCTGCAGCCGAAGAAGAAGCATTTAAACACAATTTACGACAACAATATGAAATTCAGGGTAATCCCTATTATGCAAGCGCCCGTCTTTGGGATGATGGCGTCATTGCGCCCGTG
Source organism: Legionella sp. (assembly GCA_017306715.1). Taxonomy (GTDB): domain Bacteria; phylum Pseudomonadota; class Gammaproteobacteria; order Legionellales; family Legionellaceae; genus Legionella. The sequence goes on along the minus strand of JAFKHV010000010.1, from coordinate 50,634 downwards.
GATACGCGCAAAGTTTTAGGCTTAGGTTTATCTGCAGCACTGAATGTCCCTATAGAGTCGACCCATTTTGGCGTATTTCGCATGTAAGGAATAGATAGATATGGATATTCAATTTGAAATAAACCATCAGATTGCCCTACTCACGTTAAACCGTGTGCATAAATCCAATGCTTTTGATAATCAACTGCTACAAGAAATGCAGCACTACATTGACGAAGCGATGGCCATGAATAATGTGCGGCTACTAATGTTACGTGCAAATGGTAAACATTTTTGTGCAGGTGCTGATTTAGGCTGGATGCAGGATATGGCACGTTTTACTGAAGAGGAAAACATCCAGGACGCCTTAATTTTAGGGAAATTAATGTATACCCTGCATACCAGCCCAAAACCTACTTTGGCCGTGGTACAAGGCTCAGCTTTTGGAGGCGGCGCAGGACTTGCTGCTGCATGTGATATTACCTTAGCCGCTAATAATGCGCGTTTTTGCTTCTCTGAAGTGAAAATTGGTTTAATACCCGCGGTGATAAGCCCCTATGTGATCAAGGCAATTGGTGAACGCCGAACTAAAGCTCTATTTATGAGTGCAGAAGTTTTTTCTGCCACCCAAGCCTTTGAATATGGCTTAGTTCATCAATGCATTCCCGAAGAGAACCTAGCAGAAGTAGCGCTTAATTACGCACGCTCAATTACAAATAATGCACCAAATGCCGTTCTCGACGCCAAAGCATTAGTAGATGAGGTGAGTAAGCAACCGCTTAATTATGATTTAGTTGTCCATACTGCTGCATTAATCGCAAGAAAACGGGGTTCAGCTGAAGGACAACAGGGTTTGAATGCTTTTTTGAGTAAAAAATCACCTAATTGGAACTAGAGGTTTACATGTTTAAAAAAATCCTGATTGCTAATCGTGGTGAAATCGCCTGTAGAATCATTAAGACTGCGCGCGCTATGGGTATTCATACTATTGCCGTATATTCTACCGCCGATAAAAACTGCTTACATGTACAGCTCGCTGATAGTGCATACTTGATTGGTGAGGCGACTGCTCGTGAAAGCTATTTATCAATAGCCAATATTATCGCTGCGGCCAAAGCCAGTGGTGCTCAGGCAATTCATCCAGGGTATGGTTTTCTCTCGGAAAACCCTGAATTTGCTCGCGCCTGCGAACAGCATGGAATCGTTTTTATAGGTCCCTCCGTTACCGCAATGGAGGCAATGGCCTCAAAGCAATTAGCAAAAAAACTTCTGGAAAATACCCAGGTACCACTTACTCCGGGATATCACGGCAGCAATCAGGACGAAGATACTCTTTTGCATGAAGCACAACAAATTGGATTTCCAGTTCTTATAAAAGCTGCGAACGGCGGTGGCGGTAAAGGCATGCGTGCGGTCTATGCACCGGAAGAGTTTTCTGCTGAATTAGCAGGTGCGCAGCGTGAAGCATTATCAAGCTTTGGCGATGATACCGTGATTTTGGAGAAGTTAGTTACCAATCCGCGACACGTTGAAGTGCAAATTTTGGCGGACAACTTCGGTAACGTCGTACACATTTTTGAACGCGACTGCTCCATACAACGACGGCACCAAAAAATTATTGAAGAAGCTCCCGCACCTGGTTTATCCACTACCCTTCGTAAACAATTAGCCCAGGCTGCTTGTGATGTAGCCCGTTCCATCCAATATCGTGGCGCAGGTACCGTAGAATTTCTGGTTGACGGAGAGAAATTTTACTTTATGGAAATGAATACACGACTTCAGGTTGAACACCCCGTTACCGAAATGATTAGTGGCCTGGATTTGGTTGCGTGGCAATTACACATTGCCGCGAATGAGCCCTTACCACTAAGACAAGAAGATATAAAAGCACAGGGTCATGCCCTTGAATGCCGCATCTATGCCGAAGATCCCGAACATAATTTTATGCCCTCAATCGGCAGAATTGATTATCTACACGAACCCCGGGGTGAGGGCGTGCGTATTGACACAGGAATCATTCAAGGCTCCATGATTACACGCTATTATGATCCAATGATTGCTAAATTAATCGTCTGGGGACAATCTCGCGCAGAGGCAACTCAGAAACTTCTGCAGGCCTTGGATAATTACTATATAACCGGGGTTAAGACCAATATTCCCTTTCTTAAGTCCATTATTACCCATACTAAATTCCAACAAGGACAACTGAGTACCAGTTTTCTAACAGAAGAAACATTAACACGTTCAGAACCTGATCCAACTCTAGGCTACCTTTTTGCCGCAGCTGTTGATTTTCTGGATGCGCAGCAAAAAATAACTCATGACCCTCTATATCTTGATGCCTTTAGTTGGCAACTCATTCAACCCTCCTCATGGTGGGTACGTTACCAACAGCATGAGGAAGTAGTCGAATTAAAAATTTCACCAGAAAATCATGAGTCCTTTATACTGACACTCGGTGACAAAAATCTGCACTTGCGAACCCATGGCACACCTAATCAGGTTATGATTGAATACCAAAATCAACAATATCAGGCCATCATAGAAAAAAAGCAAGAAACAATTCTTATTTTCAGTACCTGTGGAACCTGGATTATTGAACGTTATTTCTGGGGCCATACACGAGATAACGCAACTAAAAATGAATTAACAGCCCCCATGCCGGCGACTGTTGTTGCTATACTAAAAAATAAAGGTGATTTAATCAAAGCCGGTGAGCGTTTGATCATTCTTGAGGCAATGAAGATGGAACACACGATTCATGCACCCCATAATGGCATACTGAAGGAAATATTTTTTAATGTCGGTTCACAAGTTAATGAGGGACAGGAGCTATTATCATTGGACGCAGAATAATTAAGCCTTATTAATCAATAACCTGCTAATTAGAGATGAGCGATGGATTATCCGCAACATGTGACAATTATTGAGGTAGGCCCACGTGATGGATTACAAAATGAACCTGCTTTTGTCTCTACACGACATAAAATTGAGCTGATCAATGCCTTAAGTCAAACAGGGCTTCAATATATCGAAGCGACTAGCTTTGTTTCAGCCAAAGCAATCCCGCAACTCGCTGATCACGATGAAGTATTTAATGCCATTGATAAAAATCCCACCGTTCATTATTCTGCACTGGTACCCAATGAACGCGGCATGATCAAAGCATTGGCTGCAGGAGTTAGAGAAGTTGCCGTATTCACCGCGGCAAGTGAATCGTTTAACCAACGCAACATTAAATGTTCTGTTAGTGAAAGTATTCAAAGATTTCAACCGGTTTTGGCGTTAGCGATGCAGCATGATATTCCTGTACGTGGTTATATCTCCTGTGTGCTCGGCTGCCCGTATGAGGGTAAAATTGCTCCGCTAAAGGTAGCAGAGGTCATGCAGCAATTACTTGACTTGGGCGTCCATGAAATTTCTTTAGGCGATACCATTGGTGTTGGTACTCCCAGACAAACGCAACTGGTATTGGATGAAGTGCTTAAACGCATTCCAGTATCCAAACTCGCAATGCATTTTCATGATACTTATGGTCAAGCGATTGCGAATATTCATAGTTCTTTAAACTATGGTGTGCACCGCTTCGATAGCTCCGTAGCAGGTCTTGGTGGCTGCCCTTATGCGATGGGGGCCACAGGTAACGTTGCGACGGAAGATGTTCTTTACCTGATGCATGGCTTGGGGATTGAAACCGGCATCGATGTTTTTAAAGTCGTGCGTACCGGAGAGATGATTTGCAAAATCTTGGGACGCAAAAATCAGTCTAAAGTCGCAAACGCACTTCTAGGCTCAATGGAAATAGCTTTAGTTTAGTTATTGATTCGTTTCCGTCTCCCAAAGAATTTAATAATAATAAAAATAGAGAGTAAAACAATGAGTGATGCTGTATGGACACCGTCCCAACCTCAAAATAGTCGCATGTGGCAGTTTTTAAATTTTGCCGCACAAAAACATTGTCAGATTTTCTCAGACTATCCGGATTTACACACCTGGTCGATTACTCATCCGGAAGACTTTTGGTCCACTTTAGCCGATTTTTTTCATATTAAGTTCCATACGCCTCCTCATCAAATCCTAAATTACTATGAGGATATTTTTACAGCACACTGGTTTTCTGGGGCAAGGTTAAACTTTGCTGAGCAATTATTATCGCGAAACGATGAACATCAAGCGTTGATCTGCATTAATGAAAGCAATGAACGCTATGAATTAAGCTATGCCCAATTGCATCAGGCCGTTGCGCAATGTGCCGAAGGGATGAAGGCTGCAGGCATTAAAATTGGGGACCGCGTTGCCGCGTTATTACCCAATACTCATTATGCAGTGATTGCCATGCTTGCGGCAACTTCTTTGGGCGCCATATGGGCCTCTTGCTCTCCTGATTTTGGCGCACAAGCCGCTTTAGATCGATTAGGACAAATTGAACCAACGCTTCTTTTTATTGGTGACGGACATTTTTATAATGGTAAAACTTTTCCAGCAGAGGAAAAAATTAAAGCATTAGCAGCCTCCATGACTTCTTTAAGAAAAATTGTCATTTGTCCCAATATTCATAAGTCACTGGATATCACAGAACTTCCCCACGCTTGTTTTTGGCAAGAATTTTCTAAACCTGCAACAGCGTGTACGTTTACATCACTTCCCTTTAATCATCCCATCTATATTATGTTTTCCTCAGGCACAACTGGAAAACCCAAATGCATTGTTCATGGAGCCGGAGGCACCCTGTTGCAGCATCTAAAAGAATTAGGCCTGCATAGTGACTTACGTGCAGATGATCGATTATGTTTTTACACTACCTGTGGTTGGATGATGTGGAATTGGACCATCTCAGCTTTAGCTCTAGGTACTACACTTATCTTGTATGAGGGCTCACCGACTTATCCCACTCCTGAACGCCTCTTTAGCCTATTGGATGAAGAGGAAGTATCTGTTTTTGGTACCAGTGCTAAATTTATTTCTGCTGTTGAGAAATCAGGGATACATCCAAAAGATGAATTTACGCTTACCAAGTTACGCTGCATTCTTTCTACAGGTTCTCCCCTCTTGCCACGAAGTTATGATTATGTGTATGAACAGATAAAAGAGGATTTGCAGCTAAGCTCTATCTCTGGCGGAACGGACATTATCTCTTGCTTTGCCCTGGGTAATCCTCTGTTACCGGTTTATCGTGGCGAACTGCAATGTCTGGGCTTAGGCATGGCGGTTGAAGTTTTTGATGATGATGGGCAATCGGTAACACAAACACGCGGCGAACTTGTCTGTACTAAACCCTTTCCATCAATGCCGCTAGGCTTTTGGCAGGATAACGACCGGAGTAAATATCATAGCGCCTATTTTGAGCGCTTCCCCGGAGTTTGGGCTCATGGTGATTTTGCGGAAATTACTGCACATCATGGACTTATTATCTACGGACGCTCAGATGCCGTTCTCAATCCTGGTGGTGTGCGCATTGGCACTGCTGAAATTTATCGTCAAGTTGAAAAAGTTGATGAGGTTCTCGATAGTATCGTTATTGGACAAGATTGGGTTGACGATGTTCGAGTTATTCTTTTTGTTAAACTAAGAGAAAACATTCTCTTAGATCAATCTTTAGTTGAAAAAATTAAACAGGTGATTCGTAGTAATGCATCACCCCGTCATGTTCCGGAGAAAATACTTCAAGTTGATGATATTCCACGGACCATGAGCGGTAAAATTGTGGAGGTGGCTGTTAGGCAAGTTGTTCATGGTCAGACGGTAAACAATATTCAATCACTTGCCAATCCTTCAGCCTTAGAGGGCTTTAAAAATCGCCCAGAATTATTGAATTAAGTCCTTCAAATTTGCAATTCCTCTATTTATAGAATAAAATAAACTATAAATAGAGGAATAATTATGAATCCATTATCTACAGCCGGGGCAATTAATCATGATCTAAACGAAGATATGCTCAGGCGTAATACACAAAATGTCATTGCCTTATTTAAACATTGGCAGTTAAAAAATGATGAAGAGTGCAATTTATTGGGCGGCATAAGTGCAGCTCAACTTGCTAAATTTAAAAAAGGCACCGCACATATTACCGGTCGTGATACTATTGAACGCGTTGGAAATTTATTAGGCATCCATAAAAGTTTGCGTATCCTTTATCCATATAATAAAGAGGTCGTCTATCAGTGGGTTAAAGGTAGAAATAGAAAATTACATAATCTTCGTCCACTTGATGTCATGCTCGAACAAGGATATCTCGGAATAGCCCAGATTAGACGTTTGACAGATTTTATGCGAGGTCAATGAACCGTGCTTTTATTTGATACAGTACGTGATTATTCACAGGATGTGTTTCGCAATATTCGAAGCATCAAAAAATCTCAAGATTTATTCGACGATCTCAGTGACGATCCGCGTAATTGGGATGCAGCAAATGCTCTAGAGAGTCATACTCACCCGCCTCTTACGAAACAAAACCTGATTCAGCGGGGTTTTGATTACAGCAAAAATGATTTTATTGATTATCCTTTTACACATATTACGTGCTCGCGCTATAGTGATGGTGCTATTGCATGTTGGTATGGGTGTGAAGAGTTAATTACTACCATTTATGAAACTCAATATCATTTTATCCAGGAAATTAAAGATGCCTGGGAAGTTTTTCAATCACAAAAAACCGTAACGGTGGATAGAAAGGTGGCCAAAATTTATTGTGAGGGTTTAGGTATTGATCTCTCGGCCAAAAGAGAAGAATTCCCCTGGCTTGTTGATCCCGAAGATTATCAATCCTGCCAAGAAGTTGGACGTCGAGTCGCTCAAGAGGGGCATCCTCTACTCATTACGCCCTCAGCTCGCCATGACCAGGGTATTAATTTAGTCATATTTAATGCGCGCTTACTCTCTAATCCTCGTGAATTTTGTCGACTACAATATGTAGTGGATATAGAGGAAAAATCTATTAAATGTTATCGCGGTAATGAACTCATTCAAGAACAAAATAGTTTGGTTCTTTAACTAAACCGCACCTGGAATCATTAAACACCACGTAATCAGGATAGCCAGAAGGTAACTAATTAGCGCCACCTCGTTACAATGGAATAAAAAAGCACCGCTTATTATGTCATCCCGACTGTTAACGAGAGATCTCCTACAATTGGCACTGACTAAATTCATAAGAGATTATTAAACTTGATTAGGAATTTAATGTTCGAGATTGTTCCTTCTGATTGAGATACCTCGTAAACTCGGGATGACGGAACAGTGGGATGAGGTAATAGAGCCCTTCAATCCACATCATCCAGAGCGAAGCGATGGATCTCCTGCAATTGGCACTTACTCAGTTCATGCGAGAGCATTAGACTTGATTAGGAATTTAATGTTCGAGATTGTTCCTTCTGATTGAGATCCCTCGTAAACTCGGGATGAGGGAGCAGTGGGATGAGGTAATAAAGCCCTTCAATCCACGTCATCCAGAGCGAAGCGATGGATCTCCTGCAATTGGCACTTACTCAGTTCATGCGAGAGCATTAAACTTGATTAGGAATTTAATGTTCGAGATTGTTCCTTCTGATGGAGATCCCTCGTAAACTCGGGATGACGGAACAGTGGGATGAGGTAATAGAGCCCTTCAATCCACGTCATCCAGAGCGAAGCGATGGATCTCCTGCAATTGGCACTTACTCAGTTCATGCGAGAGCATTAGACTTGATTAGGAATTTAATGTTCGAGATTGTTCCTTCTGATTGAGATCCCTCGTAAACTCGGGATGACGGAGCAGTGGGATGAGGTAATAGAGCCCTCAATCCACCTCATCCAGAGCGAAGCGATGGATCTCCTGCAATTGGCACTTACTCAGTTCATGCGGGATCATTAAACTTGATTAGGAATTTAATGTTCAAGATTGTTCCTTCTGATGGAGAGCCCTCGTAAACTCGGGATGACGGATGAGATGAGATCTCCAGCAGACCACTCACCACCACTTCATCCTGAGCGAAGCGAAGGATCTCCTAAATGAGTTATCCTTAGAGCAATTATAAAAGGTCTAGAATCAGATTATGACGGGGAAAAATAAAGCTAGTAATTAACAAACTCCCAAAACACGATCACTTGAGAAAAATGTCTTGGCTAATTATTAGGTTCAAATCAATGTAACATTGTGCCTCATCTTGGAGACCGCTCGCCCTGCTCAGGGTGACGTGGTTTAATACTTTAAGCAATTTTGCAGAGCTATTAACAAAAAAATAATTGTCAAAAAAGATTAAGATTAATTTAATAATTTACAGATTCTACAGCATTATTTTTTACAAAATTTAATTTCTGCCAACGTTGAGAACGACTTGTTCGATCTTGAACTTCACCCGCTAATTGCCCGCAAGCTGCATCAATGTCATCACCGCGTGTTTTGCGCGTAATCGTGTTAATCCCATGGGCAATGAGTTTGTCACGAAATGCATCAATCGCTTGCTGGGAAGAACGCTGATACTGAGTCATCGGGAACGGATTAAACGGAATGAGATTCACCTTAGCCGGAACATCATGCAATAATTTGATTAATTGATCCGCATGCTCAGGCTGATCATTTACTCCTTTGAGCATCACATACTCAAAAGTTACTTTACGTCGCGGCTCGTCTTTGAAGTAAATTTTACACAAAGCCATAAGCTGTTTTAAGGGATACTTTTTATTAATAGGAACCAGCTCGTTACGTAAATCGTCATTTGGGGCATGCAAAGAAACAGCCAGTGCCACAGGGCTGACTTGTCGTAAACGCTCTAAATCGGGCAAAACTCCTGAAGTACTTAACGTCACTCGACGCTTTGAGAGGCCATAGGCAAAATCATCCATCATGATATTCATGGCAGAGACTACATTATCAAAATTAAGTAATGGCTCCCCCATTCCCATCATAACAACATTCGTCAAATGTTTGTCATGAGCACCTTCATGTGTGGATAATTCACGCACAGCTACCCAGACTTGACCTATAATTTCGGCAGTCGTCAAATTACGGTTAAATCCCTGTTTTGCTGTAGAACAAAACGAACAATTTAATGCACAGCCTACCTGCGAGGAAACACATAAGGTTCCACGGCTTTTTTCAGGGATATAAACTGTTTCAATACAATTGCCACAATCGAGTTTAAGCAGCCATTTATGAGTGCCATCATTTGATTTTTGACAGGCAATAATTTCCGGAACTTTGATAAAAGCCCGTTGGGAAAGCTTTTCACGTAAAGCTTTCCCAAGGTTGGTCATTTGGGTAAAATCATCCAACCCTACTTGGTGAATCCATTGCATTAATTGCTGTGCTCGATAGGGTTGCTCTCCCCATGAACTGAGTAATTCACGCATTTGCTGGTAGTTATAATCCAGTAGATTCACTTTTTGTTCAGACATTTTTTACCTCAAATATTTCTTAACGTGCACAAACCTCATGGGGTTCGAAAAAGAAAGCAATTTCACGCGTTGCATTTTCCTGGCTATCAGAACCATGGACCGCATTCGCATCAATACTATCTGCGAAATCTGCACGAATTGTCCCTGGAGCAGCTTCTTTAGGATTAGTCGCTCCCATAATATCACGGTTTTTAGCAACCGCATTTTCACCATGTAAAACTTGAATCATGACAGGACCAGAAATCATAAACTCAACTAAAGCATTGAAAAAAGGACGTTCACGGTGAATATCATAGAAATCTTCTGCTTGAGCACGGCTTAATTGCATCATTTTGGCAGCAACGATGTCTAATCCTGCTTCTTCAAAACGGCTATATATTTGTCCAATAACTGACTTAGCTACTGCATCGGGTTTAATGATTGAAAGCGTTGATTCTTTGGCCATTCTGGGCACTCCGTCTCGGTTAAGTTAAAGCGCGCCATTATACACGAAATTTGAATACAATGCACAGAATCATATGAATAGTATTGTTATTACGTGACAAAATGCTCAAAATTTGAAGGCAATTATGATTTTTGGTATCGGTATAAAAAGTACGACCTGGTTTGGCTATTAATTCTCAATAATAATCAAATATTAATTGGTATTAAAAAAAATTATCACCACAGCCACAGACACTTTCCTCTTGGTTTAAGCCTCACTAAAAATTGCGAATACCAAAACAGATAATTATATTTATTTAATTTCAATGTGCCGTTACTTACTACCGGCACCATAATCATCCATGTCAATTTACTGCACCAATATCTGGATCAAAATACAACGTTTCGCGATTAATTCCATCTTGAACCGGATCAATTTTGTATTCAGGTAATAATTTAAGTTGCTCAATAATACGCAATATACTTTCATAAAAACGCGTGCGGTATCCATTAGCGGCAAAAGTCATCTCCTCGCTACGCTCTCGCATGGATTGAGCGTGTACAAGTGCTTCATCTGTAAAAGTTAGCAGTTCGGCTAGATCATTTTGAACGATTGGCAAAAGCTGCTCTGCTTGTTTCGTTCCCAATGCATCCACTACGATTTTAGCAAAATGAATCGCCTCGGTGTGGGGGGTAAAATCTCCATGAATTAAACCCTGATTCAGTATACGACGGCACGTGGCTTTATCAAGGGAAAATTGTTTTAAATGGCTCATCAGGCTTGCAATTGTTTTTTCAAAAAGCTTATTGAAATTTTGTCCGACTTTTATTAGTTCAGCCTGAGTTTGTGCGATTAAGTTTTGATGCTCTAATTGTTTTTTATTAAATTCCTCTCCCAAGTGCACCAGCGCCTGACGCTCTTCTTCCAAACGCTCACGGGTATGTGCGCCCTGCTCCTCAGGCCCCTTGCTGTTTTCGCCAGAAAGCATATAGTCAATAAACAGTTTCTGTGCATAAACATGGTAATCATGTGCTTGCTGTAAAATAATACCATTTAAGACGTGACGAACCGGAGTTTCTACTAGTTTATGGTAAAAACTGCTCGATTTTTTAATTGCAGTCACTAATTCAGTACCCGCTAATTTTATCTGGTACCGTCCAAGGATTCGCTCGGAAGTAATTAGACCATAGGTAGAGAACCAATTTTGCATATCAATAGTTTGTACTTCGCTCATTTTTAATCCAATTTAATTTATTCGAGTACTGTGGTATAAGACTATTTTTTCAAAGTATAGTGCATTTGACGATGGTAAAACGATTAGCTACTGATTTACAAATATTAAATGACTTTCTTCGTGTACAAACACCGACCCCCTGGTTGGAATACGGCACGAATAATCTTCCTTTGTTATTAATTGATCACGCACATTGCGAACGCAAAGCGGCCGCAACAGCAATAAATTTTATGAGCAAATACCCCGAGCGCAAAGAATTGGTTGCACTCATGTCCCCTCTAGCGCGTGAAGAACTGCTGCATTTTGAGAAAGTCATTGCTTTAATGCAGCAACGCGATATTGAATTTACGCCCCTACAGCCCTCGGGTTATGCCTCGTGCATGCATCATCAGGTAACCAGCAGGCATGGAGCTGAGCGCCTCAGAGATCAGCTGGTTATTGGTGCCATTATTGAGGCACGTTCTTGTGAGCGATTTAGCGCAATCATTCCTTACCTTTCAGATCCTGAGTTGCAAAAATTTTACGAAAATTTGTTGCGCTCGGAGTCGAGACACTTTACGGAATATTTGCATCTAGCCAAGCTTTATGGTGGGGAGATCGACGCACGAATTCAATTTTTTCTGGATTTGGAGAATCGATTTATTCTTGCAGAAGATGTAGTATTTCGTTTCCACAGCGGAATCCCGGCAGCGCTATGATGCCGGGATAGTAGATCTAGAGCCTCTAAGGCTTGGCTCCCGGACTAAATTTAAGCTCTGAATTCGTCTCAAGAAAATGATCAAGGCCATGCTCCGGATTATTTTTTAATTCTTCAAATTTTTGTTTGGTTAACACCTGATTGTAATCTGGAGAATTAGTATCATAGTTCACATAAGTGCCGTCATTCATTTTAATGTAGTGATTTGTATTGAGCCAAAGTTTTACGACTGTATCAAACTCGTCTTTCAATGAATCAATTTCTTTATTATCTGCGTTTACGAGATTAAAATCCTCACCTTTACTTGCAGTTTTAAAGCCTCCGATTTGTATTTGATTATTCTCATTCATAGAAACATCATGCACAAGCGTGGGGATATTAATTCGCGGGTCACCGCGTAATTTGTCAACAATTTTATCTTTAGTGGAGTAGACAAATTCTTTAAGGGCATTTTTCAATACGAAGGGATTAAGCTCTTTTTTAGGAATACTTGCAATACTAGCTTTCAATGATTTCTGCAACAGAGGAACTAAATCAGACAGAATCGCTAAGAGATCCGCCATGTGGGATTGCCATTGCATAGTGTTATTTTGTTGTGAATTTAATAGACGATTCGAGTCATTCCCAAAACGATCCCATTCGGTCAAGCCATCTTTGTCTACTTGCTTTATTTTATTTATTATACCGTCAAGAGTATCCATGTCTTTAGCTTGACGTAATCTTTGTTTCATCGCGCGTGTTTGCGCTTCTTCAGCATTAAATTGCTCACGCTTAATCTGGTAAGCTTTGTCGTTAAGCTTTTTATTCGCATCAGCAATCTGGTCATGTAGGGTTGGTGAATCGATTTTAGGCATTCTCAGCTCCTGAAGCAGTATGGATTTGGGTAAAATAGAGCCCTTTTGTACTATCATAACACAAGATTTTTGGCGTGTCATCCCAATCACTTAAAACATAACGCACATATTCTTGGTCGTGAAATTGATAGCGATGCGTTGCCGGGCGATGAGTATGTCCGTGAATCAATCGGTTCACCTGGTGGGAATGCATGTGATGGAGTACGGTATCTTCAACAACATCCATGACCTCAACGGTTTTAGTAATGTTATTCTGACTCCGTTGCCTTACTTGTTCCACCAGGCGCTGGCGGTACTTCAGGGATAGACTCAGGAAAAGAGTCTTAAAGAGTCGATTGCGAGTTAACATGCGAAAACGTTGGTGTGCGATATCATGAGTACAGTACCGATCACCGTGAACCAACATGACTTTTTCTTGACCTAGGTAGATTACTGTTGGCTCTTTAAGCTCAATCCACCCTGCACGCAGTGCAAACTCTTTACCCAAGAGAAAATCACGATTGCCTTGCATGTAGAACACCTGTATTCCGGTCTCTTTTAAACGATGCAATTGCGAGGCGATTTCATCACTCCAAGGGGTGCGCGTATCATCGCCAGCCCAAGCATAAAAAAAATCACCTAAAATATAGAGTTCTTTAGCACCAACCTGCACCACCCACTTTAGGAAGAGCCTGAAGCGCTCCTCGATAGCGTATTCAGAGGGATGAAGGTGCAAATCGGAAATAAAAACCGCCTCGATCATAAAGGCTCAATGTGAATATGATCATCTTGTAAAAATATCTGACACGGCCCCACTTGAGGCTCAATGGCATCACTCAGACGATAGAAGCCTGCTATTGAAACTAACTCAGCTTCTAGTGATTGGCAAAAGATACGCGCCTCCTTATCACCGGAAATACCAGCCAAGGCTCGCCCACGCAGTGCGCCATAAACATGTATGGAACCATCAGCGAGTAGCTCCGCCCCATGACTGACAGAGGATGTGACTATTAAATCGGTTCCCTTTGCTACAAATTGCTGTCCGGAGCGTACAGGCGTAGTTAATAGCTTTGTTCGCACCTGCTCTGCAGGCGTTGGCTCCAGGGAGCGCTCGATAATGGGTTTATCCTGAGTAGCAGAGGCATGAAGCACGGCCAGACCGGAGCATTGTGCAAAAGTTTCGTGTATCGGACTTCCACCCTGAATGGCTACGGGAATCATCCCTTGAGCACGCGCTATAGTGATGAGCTCTTGTAAATCAAATTCCTGAGCATGTACCGCAGTTAAATCAAAAACAACCGCTGTATGCTCAAATAGTTTCGGCGCTTTAGCAATCGTGTCTAATAATTGCTGGCTAAATAAATCACTGCTTGTGTCTAAAATTTGAAGCACGGTAAATGTAAATAAACGCCCTTTTAGTCTAAATGCTTGAGATTGTGCTATATTTTCACTCATGAGCTAGATATCCATAAACAAAAATTTTGTTTATACTAACATGTGAAAAACAATAACAGAAGGACATTAAGGTGGATAAACGATGGTTTGAACAATATCAGGATGGCATTCCCCATGAAATTGATACAGGTCAATATGCATCGGTTGTCGATCTGTTCAAAGAGTCATGCAATAAATATGCTAAAAAGGTTGCTTATAGCAACATTGGCTCTGAGTTAACATTTTCAGAGGTTAACAAACTCAGCCATGATTTTGGCGCGTATCTGCAACAGCTGGGCTTAAAAAAAGGTGCTCGTGTTGCAATCATGATGCCTAATCTCCTCCAATATCCTGTTGCGATTTTTGGAATTTTGCGTGCAGGCTATGTCGTTGTCAACACCAACCCTTTATATACCAGCGATGAATTAGAGCATCAAATGAATGACGCGGGTGCCGAGGCAATTCTGGTACTGGCAAACTTCGCTAAAACGGTAGAAAAAGCACTTCCGCATATTCCATCGCTAAAACATATTATCGTTACCGAAATTGGTGACCTTTTTTCTCCAGTCAAACGAATCGTGGTCAATTCAGTTGTCAAATATTTGAAGAAAATGGTACCACCCTACAACCTTCCAAATGCAGTACAGTTTCGATACACTCTATCCGAAGGCAAACAAGCCACTTTACACCATGTCGAACTAACTCACGATGATATCGCTTTTCTCCAGTATACCGGAGGAACGACGGGGGTCGCAAAAGGTGCTATTCTGACTCACGGTAATCTGGTTGCAAACATGTTACAAGCCTATACCTGGATCGCACCAGTCCTGGATAATAACGAAATTATCGTTACTGCTCTTCCTTTGTACCATATCTTTTCCTTGACTGCAAATGCTCTTATCTTTATGAAAGTTGGTGCCAAAAATATCCTCATCACCAACCCCCGAGATATGAATCATTTTATCAAGGAAATTAAAAATTCAGGATTTACCACCATCACTGGGGTAAATACCCTGTTTAACGGTTTATTAAACAATCCGCATTTTAAAGAGGTGGATTTTAGTCACCTTAAGCTGTCGCTTTCTGGGGGTATGTCCTTACAGAAAAGCGTCGCTCTGAGATGGACTGAAACGACGAAGTCGCCCATTCTTGAGGCGTACGGCTTAACGGAGACGAGCCCTGCAGCAACCATTAATCCCATGTCGTTGTCGGGATACAATGGCAGCATCGGTCTCCCCTTGCCTTCTACAGACATCATCATCCTGGACGACAATGAGAACGAGGTGCCGATTAACACCCCCGGGGAAATTTGTATTAAAGGGCCTCAAGTTACACCAGGGTATTGGAAACGTCCCGATGAAACGGCTCTTGTGTTCACCAAATCCGGTTATTTTAAAACAGGAGATATCGGCCGTATGGATGAGGAAGGCTTCATTTACCTTGTTGATCGCAAAAAAGATATGCTCTTGGTCTCGGGATTTAATGTTTATCCGAATGAGGTGGAGCAAGTTATCAGTATGCATCCTGGCGTGCTTGAGGTTGGTGTTGTCGGCATTCCTGATGAAGAATCTGGGGAACGAGTCAAAGCATGTATCGTTAAAAAAGACCCAAACTTGACTGTAGAAGAGGTCATTGCCTATTGTCGCGAGCATCTTACCGCTTATAAAATACCTAAAGTTGTGGAGTTTTTTAATGAACTTCCCAAAACAAATGTAGGTAAGATCTTACGCCGTGCACTTAAGGAAACCCCTAAGAAAAAAGCCTAATTAATAGTTGGTATCAGGTAGACCTACCGATTTACTTGATGCCAATTGACGCATAATTTTTGCGGTAGCCCCCCATATCCATTCTTGAGCATAATTAAACTCCCAACTTTTGAATCGAAAACGCCCGCGCTCGACGAGAACTTCCCGATAATTGTCCAATGAACACACCAAAGACATCGGTACAATCACTAAGCGGGTTACCTCGTTCGGATTTAATTGATATGGGATAATTGTTTCAATACTGCCAAACCAAGGATGAATAATGCTTCCAAGCAGGGTTTGTTGTATGCTCAAAGGGCGAATTAACGTTACTCGCTCGGAATCAATCCCAATCTCTTCCTGCATCTCTCGTAATGCGGTTGTGTACAAATCTTTATCCCCTTCCTCCCAAGCACCTCCGGGAAAACAAATTTCACCCGGATGAAAGCGGAGCCGTTCGCTGCGCTTGGTTAAAATGATCGAATCGGTTTTGCGTTCGTATAACACCATAACTGCTGCATGGTGAGCAGAGTCTTTAGGTTTTTCTTTGTATTCCATTGATAATCGCCATAATTTTAATGAAACATTCTTGATATTCCTCATCAGCGTGTGAATCCATAACAATCCCGCCACCTGCTGCCAGATATAAATTGCCTGATTGTGCAGTAAGCGTCCTGATCGTAATATTTGTATCAAAAAAAGGATGCCGTGAGAAATAGCCGACAGCACCACAATAAACACCACGTGAGTAAGGCTCTAATTCCATTATAGCCTGCATTGCCTCAAGTTTTGGTGCCCCCGTAATTGATCCACCCGGAAAACAAGAAATAAATGCATCAAAAGGATGGATATCAGGTCTGCATTGGGCGGTGACTGTGCTGACTAAATGATGCACTGAAGGGTAACTTTCTACGACACATAAGTGAGGAACTTGAACAGAGCCTGGACGCGCTATTTTACCCAAATCATTACGTAATAAATCTACAATCATTACATTCTCAGCCCGGTTTTTCTCACTTTCCAGCAATTTTTGTTGTAATAACCGGTCATTTTCTGCATCAGAAGCACGTTTTATTGTTCCTTTTATCGGGACAGCCCTGAGTACACCCTCGTCATAGGATAAAAAGCGCTCAGGAGAAAAACTCATTATTTCAACTTCTGCCCCCTGAATATACGCAGCATAAGGCACAGGATTAACCGCGGTCACTTGTTGATAAAGGCTAAACGCACTCCCTTGATAAGTTGTCACAAAGGGTTGGGTAAAATTTACCTGATAATAGCGTCCACGTTTAATATCCCCATGGATTTTGTTCAGCGCAACCTGGTAATCCTCTTGTGAAATCAAAGGTTGAAAATCACCCAATACCTTCGCTGTTAACGGCAGAGTTGGTTCATCCTGATTCCAAATAGTCCTAACCTCATCTAAAATGGCCTGGTTTTTTGCGTTATTTTGTTCAGCAAAAAATGTAACTTTTTGCAGTTGATGATCAACGACCAGAGCCCAATCGTATAACCCCATATCCAGCAAGGGTAAATCTTTTATCATTCTTTGATTTGAACGAGTTAAACCGAGTAAGTACTCCCCAAACTCGTAGGAAATATATCCAATAGCACCGCCTTGAAAAGGTAAATCACAGACAGAAGGACGACAGGCAGTAGCCGCACGCAAACAATTGAGCTTGTCGCTAAGATTTGGGTCATCTAAACCAATAGTAATGCGCTCAGCAGGATGAGCACTTAAAATGTCAAAGCGCCCATTATTATGATCACAGCTTTCCAGTAATACCAACCCAGGCATGGATGTAAATTGGCGGTATTTGTCGCGAAGATTTACCGTATAGTTTAGTGGTTGAATTATATGTGGTTGCACAAAAAAACTCTTTTAATAACGGTTGATGCACAGGTATTAGACACAGCATACAGGGATTGTCTATACCTGGTGCTTATCCTGCCTAACCTACTGGTGTTTCAATAAATTTGTGAGTATGCTATGCAAATGTTCAATTGACAAGGAGCCATTAATGGCAATAGTTGCTCAGTTTGCAATACCTTATTTCCAATTTCTGAATGAGCAGGGAAAGCTCAATGCTGACGCCCCCGCCATCGCCCAAAACCCAGATACTCTTAAAGAATTGTATCGTATGATGGTATTAACCCGTACCTTTGATAAAAAGGCAATAGCTCTGCAACGTACCGGTAAAATGGGTACTTATGCTCCGATTAATGGTCAAGAAGCATTATCTACAGCCATTGGTCATGCAATGAAAAAGGAAGACGTTTTTGTCCCCTATTATCGTGATTATGCGGCTCAATTTCAGCGCGGTGTCAAGATGTCTGAAATTCTCAGCTATTGGGGGGGCGATGAACGCGGTAGCAATTATGAGAATCAACCCCACGATCTACCCATCTGTGTTCCTATTGCGTCCCAGTGCCTTCATGCGGCCGGAATAGCCTTTGCATTTAAATATCGTCAAGAACCTCGCGTAGCGGTGGTCTGCATTGGTGAGGGCGGAACCTCTGAGGGCGATTTTTATGAGGCGATCAACGTTGCTGGGGCTTGGAAATTACCGGTAGTGTTCGTCGTAAACAACAATCAATGGGCTATTTCAGTACCCCGAGAAAAACAAACTGCCACAGAAACTATTGCGCAAAAAGCGATTGCCGCAGGTTTTGCAGGAATTCAAATTGATGGTAATGATGTTCTGGCAGCACGGCATGTCATTAGTGAGGCAATTGAAAAGGCGCGACGGGGCGAAGGTCCAACGCTTATCGAAGGATTAACCTATCGTCTATCCGACCATACAACCGCAGATGACGCAACACGATACCAACCCAGCGAACAAGTAGACGCGGCAAAACCTAAAGAGCCAATTTCTCGCCTAAAAGAATATTTAACGCAGGCTAAAATGTGGACGGCTGAAGATGAGGAAAGCTGGGTAATTAAATGTTCAGCGCAAGTTGAAGAAGCGGTTGCAGAATACTTGAGTAAAGCCCCCCAACCTGTTAGCAGTATATTTGACTATCACTATGCGGAGTTACCTGAGTACCTCATTGAACAACGCGCAATCGCAATAGAGGAAGCGGATCATGCCTGATATTACTTTAATTGAAGCGGTAACCCAAGCGCTTGCTTATGAAATGGCCCAAGATCAAAATGTTGTCGTCTTTGGTGAAGATGTCGGAAAAAATGGTGGTGTTTTTCGGGCGACAGTCGGCCTACAAGACCGATTTGGTGAAGAGCGCGTCTTTGACTCACCTCTTGCTGAGTCGATGATTGCGGGTTTAGCGGTGGGGATGTCTATACAAGGTTTAAAGCCAGTCGCTGAATTTCAATTTATGGGCTTTATCTATCCAGCCATGAACCAAATCATCTCACATGCTGCACGCATGCGTAATCGTACTCGTGGTCGGTTAAGTTGTCCGATTGTTTTTCGTGCCCCTTTTGGTGGCGGAATTCGTGCACCGGAACACCATTCTGAAAGTACTGAGGCTCTTTTTGCTCATATTCCTGGCTTACAAGTAGTGATTCCCTCCTCACCAAAACGCGCCTATGGACTGCTATTAGCCGCTATGCGTAATCCCGATCCAGTAGTTTTTTTAGAGCCAAAACGAATTTATCGCTTAGTAAAACAACCAGTAGAAGATAATGGCGAAGCGTTACCTCTTGGTAAATGCTTTACCTTGCAACAAGGGACCGATATTACCTTAATTAGCTGGGGTGCGAGCATGCATGAGACCCTGCAAGCTGCAAAACAATTGGGTGATGACGGGGTTTCGTGTGAGGTAATTGATGTTGCTACCATTAAACCGCTGGATATAGAAACCATACTTGCATCGGTAGAAAAAACAGGACGATGTGTCATCGTTCATGAGGCAGCGAAAACCTGTGGTCTGGGTGCTGAAATATCAGCACAACTCATGGAGCATGCCATGGCGGATTTGATAGCCCCTGTCCAAAGGGTAACGGGTTATGACACCGTTATGCCTTATTTTCAACTGGAAAAACAGTACATACCCAGTGTTACACGAATTAAAAACACCGTAATGAGCATAATGGAGTAATTATGACAATTTTTAATTTACCTGATTTAGGTGAAGGTTTACCCGATGCTGAGATTCATGAATGGTTTGTAAAAGAAGGCGATACGGTTGTAGTCGACCAGCCTTTAGTATCTATGGAAACAGCTAAAGCAGTTGTTGATGTCCCCTGCCCCCAGGGAGGTACTATTACCAAACTTTTTGGGAAACCGGGAGACGTAATAAAAACCGGAGATCCTTTAGTCGAATTTACATCTGTAGCGAAGCCTGCAGCGGATAAGGGAACCGTGGTGGGTAATTTGGAGGAAAGCACAGAGCAGATGGATGATCATTTCACTGTCGGTGTGCAACAGACAAGCTCTCGTCGCATCCGTACCACTCCGACCGTAAAACTCTTGGCAAAAAAACTGGGTGTGGACCTGGAAAAAATTAGTGGCAGCGGCTCTCTTGGGATGATCACACGGGAGGATGTTGAAAAATTTGCGCAACAAACAACGCAGGTTCCAGCAGGATTCGAACCGTTACGCGGTGTACGCCGTGCGATGTTACAAAGTATGGTTCAATCTCATGCTGAAGTGGTGCCCGTAAGCATTTTTGATGAAGCAGATATTTCTCAATGGGCACCCGGAACAGATATTACCGTACGCCTAATTCGTGCGCTGTGCGAAGCCTCCAAAAAAGAACCTGCTTTGAACGCCTGGTTTGATACCAAGCATGGTGCACGCCAGTGTTTTGAGGCAGTTCATTTAGGTCTTGCAATGGATCACGAGGAAGGGTTATTCGTTCCAGTAATTCACGATGCGGGCAACCTTTCTGATATGGAAATTCGACAAAACATCAATAACTTTAAACATGAGGTTGCCAATCGCGCCATTGCCCCCGAAAAGCTGAAGGGCGCAACCATCACCTTATCAAACTTTGGCAAATTTGCTGGACGCTTTGCAAGCCCGATCAT
Source organism: Legionella sp. (assembly GCA_017306715.1). GTDB lineage: Bacteria > Pseudomonadota > Gammaproteobacteria > Legionellales > Legionellaceae > Legionella. The sequence goes on along the minus strand of JAFKHV010000010.1, from coordinate 29,923 downwards.
TGTTCCGCCTATGGTAGCAATTCTCGCTGTTGGGCGGCTGTATAAAGGACCTGTTGCTACATCACAGGGACAATTGGAAGTTCATCCGATACTACCGCTGTCACTGAGCTTTGATCATCGTGCAGTAACTGGCGGTGAAGCAACACGGTTTTTAGGAACGGTTATTGAAGCATTGCAACGTCCTTGATGTACTCGAGCAGATTAGAGTTTTGAAGATTTCATCAATCTAATTTGCTCGGCTGCCCCTGTTTCGCTTACCACTCACAAAGACTCAGTATTTATACATGCTATGGTTTGCGAACAAAATGCAATGCTTAACGGCACATAAAAGTCTGATGCATCGTTTCAGCTGAAAAATTTTGTTATAAATCAAATCGCGAACAACTCTTATCTGCTATTTAGGAATTCGGAGAAAAGGAAGTGCCCTCTCTCTGATTTTTAACTTTTGGAGCTTCATCCTTGTTAAAAAACAAGGTATAAACGACAGGATTAGACGGCGGCTTGATCGCTTTATTTGGATCGTAACCTAATGATTTAGTTATAAGATTAGGCTCTTTATTGGGTGGATTACGGTCTACAAGAATACTCGATTCATCTTGCTTTCGTAGATTAACGTAGTTTTTCACGAAGTCACACCCTTCAAGTATTCCACTTACAGCCAGCACAGCGGCGCCAGTGACCAAAGTACCTAATACTGCACCAATTTGTAAAAAATAGTTCAACCCACTCAGGAGTGACTGAATTGTTACATTAACCGAAAGCGCTAAAATACCACCGAAAATGATTCCAAAAATTTTTATGCCTGCCAAAAAAGACCGATTGTTTGCTTGCAAACTTAAAGAATTTTTAGTTGCTTGTAAAATAATAGAAATACGCAGAAGAAAGGTTAATGTTGTTCCTTTTATCTCTTTAATAATTTTATTTTCTGTTTTTTTCTGGTTCAGATCCAGCTTATCTTGCTCATATGCAACTAAAAAATCATAAAATTGCTCGTCAGTCATGTTGGGGTTAGCAAGGTGTTCTTCTGTGAATTCTGCTCGCCGCGCACTCAGATATACAACCTTTTTTTGCTCAAAAGTTAGATTTTTATATCGCTTCTGCGTAAATAAATTTAATAACCAATCATTTCGATTGTTTATTAATATCAATAATACGCGGACTAAATTATGAACGAATGTCCACGGTATAAAAACGATTAAATAGACTACAAATGCACTAGAGTTAAGTGCTTTTAGACGATTTTTTTGCCTATACCCATACCACCCTATTTTTTCATTTAGTGTTTCAATTAATGGTTCAATATTAAAACGAAGCATTTCTTGAAAGATAAATCCAAATGGGGGTGTATTTATTTTTTGAATCGTATTTTGCTCTGCGCGAGCTAACTTCCTATTAACTAGAACATTTTCTGGGAGATTAATGGCCTGCATTTTGTAGAGCAGAGAGTAAAGTGCTTCCTGCTCAGACAGGCGGTCAGGATGGTAAATTCGATGTAACATCCGGTGAACGGAATCTAGATTACCATTTTCAAGCAAAACTTCGTCGAAAACAGATTCTATAACTCGTTCAATATCTGCCGCTTTTGGCTCATGCAAGGTTTGTAACCTCATAAATAGAACGTTTACTGAGTTTTTGACCTTTTCTGCTATCTTTCTTTTTTCTGAGCTCATATTGAACTAATCCTCTAGATTATTAATATGCGAGAGAAGGAACACTCAAATCATTCAACAAAGCAGCTAGACGACATCCAGCAGAAGCTGTTTGCTTTTGTGATATATTTACCGCCATTTGTTGATAAGCGAAATTCGGTGATTGGTTTGGTTTAATCGAATAAACTCGAGATACAGCAAGCTCGTGCGCAACCCTCGCCCAGTTCGATGGCGCAGTGCTAATATCTACCTGTCCACAGGGCCATTTTGACTCAATTTCTCGTGCTCTCTTTTTGATTGCACCTAGCTTTTTAAAACCTCGAAAATACCCACCACCGTTATCCCAATATTGATGTAGATTCGTACCTATAGAATTAGCCCCTAAAGGAAATAAATTTCCGCCTAAATCTCCTGTGGGGTGTTCTGTTGAAACACGATTTGCCGCATGTAGCGGCTGATGAATATCACCAACCACATGAATCAGCATTTTTAGTGCTAATTTTTTTTCATCTTTTTTAGGCAGTTGATGACGTAATATTTTAAGGGCTTGATTGATGGCCGCGACAGCATTGGTTGTCTCAAGAGCAGGTAAAGGCGTGTTATCTTCAGAGAATGGTAAATCAATATAATGGTAGGCATCATACCAATGTATGCTTCGAAAGCGGATGCTATCAAGCCAGGAAGCAGAGTATACAAAACGAGACTCCAGTCCTGAAGATTTTCGCAAACCAAGATTTTGTGCACAAAACTCCCGTGCCTCTGGAGTTAAATGGTCATAAGCGATTTGTGCCACAATATGATGACCCTGCATATTCCATGCGGCCGCAGTATATACCTGCACGCTCATCACCAATAAAAGCAAAAATCTGTGGCTCATAAATTTCCTTAAAAAAAGATTTCAGGAATTCAATGCAGCTGAAACTCCTGAAAATATAGCTTATCCTAAAAAGGGCGACCACGCAGGTTCTTGAATATCGCCATCACGCGCCGGTAACTTCATACGTACCCGCCCATCCAAAGAAACTAAACCTAATACACCTTTATCTTGGGCATGGGTTGCATACAACACCAAACGCCCATTAGGTGAGACTGAAGGCGACTCATCGCGTCCAGAAAAGGTTAAGCTTGTAACAGGACCACCGGTTGCACTTTGCATACCAATATTAAACTGCTTATCATCGCGATGTAGCATCACAATATTTTTCATATCAGGTGTGTAAGACGCTCGTGCGTTATAGTTACCGTCGAAGGTCATACGCGTGATTTGACCATTACTGAGTGCAAGCCGATAAATTTGTGGTGAACCCCCACGTCCAGAAGTAAATAATATACTTTTACCATCCGGAGCATAACGAGGCTCGGTGTCGATTGCATCACCAAAGGTGATTTGTTTCATGGCACCTGAAGCTACATCCACTGTGTATATTTTAGGGGTACCACTTTTTGAGAGAACGACAGCCAATTGCCGTCCATCTGGTGACCATGCGGGTGCACCATTAATTCCTGGAAAACTGGTAATTAATCGACGCTGGCCTGTTTCAACTGAAACCGTAAAAATCTGTGCTCTTTTCTTCTCGAAGGATACATAAGAAATACTACGACCATCAGGTGACCAGGAAGGTGACATGATAGGCTCAGAAGATAACAATAAACTCTGGGGATTATATCCATCCGCATCGGCAACTTCTAAGGTATAGCGTGTTTGTTGTGGTGTTCTTTGTACCGAAATGTATGCAATTCGTGTTGAAAAAATTCCTCGCTCACCGGTAAGCTTGTGATATATTTCATCACTAATATGATGTGCCAATGCGCGCATTTGATTTGCATTCGCCTGGTATGTTTTGGTTAAGAGTACATTGCGATTAGCTACTGCATCAGTCAGTGTATAACTCACCTCATAACGACCACCAGAACCTGTAACACGCCCTGAAACCACGCTATCGGCACCCAATTGCTTTAATGTGCTTATGGATGATTGTGCGTTGGGTCCCTGAGGACCGGAAACTATTTTAAATTGACCTGACATAGCCAAATCATGCTCAATAATTTGTCCTAATTCCTGACCACCACGATCAGTACCAAAAGAATTGATGGCAATAGGTAGTGCTGATGTTATACCTTGAGTAAGTTCAAGGTCTAGCGCATGAGCAAAATGAGTCGATATAAATAAAAATAATGCTAATAAACGTATCATTACGTATTATCCTCTAATTTGTTCGGGTCTAACGGTTAAACTGATATCGCGAAACATATTAAATGTAGTTGGATCAGTAGGTACGGGTAGCGGAGAAGCTTTATAGATTGCCGTCTGTGCCGAGCGGTCAAGTAAGGGATCACCACTACTACGAGTTAACGAAACCTCAAGAACCGCTCCGTCTGGAGCAAGACGAATACGAAACTGACTTGATAAAGAACTATCTACATTATCTGGAAGAATCCAGTTACGGCCTATGGCATTGACAATAAGCGCTTTATATTTATCAACTTCACCAGCTATTCTTGCCTGACGCTCCGCATTTTGAGCGGCTGCTGCTTGAGCTTGTTTTCTTTTCTCAGCTTCAGCTTTGGCTTGCTGTATTGCTTTTTCCTTTTCAGCAAGTTCTTTAGCTGTTTTTTCTTGTTCTGACTTTTCTTTTTCAGCTTTTAGCTTATCCGCGAGTTTTTTTTTATGCAACTCATCCAGTCGTTTCGCTTCGATTTGCTGCTGTTTCACGAGTTCATCTTTTTGTTTTTTCAGTTCTTCGATATGCTTTGCTTCTTGAGCTTTTTGTTCGGCCAATTGTTTCAAACGCTTTTGTTCTTCCTCAGCCTGTTTTTTCCGCGCAATCGCAAGCTTATTGGCTTCTTCCTTTAGGCGTGCGAGCTGCTGCTGTTCTTTGATTCGTTGTTGGCGTGCAGCCTCTGCTTGACGTTGTAATTGCCGCTGATGGTTAGCCTCTGCCCGCTGCTGTTGTAGACGCTCCTCTTTCAAACGATTTACAGTTTCCATAACCTGCTGATTATCCACGCTTACGGCCTTGACCACTTCCGGTTGTGGAGTATTAACGACAAGCGGTTGATCCACCCCTGGATTATTGACTGTTTCCGGAGTCAGCACAGGACGCTTACTGGAATTATCCGAAAGTAACAGAGCGACTAAAAATAAATGTAAACTGACCGCAATAAAAAAAGCTCTACGATAACTGGAAGAATTCAGCATATTAACCCTCTGTTTTTTCTTGTTCAGAATCAGTGAGCAATCCGACTTGCTCTGCTCCAGCTTGTTTTAATAAGGCCATGGCTTGCACCACCTTACCATAAGCGACACCCTGATCCCCTTTCACCAAAACATTCATTTTTTGATTAGTCTGTTTTGCTAATTCCAATTCGGCAGCAACCCGTACTGCTAGTGCTTGTGGTTCAATAGGATCGGCAGGCGTACTGCTGATATTTAAAAAGTAAGTCCCTTCAGCATTCACTGAAACAATGATTGGTTCACGATCCGTGGGCGCCAAAGTCTGACTGGCCGCTTTCGGTAGGTCGACCGTTACCCCCTGGCTGAGCATCGGTGCAGTAATCATGAAGATTACCAATAATACCAACATCACATCGATATAGGGTACGACGTTAATTTCGGATATTGGGCGTTCGCGTTTTTTCTTGATTTTAGCCATATTATCCTCGCACAGTTTCCTGAGATTGCTGCTCAATCAATGAAATTAATTCATCTTGAAATACATCGAATTGATCGAGAAGCAGATTTGCACGAGTTGAGTAACGATTGTAAGCAATAACCGCAGGTATTGCAGTAAATAAACCCAGTGCCGTAGCTACCAATGCCTCAGAAATTCCAGGTGCAACCATCGCAATTGTCGCCTGTTGCGCATGACCTAAGGCCTGAAAGGATGTCATAATCCCCCAAACAGTACCGAACAGACCGACATAAGGAGCGATAGAACCTACTGAAGCAAAAAAAGGCAAATGCTGTTCCAACTTTTCTGCCTCTTTGGCATGGCTAATTTGCATGACGCGTTGGATGGGTTCAAGCTGCACTTTACCTTGCTTGCGGCCACGAACAAATTCTTTGAATCCAGCATGAAATATCGCTGCAATTCCGTCACGCTCTTCTCTATTACTGTCAATATCCGCATAAAGTCTGCTTAAATCACCACTATCCCAAAAGCGACGTGTGAACGCTTCGGTTAATTGTTTTTTTCGTGTAAAAAACCAGGCGCGCTGAAAAATTAACGTCCAGGACACGATGGATGCAACCATGAGCAGCAACATGACTGTCTTCACGACTAGACCTGCTTGCATAAAATACATGAATACATTGGCTTGACCACTCATTTTTTTTCTCTCTCCCGTCAGGAATCTATTAATTCATTTAATCAATTTTAAACCGCTTAGGCCTTAATTCACTATTAACCGCCACAACAGTTATCTGTGCGCTACAAATTTCTTGTCCCTGCTCGTTATGAATATTTTGCTGAAAAATAAATCGGCAGGCGCTGGAATCCTTTATTTTTGTCGTTACTGTCAATAAATCATCCAGCCTTGCAGGGGCTAAATAACGGATATTGAGTTCACTAATTGCAAACAGAGTATCTGCTTTATGTAACTCACTTAATACCACTTGATGTGCACGCAGCATCTCGGTGCGAGCCCGTTCAAAATAAGTTAGATAGTTTGCATGGTAAACAATGCCCATATAATCAACATCTTCTGCATAGATTCGCAATGTATGTTGGTAGACCTGGTCATGCTGCTTCATTGCTTATTCCTGCTCGACTAAATCAAATCCAAAATGAGTATACGCTTTAGGTGTCGCTATTCTACCTCGTGGCGTGCGCATAAGGAATCCTTGTTGGATTAAAAAAGGTTCAATAACATCTTCGATTGTTCCTTTTTCTTCGCCAATAGCTGCCGCAATACTTTCAACCCCCACAGGACCACCTTGAAATTGGACAATAACCGATTGCAAAACCTTGCGGTCCATTAAATCAAATCCCTGATGATCAACATCCAACATCTCCAGAGCTTGCTGCGCCATCTTTTGCGTAATAATTCCCTCGCCTTTGATTTGTGCATAATCGCGCACACGACGCAACAACCGATTCGCTATTCGTGGAGTCCCCCGTGAGCGCATGGCAATCTCACGAGCCCCGCTGCTCTCGGCTTGAACCTGTAAAAGTTGTGCTGAGCGGCTGACAATATATGTCAATGCATCAACGGCATAATATTCCAGACGCTGAACAATTCCGAAGCGATCTCTGAGTGGAGAGGTTAATAATCCTGCTCGAGTTGTTGCGCCGATGAGTGTAAAGGGCGGCAGGTCTAATTTAATCGACCGGGCAGCTGGACCTTCGCCAATCATAATATCCAGTTTATAATCTTCCATAGCTGGATAAAGTATTTCTTCAATTACCGGACTTAGACGATGTATTTCATCGATAAAAAGCACATCATTCTCTTGTAAATTGGTCAAGATTGCCGCGATATCCCCGGCACGCTCAATCACAGGGCCTGAAGTTTGTCGAAGATTAACCCCCATCTCATGAGCAATAATATTCGCCAAAGTTGTTTTACCTAAACCTGGAGGTCCAAAAATCAAAACATGGTCAAGCGCATCATTGCGTCCCTTGGCCGCATCGATAAAAATTTGCATTTGCGAACTGACCGTTTCCTGGCCGATATATTCACGCAAACGCAATGGCCTTATTGCCCGATCAATAGCCTCTTCTGAAATGAGACTATGGGTGCTCACCAAGCGATCACTTTCTAACATATATTATTTTATCCTGGTTTAAGTTCCGTTATCTTATCACAGGTTCTGTCGATAAAGAGTGTTGCAAGTCATCTCATAACCTAAAAGAAACACTTTCCCCATCTTCTTGTAACGCTAGCCCATGAGCTTCTATAGGTTCACTCTGCTCTTGAGTGTGTTCAGGTAGAAAAAAATTGACTAAGGAGCACTCATTTGCCTCTTCCTGCATTATTTCATAGATTCGTTCCGGAGTCAGATAATCTATATCACGAATATGGTCAATAAGTTCCGCAATGTAGAGGCGTGTAAGCACCGTAAGGAGCAATAAGCCTAATACGGGATGAACCGCAAACGATGGGGCAATTAAGGTAAATAAACTCAAGTAAATTAAAACAGCTGCTATGAGCAAGCAGCTGATTTCAAAGATAATTTTTATCTTATCTCGGCCTAATTGCGCTTCGCGCTCATCAGCTATAGCTAATAACTCCCGCTTCAGGGCTTCAGCTATTGTGTGTCGATTCGCGACATCAGCATTCTTTAACCTTTCCAATCCATGAATCAGTTTGCGATAAATGTCGATAATTTCATTTGCATCCGCTTCATCTTGAGAGGCTTCCCGATAAAAATGTTTCACCCGGTTAATGATTTCCTGTAAAGGTGCTGTCAGAGGTTCCCCCTGGAAGATTATATCGAGCTGCTCGTCACATTGGATGAATTGCTCAACCATGGGCATGTTGATTCCTTATAATTTCATGAACATGCAAGCTTATAACTTTTGTTACCTTTCAGGCAAGACAATCGCTGCGGAGTCTTTAATCTTTTATTGCGGCAAATAAAAGTTGGCGGGCACGAAAAATGCGGGAACGCACAGTACCAACTGGACAATCAACTTTACGTGCAATGCTCTCATAACTTTCGCCCTCGACTAAGTACATAATGAGACAAACACGCAAATCCTCAGCAAGTAACGATAAGGCCATTTCAAGGCGCTCGCCAAGTTCTAGGTTAATTACTACGAACTCCGGGGATTGGGATGATGAAGCCACCTCATGAATCGGCCCATCTTCTTGTTCTAGGACACTACAGCTACGATAATGATTTTTAATGGTATTATGGGTAATCCGATAAACCCACGTCGAAAATAAACTTTGCTGTTTAAAATGATGTAAATAACGAAATGTTTTTAGTAAGACCTCCTGGACGATATCTCCGGCCACACTCGGATCGAAAAGTTGATAATACACTATCTTCTTAATCTTGTGATAATATCGTGCCAGTAGTTCCTCACAAGCTTGTTTGTCCCCTTTTTGAGCTCTAAACACCAAGTCTTCATCACTTTGCCACGCTCTCTCTCTCATTGCGCCCTCTTTCGATACAACGAATGGCCCCTTATTGTTCTATTATACATCAATAAGGTTATTTTTACCCCAATAAACTCATTTTACTTAATTTTTATTTAATCTTTTGAAGGTATAATAAACATAAGTAGATTACAGAGCGGGTACGTTATGGCTAATAGCAGTAGTAAAAAATCAACTTCCACTGAATTTGAAAAACTTCCTGAGCGAATTGAAAAGCCCGCTGAGCAACTAACCTTTGGGAATGTTCATTACCAGGATATACAGTTAATTCGTAGCCTCTATGAGAATGGCGTACTAGACCTTACTGAATTAGAGTACCAGACGCTACAAAAAGTATTTGGAAAATGTCAAGGTGAATTAAGCACCTTAACTCAAGAAGATATTCAAGAGTTCGATGCAGTTATAGCTTCAGTAAAGGTAAACGCTACAACTCCGATTCACTTCGACGCATATCCTACTATAGAGAGCAATAGCACAGAGTCCGATTTCGAAGATAATCAAGCAAGGCCAGCTGCAAAAAAAAATTATGCAAACGATTATTTTACTCTAAAAATTTTGCAAAAGTTAAAAGATAATGGCGTCCTAGTAAATATAAACAATGACAATGAACAATCCAGAGTTTTTGTAAGTAATTACGAAAACATAAAATTTTTTGACACATCCCTCACAGAGGGAACAAAGAATCTTGATCCGACACCATCCATGTTAGGTTTGCAGAAGCTTTTAGAAGAACAACTCGTATCCCTAGAGCAGGTAGATCAGTTAATTGCACAAGTGTATCCTACCTCTTCTCAAAGCAAAATGAACAATTCTGCAGTTCATGATGATGATATAGGAGATAAGACTATTGCTGCAGAAAGAAAAAATATTCATGATTTAAAATATCGGTTACTCAACGATCTATATAGAACCTATGGCGCTGCAAAAAAATTAATTTTTCAAGATTCGTCAATGACGCAAAAGGATTTTAATGCGTTACTTTACGTTGATAAATATACTACAAATGACGCCAAAGATGCTCAAAAAATCATTCAATGCATTCAAGAAATTCGGCTTAACACTTTAAAGCTCGACGCAGATCTCTTAGGCACCCTAAAGGCTCCCGTTAAAGTTGAACAACTGAAAAATGATCATTCTTTTTTAAGCAATGTTCCAGAAAATTTAAATAAGCAAAGGGCCAGATTAAGAGGCCTTGCCTCCAAAAATATTTATGTACCAAATCAGGAAAAAAAAGAGTCCGAGCCAGAAGCTTCACGTCATAAAGAACAAAAGACCTTACTAACTCAGTACAGGGTAAAATGTACACAAGTAATTGACCAGACAAAAAATAATTTAACTGAATATCCTAAATGGAAAAAAATATTAGCAAACATCGGTTTGGCTATTGCAGGCATTGGGATTTTTTATGGAATAGCCGTACTCATTAATAAAAAAGTAAATAACCATTATACTTTCTTTAATAAAGGTCCAATTAACGCCGACAAGCTCAGAACAATAGAAGATGATATTAAAGAATTTGGTCAACCAAAACCAACAAAAACTTAAAGTAAGGTAAAAGTTAACGCACAGATGCTTGCAAGTGCAACAGGCGTCTGTGCTGCGTTGATGCTTGATCATGAAAAAGAATCACGAATCGTTTCATATCAGTACGAACAAATTGAAGTATTTGAAAATAAGGATTATGAATTAAAATAACTAACTCTGCATAGCTTTGCTTTTGCTGCTGCTCGACCAAAACCCATTGCTGTCTTTCAAAACTTATTGACTTAATTTCATCATTATAAAGCTTCTGCCGCAAGTGGTTGATTAGATAATAAATAAGAAATAAACAGCTACATACCTTAATTGCAAGTGGCAAAGAAGAACGTATTAATAAAAATATTGTGATAAAAATCAATGCCTTTATTAAACGTGCACACAAAAATGATTTACTAATTGGGATATTGATTGCGGATAAGTTGGACAATTTTTTGCAGCTCAATTGTTGCGGGCTCTTCATAACCCATAAACCAGGCATAGAGTTCGGGATCGGTACAACTGAGCAGATTATCAAAAGCGCGGACCTCCTCTGCAGATAAATAATCCAAGTGGTCTTCTACAAACTTTTGTAAAATTAAATCAAGTTCCAGCATTCCGCGACGACAGTGCCAAAGAAGCCTCGCTTTATCCTGCGCATTTAACATACATAAACTCTTATTGAAATCAACGAGCAATGATACACTAGAGCATTTACAAACGGAACCCCAAACCTATGCATACCCAAACTGATATGACGATCAATCAACGCACGTTGACCACGTTTAAAAATTTAGACGAAGCACTCTCATTAGATAACCAAAAAAACTATCTCTTTCCCCTCCCCCATCTTTCGATACTGGATGTTGTAGGTGACAACGCAACTACGTTTTTACAGGGGCAATTAACTTGTGATGTACATGCCGTGACCGACATTACCATGATTCGAGGAGCACAATGTAATCTGCAAGGACGGATTAATTATTTAATGGATATTTTTCATTGGCAAGGGATAAAAATGCTTCTACCAACAGATTTAGTAGAAGATACGATTAAATCGTTAAACAAAGCGGCACAACTTTCTCGAGTAAATATTCATCTGAATCAGCAGCTTCAAGTACTGGGTCTTTATATTCAAAGTAACGAACAGACTCTGGGTCCGGATATATTCTATCCATCAACTACCTATGGTTTAAGTTTTAATAAAGATTATTGTTGCTATCATTTAGGCGACGGTTTTTATATTGTGATCTGCCTGGCACAATTTGCACAGCAACTGATCGCCGCTTTTCAAGAGAAAGAACAAATTTTAGGCTCGCTAATCTGGCATACCTTACGACTTTTGAAGAAAGATTTCTCCATTTATCCAGAGTCCAGAGGGTTGTTTCTACCACATCGTGTGGATTTGCACCTAACCTCCATGGTTAATTTCAACAAGGGTTGTTACAAAGGGCAAGAAATTATCGCCCGCATGCATTATAAGGCTACGATTAAACATCAGCTCACTTTGTTTGAGGTAACAACTGAAGAACCTATTTCCTCCGGACAGAAAATATTCGCGTTAACAGGTGCTGAGGCGGGTGAGGTCGTCGATTATTCATTACTGGGTAAAAACCATTATCTGGTTGCGGCGAGCCTTTTGAAAGATTGCAGCAACCAAGTTTTGTTCGCAGGCCATCTCAACCCAGTAACTCTTAAATGGATCTAAAGCGTTCTAGGCCACTACAACCCAAGAAAGCTTAATGCATTAAGAATTTCTTGGGCTGCTTGTTGCGGATATTCCATTGGAAACAAATGACTCCCAGATGTCTTTTGACAAACAATACCAAACTTCTTCTTCATATAATGCAAATCCATAGTTCCGACTATATTGCTTTTAGCACCATATATAAGCGCCGCAGGAAGATTAAATTTTCCTTCGTAGGCAGGAATGATATGGGGTATCGTTCGGTATATTCGATACTCTATAGCACGATTAAACCGCAGGGAATAGCCTTTGTTGGTATGCTCAAGTCCATAATCCACATAATCATATAAACACTCGGTGGTGAAATTTGCGAACAGCTCCCGACTCCGAAGATAATCAATAACTTCATCACGAGTTTGCCAATGCTGACGCCTAGCGCGTGTTTTGTGTGCCGGGGTTACATGGTCAATAAATCCCAGTGCTTTTGCTAAGCGAACCATAGTCGATTTCAATGGACCTAGTAGTGGCGAATCCAAGAGAATCACCGCTTTAAATAGCTCTGGTCTTTCTGCGGCGGCAAGAAAACTCAATGCTCCGCCTAAAGAATGCCCAACAGCAATGACGGGTCTGTCTGCCTGTAAGCGCACGCTTTCGATGAGCTCAGCGACAAGATTGTGCCAATTTTCGCTGACCGGGTATTTCGGGTTATGACCAATCCGGTCGAGGTAACAGTAATCCGCATAATCCGTCAATGCCTCAAGCATTTGCCGATAACAGAGTGCAGGAAATCCATTGCCATGGGCAAAATGGATCAGTTCTTTCATGTTCGCACCAGATTGCGGCTCTCCGCTCTTAATGCATACAGAGCAAAGCTGTAATAAAGAATGAGTAATATAAAGAGCAAAACACCTAAGCCTGTAAACATCCTATTGAGTGTTAACATCGTTACCAGCACCAACAACATCGGTGTGCCAGCTACGACAAGTAAGCGGCATGAAGTCGCAAAGTTAAGCTTAAAAGAAAAGAATGCGAGTGAAAACGTTTGTCCTAACACCGCAAAAAATGGAAAAAAAACAATAAATACAGAAAATAGTATGGCAACAATAATTGGATAAGTGATGAATATAAATAAATATTTTAGGGTACTGACGAAGCTTTGATCCAGGAGCTGCTTTCCATCAAATACAAAATTCGTTTTACTATCAAACTCTTGCTCAATAATTTTTCCCTGCTGTTGTGCAGCGGAATTGGTAAATATTTGAGGCACCGGTACTTTGAAAGCAATTTTATGTTTGCTCACAAGGATACTTAAATCAGGATAAGCATTCGTAAACGCTGTTACTTTGCCGGTTGTGTCAATCGCCGCAATGATTTTACCCGCATCATTTTTAATAAAATAAGGCATGGGCTTATCAAAATTCACTTCGCCATTTTGCACGATAAAAGCAGGTATTTTAACTGAAGGCTCAATAATTTGTTCTTGAAAAGATTGATTTACACTTTGTAACACCCGTAAGTAAAAAGGCAGGGACAGTAGCGCAATAACCAGTAACAAGTATAAAATACCAAAACCTGACCACCGTTTACCGACATCCACATACAAACGTCTTGAATAAAATGACTTCCACAAAGCAGACCAATAACTATAAATTGGCGCATCAACTGATGTTAATTGCGTTGTTTTTTTCATAGTCCTCTCCAATACGTTGTCCAGTATTTTGCTGAAATAAATGCATATGTTCATTAGGAAATAAGGCATGAATGCGCTCGCCTGAAAAATGAGCATCAGCCCGCACCCTTAAGCTTATAGGTTCCCCGCTCGTCTCACAGGTGCCCCGGATCAGTTTATCTGCGCCCATATCGTCTATAAACTCCACCTGCACCGGAACAGCTTGCGGATGAGTTGAGTCAATTAGCTGCACATGCTCTGCGCGAATTGCTACGGTTACCGGGGTCTTATCTGCCCAACCATAATTTTTTTCGCAGGCATAACAAACTCCACTCTCTGTTTGTATACTAGCATCTTTTTGTGAATAAATGCCTTTAAACGTATTGAGAGGGTAATGTCCAGTAAATCCCGCCACAAAAAGAGAAGCCGGTTGCTGATAAAGCTCACGCGGTGTTCCTACTTGCTCTATAAACCCATGATTAAGCACCAGCACCCGTTCAGCCATGGTCATCGCTTCGGTTTGATCATGAGTGACATAGAGACTGGTGGTATGGAGTTGTTGATGTAAACGCCGTAATTCATGACGCATCTCCATCCGTAAATTTGCATCCAAATTGGATAGAGGCTCATCGAATAAAAAAACAGCGGGTTGACGCACCATTGCTCGCCCCATTGCGACACGCTGTTTTTGTCCGCCGGAAAGCTCTACAGGCTTACGCTCAAGAAAGGGAGTTAAATGCAACATCTTCGCTGCTTGCATAACGCGCTCTTGGATTGCATTGGTTTTAAAACCGCGCATTTTCAAGCCATATGCCATATTGTTATATACCGTCATATGGGGATATAAAGCATAATTTTGAAACACCATAGCCATATCACGCTTTGCTGGTGCCACATTATTAACGCAATTATTATTGATTAAAATGGAGCCAGAAGTTAACTCATCCAGACCGGCAATAAGACGCAATAAAGTTGATTTGCCGCATCCTGATGGTCCCACAATGACCATAAACTCCCCTTTTTTAATGCTCATATTAATGCTTTGGAGAATTATGTTCTTGCCAACCTTACGGGTAACATCGATTAAATCTACTGCAGCCATGTTAGTTTAACCCTCGTTCAAACCAGCGTTGCATGAAAAGTACCATGACGCAAGGTGGAATTAATGCAATTAAAGCGATACACATAACAAAATGCCATTGCGGGATTTGATCGGCGACTCCAGCTAGGTAATGAATTCCCATCACCACGGTACCCATTTTGCTCTCGGTAGTAACCACGAGCGGCCATAAATACTGATTCCAGCCATAAACAAATAAAATAACAAATAGAGAAGCGATAGGTGTTTTCGATAATGGTAATAAAATATCAATAAAAAAACGCACCGCACCTGCTCCATCAAGTTTTGCTGCATCGACTAATTCGGTTGGAATGGTTTTAAAAAATTGCCGAAATAAAAAAGTGCCCGTAGCCGAAACAAATAAAGGTAAAGTTAACCCGGTGAATGTATTTAGTAAGCCAAATGAGGCGACGACCTGAAAAGTGGGTATAATCCGTACTTCTACGGGAAGCATCAAGGTGGCGAAAATTAAAGCAAAACATATTTTTTTAAATCGGAAATCAAAATAAACCAAGGCAAACGCGGAACCTAAAGCAATCATAATTTTTCCAACAGCGATAATAATTGCCATAATAAAACTATTCGCTAACAGCCTAAATAAGGGCTCGCCACCAGTAACGGCCAGACCATGACCTAAAACCTGATTCAGGTTACTAAAAAGTAGTGAGCCCGGTATATAGGGAAGCCGTGTATGCATTAAAAGGCTCCCTTCATGACTTGCAGCAACCACAGCCAAATATAATGGCAGAAGCATCATTAGGATAAAAAAGCAAAGGAACACATGAGCACAAATTGTCATAACCCGATTCATGTGTAATGCACCTTTTTTTCGATATACTTAAATTGTACTATTGAAACAGCAACAACCAAAAACATAAGGAGGACCGACTGAGCCGAAGCACTACCTAAGTCCATTCCCTCAAAACCATCCTGATAAACTTTATAGATTAAATTGGTTGTGCTCGCACCCGGCCCTCCGTGTGTCATAACCTGGATAATACCGAAGGTCTCAAAAAATCCATACATCAGGTTCATAATGATGAGAAAAAAAGTGGTGGGTGAGAGTAAAGGAAATATAATATGCCAGAAACATTGCCAGGAATTAGCACCATCAAGCACCGCAGCGTCTACAATAGTAGATGGGACTGATTTCATCGCCGCCAGATAAAACAGAAAATTATAACTAAATTGCTGCCAACTCGCAGTGAGAATGATGACCAATAACGCCTGATTTACGTGATTTACATAATCAAACTCTATTCCCCAATGTTGGAGAATTGAGGTGACCCAGCCTAAAGTTGGATGACATAAAAAACGCCATAAAATTGCTGCAACAGCCGGAGCGACAGCATAAGGCCATATTAAAAGAGATTTATACATTTGTTGGGATTTGTTACGCGCCTTAACTAGGGCCGCTAAAAACAAGCCCAGTATCATGGTGACAAAAGTAATGCTCAAAGCAAGAATCATCGTTACTTTTATGGCTTCAATATACCCTGAATCAGCAAACAAATCAGTAAAATTGGTAAGAAAAGCAAAACGGTGTTTTATACCAAAGGCGTCCGTGTAAAAAAAAGATTGCAATAAAGCATTAGCCGCAGGCCAAATGAAAAACGTGAGCGTGATGATTATTTGTGGCAAAATAAAAAGCCACACATAATGTCGTTGATGATTGAATTGGGACATTAGCCAGAATATGAGATACAAATTTCAATTATATAATTAAAGTGCTACGGGTCAATGCATTATGATTAAAAGTTTAAACATGAGTGTACAATTAAAAGCATTAATCCCGTTTTTTTAAAATCTGCTCCACCGGTCAAGGACGATAATCATGCGCTATATCCACATTGAAAATCCAGGAAGTCATAGTCGGTTACGGGTACTTGAGAAACCGAAACCCCATCCTCAAAAAGGACAACTACTCATTCGAGTCCATGCTGCCGCGTTAAACCGTGCGGATTTAATGCAACGCTACGGTAAATATCCCCCTCCTCCTGGAGAGTGCGATATCCCAGGTCTAGAAATTTCGGGTGAGGTCGTTGAGATAGGTGACGAGGTTAATCAATTTGCTGTAGGCGATAAAGTTTATGCTTTAGTCGGCAGCGGTGCCTTTGCTGATTATTGTCTTACCCACGAGCAGTTGACTGCGAAAATACCTCCAGAATGGGACATGTTCCATGCAGCCGCCCTCCCTGAAGCGTTGATTACGGTTCACGCTACCATCTTTTCTCTTGGGGGCTTACTACCAGAACAAAATTTATTAGTGCATGGGGCTGGGAGTGGCATCGGCTCTTTGGCAATTCAAATGGCGTACCAAGCGAGGGCTCATGTAACGACTACTGCTGGAAATCATGAAAAAATTATGCAGGCATTAAATTTAGGGGCAAGGCAAGCCATAAATCATACTACGCATGATTTCGAAGATCTTATCCCTGAGGCAAGCCTCGATGTCATTTTGGATTTTGTTGGTGGTGATTACTTCAACAAGCATCTGCATTTACTCAAACCACAAGGAAAGCTCGTGCAAATCGCTTGTATCAAAGGCAGTCTTGTGGAATGCAATATCACTTTGTTAATGCGTAAGCGTCTCCACATCCTTGGTTTTGTCCTGCGTTCACAAAGCCTTGAAGAGAAATCTCTACTATGGCAACAAGCACATCACCGCTGGCAAACTTTATTGGCCGCTCAGCAAATAAAACCAATTATTCACAGTATTTTTTCTTTAGAAGAAATTGAAAAAGCTCAAGAGCTTATGGAATCAGGAAAGCATTTCGGCAAAATCGTTTTAAGAATGATTTAAGAAGAATTAAGGCTTGAGCGATGTAAAATCCAGGTCAGGATTAGAGTAACCTCACCCAGATTTATGCATCGACTCAATGATATCCTACTGTACCCACAGATCCATAAAATCGCTCACCAGCATCGAGCACAGCGCATTAGTATCGCTCATAGTCTCGATAATTTTGTTTGTTATTTCCGCACTAAACTGTGTGCGCAAATTCTTTTCAAATTTGGATAATAAAACCGGCACCCCTTCTTCGCGACGTCGCTTATGCCCTATTGGATATTCAACGGTCACATTTTCGGTAGAGCTACCATCTTTAAAAATAATACGCATACTATTGGCAATCGAACGCTTATCTGGATCATGGTAGTCACGGGAAAACCGCTCATCTTCTACAACCTGCATCTTGGTTCTTAGGGTATCAATTCGAGGATCTGCTGCGACATCATTTTCATAATGTTCCGCTTTGAGGTCGCCAAAAATAAGCCCGATAGCTATCATGTATTGCAAACAATGGTCGCGATCTGCAGGGTTATGCAACTCCCCTTGCTTACTAATGATGCGAATTGCTGATTCGTGAGTCGTTAATTCAATACGATCAATGTCGTCAAGCCGATTTTTAATTTGAGGGTGCAACATCACCGCACATTCTACCGCAGTTTGTGCATGAAATTCTGCAGGATAGGACAGCTTGAATAAAACATTCTCCATCACATAGCTGCCATAAGGACGTTGGAATTTAAAAGGTTTTTTGCCAAAAAGGACATCGTAAAAGCCCCAGGTGGGTGCGGTTAGTGCACTGGGGTAGCCCATTTCACCTTTTTGTACCATCAGCGCTAAACGCACGGCGCGGGACGTAGCATCCCCTGCCGCCCAAGATTTACGTGATCCGGCATTGGGGGCATGGCGATAAGTACGCAAGCTTTGTCCATCCACGAACACTTGAGACAGCGTACGCAGCAACATATCTTTATCCGCACCAAATAATGCGGCGGCAACCGCTGCACTAGCCAATTTGACTAAAATCACATGATCTAGTCCCATACGGTTAAAACTGTTTTCTAAAGCCATGCATCCCTGAATCTCATGAGCTTTGATCATCGCCGTAAGCACTTCATGCATAGAGACGCTCCGGCCTCCTTGATGAGGATTACGGCATAGATAATCCGCAACGGCTAAAATCGCACCTAAGTTGTCGGAAGGATGCCCCCACTCGGCAGCAAGCCAAGTATCATTAAAATCAAGCCACCTAATCATGGCACCAATATTAAATGCAGCATGAACTGGTTCGAGTTGATACGAGGTCCCCGGGATGCGGGCACCCTTATCAAGCGTGGCACCCGGTACAATCGGCCCTAATAGCTTGGTACATTCTGGAAAATTCAGTGCTAAAATTCCACAACCCAGAGTGTCCATCAGACACAGACGCGCTGTTTCATAAGCACTGGTACTTTTGATTTGATAATTTAATACATAATCGGCAATATCGACTAAAACCTGATCATAATCAGGCTTTATGTTGTCTTCTACATAATGACTCATCTTTTAACCTCTGGTTGCCATTAAAGGAAATTCACGGGGCTCGGGGCCAGTGTAATTGGATAAAGGACGAATTAACTTATTGTTAGCGCGCTGCTCCATGACATGTGCCGCCCAACCAGTAATTCGTGACATAACAAATACAGGGGTAAATAAAAAGGTGGGGATACCAATGTAATGATAAGCAGAAGCACTGTAGAAATCGAGATTAGGGAACAATTTTTTCTCATTCCACATGACCTCTTCAATTCGCTCAGAGACATTGTACAAAAGAAAATCTTGTTTCTCTTCTGCTAAATCAAACGAACATTTTTTAATTACATTGGAGCGCGGATCGTGAGTTGTATAAACTCGATGCCCAAACCCCATAATCTTCTCTTTGTTTTGCAACATATTTCTTAAACTTACATCTGCTTCCTCAGGTGAATTGAAACGCTCGATGAGCTCCATGGCCGCTTCATTTGCCCCACCGTGAAGAGGTCCTCGAAGCGTACCTATGGCGGTAACGATTGCTGAATAAAAATCAGCTAAAGTTGCGGCAGTCACACGTGCTGCAAATGTTGATGCATTAAACTCATGTTCAGCGTAGAGAATGAGTGAGACATTCATCACGTGGGACTCTAATGCTGTGGGCGCTCGACCATGGAGCAGCGTTAAAAAATGACCACCTGTGGTCGGCTCTTCACTAAGACCGCTGATTTCCTTATGTTGAAAATGATAGGCATACCAATAGCACATCATTCCTGGAAAAAGAGCAAGTAGACGATCTGCTATATCATGCTGCTGGGAAAAATTAGTTTCTGGCTCAAGACACCCTAAAAAGGAACATCCAGTTCTTAATACGTCCATTGGATGAGTATCTTTTGGTATCATCTGGAGTATTTTCTTCAATTCAGAAGGTAATTGCCGTAAATTAATGAGCTTTTGCGTATAAGCGTTTAATTCTTGCTGTGTGGGTAATTTTTCATAAAGTAATAAATAAGCTACTTCTTCAAACGTTGCATGGGCCGCTAAATCGTCAATTGAATAGCCACGATAGTTTAAACCTTGTTCTTCCATTCCAACCGTGGCAATCGCTGAATCTCCAGCAGCAACCCCAGCCAATCCTCCGCTTTTAGCGCTCATTCCTTTCCTCCATCAATTGATCTAATTTCTCTTCGTATGCATGGTACCCGAGAACAGCGTATAATTCCTGACGGGTTTGCATGTGTTCCACCATATGTTGTTGTGTTCCCTGTTGAATAATCTGCTGATACGTGGTTAAGGCAGCTTTAGCCATAGCACGAAAAGCGCTTAAAGGGTAAAGCACCAAAGAAACCCCGGCTTGCGCTAATTCTTCACGACTAAATAAAGGTGTTTTTCCAAATTCGGTAATATTCGCTAAAACGGGAACTTGGACTGCCTGAGTAAAATGTGAGTACTCTTCCAAGGTTGTCATCGCTTCAGGAAAAATCATATCAGCACCAAGTTGAACGCATAATAAAGCCCTATCAATTGCTGCTTGCATGCCTTCTACTGCATAAGCATCTGTACGTGCCATAATAACAAAATCTTCATTTTTACGCGCATCGACTGCCGCTTTAATTCTATCGCCCATTTCCGCTGCACTGACAATGGCTTTATTGGGCCGATGTCCGCATCGTTTTGCCACTACTTGATCCTCAATGTGCACCGCGGCGACCCCATTTTTTTCCATGAGCGCAATCGTGCGCGCGATATTAAAAGCGTGGCCCCAACCAGTATCAATATCAACCAGTAATGGTAACGATGTAGCAGCAGTTATTCTTTGGACATCTTCAAGCACCTCAGCAAGGCTCGTCATTCCTAAATCAGGCAAACCATAAGATGCGTTGGCGACGCCTGCGCCAGATAAGTATATTGCTTGCGCACCTGCCTGTTCGGCAAGCATAGCGGCATAAGCATTAATGGTTCCAAGGACTTGCAGGGGTTGAGCTTGGGAGACCAATTCCCTAAATTTTTTTCCTGGAGAATGTGACATTAGCAATCACTCCTTGATTTTTATGGGTTTTATTATGCGCTAACCCGAGCATCAGCTCAATAGAAATCTGAGCAGAATAAAAAACCTAATTCAGTTCTTACCTCGAATGATATTTTTTCTTAAAAAACGAGCTGGGGAAATAGCCTGGATAAGTTTACGTGGCAGAATGCTGAGCTCTTGATTAATATGACCAGACAACCATTCTGCACACAAAGGAATAGTCGTCAAACCTCGTGAACCAAATCCTGCACAGATATAAAGACCCGGATAATACGAACCCCCCTTACCAATCCAACGACGCGAATTTGCCGCTAAGCCGGAGTATTCATCCTTAAAATTGTGTACTATGGGTAAAGGACCAACAATAGGTAAATAATCGGAAGTCGTGGCGCGGACTCCTGCCCATTGCCCAGAGGGTTCTTGGGGCCAAGAAATTTGAGGCGCCAGAGCGTTTAACCGAGATAAATTATACTGATCATCTTCTTGTTTTAAGAGATTATCGTTACAATTTAACTCATAAGTTGCACCGCAATGCTGCTGCCCGAGGTAGGATGGGAGTACATGTCCTGTGCCGCATAGGGGGAGCTTCAATTCCACACTCTCTGAATTGGCATAGAATTGTGTCATCTGACCTCTGATCGGTTTTATAGGTAGATGAGATGCTACTAAAAATTGGCTCACTTGATGC
This sequence comes from Legionella sp., assembly GCA_017306715.1. Classification (GTDB taxonomy): domain Bacteria; phylum Pseudomonadota; class Gammaproteobacteria; order Legionellales; family Legionellaceae; genus Legionella. The sequence continues at coordinate 8,162 of JAFKHV010000010.1, read as the reverse complement.
CCAGCAGTGAGAATCACTACCGACGCCTCCCAGTTATTTACTCTCCACATTCCTTGCACATGTTCCAGTTCATCCGCCGGTGAATTGGTTACAACCGTAATAAGTTCATGTTGCACCAGCCGCTCACATAAAGCGTGTGAATCAATCCACCCAGAGCTGGGAATAAACAGACCTGCCCCACTTACCGGCACTCCAGCCAAAGCAGATAAATCCTCGCGCGTACACAAGGAGGCAAGCTCAGGGTAGTGATTTAGCCAATCATGAAGACCATGATGGGCTGCTGCCTCCTGCTCATCTTGGGCGAGCAAAATGGTGCCGTTTAATCCACCTGCGAGCGTTTCATCAAGCCAAGGTCGATATATTTTTTGTGCGTATAAAAAGGCACTGAGCATTAATTCGGTTAACGGTGACGCATAGGCAGACAGATTGGGGAAAAGAACCGCTTGCTTATTTCCTGAGGCACCACACCCTAATTTGCTCTGCGCCTCTAAAAGAATCACCTTCCAGCCACGTTGCGCTAAAACATGGGCAGTGAAACATCCGGCTAACCCCCCGCCCACAAGGATTACAGACTTGTTGCTGTGCTGTATTTTTTTTTCACAATACCAGGGGGTTTGTTTCTTTTTTAGATCATGAAGTTGCTGAGGAGCAAAATAAGCCGTAAGCATATGTCTTTTACCCGCAAAGCCTTTTTTCTTTTCGAGTATAAAGCCACATTCTTGCAAATTTTTTTTTACGATGCTGGCCGCAGTATAAGTTGCAGCAGTAGCGCCAGGCTTGGAAAGTAAGGCAATTACTTTAAATAGTTCAGAAGACCACATCTCGGAATTTTTTGAAGGCGCAAATCCATCTAAATACCACGCATCAACTGCACCGGCACGTAAAGAAGGTTCCAAGGCACCTTGGCCACAGGCTAATAGCTGCTCAAAACAAGAATAAGCCTCTCCTAGCATCAAGACAAGTTTGATGCGTTGCTGCTTAAAATGGAGTATGTGATATCCCGGAGTTAACAATGGATACTGCTGAAGTAGTTCCTGAGCTTCATCTGCAAGTTCCGGCCATAGGTCTAAGGCTTTTTTCAAGTCTTGTTTGGAGAATGGATTTTTTTCACAGGAATAATAGGTAAGTTGCGTGTGGTTTGGCCTATGCTTTAACCATAATTGCGCAGTCAGCAAAAAATTAAGGCCTAAACCAAACCCAGTCTCTGCGACAACAAACTCTTGATCCTGAACTTGTTGCCAACGCTTAAGTAAATTATTTCCCTGAATAAAGACATAAAAACTCTGCTCTAGACCACTGGCACGAGCATGATAAATATCTTGATATAATGGGGAATAAGGAACCCCGTTCTGCCATTCAAGGATGGCTTTATCAATCGGTATAAAATATTCGCTCACATACTAACCGCTTCTGTCGCAGGGGGCATCGAAGTAACTTTATTCGCGTTCATTTTTTTACCGCTAATTAAAATCTTTAAGCTCGGAATGAATAAAAATAGAATTATTGAAGCACTTATAGCCACACTGCCTAAAATTAAAAAAACATGGCTGTAACCTGCATTTGTTGCCAATGGGAGGGTACTGTCTTGACCGGCAATCATCCAATTTGAACTATAGCTTGAAAGAGTTCCACCAACGCCTGTGCCCAACATCCACATACCCATCATCATCCCTTGCAAACGAACGGGTGCCAAGTAGCCAATCATCGCATAACCAACAGGCGAAATCAGTAACTCGCCTAAGCTTTGCAAGGTATAACAGCCAACAATCCAAACTGAGTTTACTAATCCCTGGTTATTAGCCCAGTGAATTCCCAAGGGTAGAATGATAAAGCTTAAACCAATGAAGAACAAGGCCAGACAAAACTGCATTGGTATATTAACCTCAAATCCATGACGACGCATTAGGTGCAATGCACCGGCTAATAACGGCCCACCAATTACAATACATACCGTATTAATATTTTGGAACCATTGTGGAGCAATGATCCATCCGTTGTAGTCTCTACGTACATTGTATTCAATAAACGTTGTAAGCCCCATCGGTGCAATTTGATAAAGCATCCAGAATAAAATACTTACGAGCATGAGAATTGCAAATGCGTAGATGCGATTTCGTGCTGATGACGAAATTTGTTGCCGTGCCAGGTACACGATATATACCAGCATACATAGTCCAGTAATTAATACGAGTCGTTTAGACCATTCGGCATAATGCAATAATTGGCTCAATACAAAAGGTAAGGTCATGATTAAAAGAAAACCAATGCATACTGAACGTCGTTGCTCCGTTACTGTTTTTTGGGCATAGACTGTTTTTTTATCCCCTAACAGTTGCCAACAAAAAAGACAAACCACTAATGCTAATAAATTACCAATACTGCTTAATAAAAATAGACGGCTATAATCTTGGGACAACTGAAAGATACCGCTCATACTAAATCCGACAAAAAAACCAATATTCATGCCAGCATAATTCATAAAAAAAGCGGTTTCTCGCCGTGTATCATCTGGCGCGAAACATTCAGTTAACATACAGTTAACACAGGTTACATTAAGTCCGGAGCCAGTAAGAAACGTTGCAAGTCCTAAGTATAAACTATTAAGATCTCCTAATGATAACAACAAGCAACCCGTCATTTGCAGCAACATGCCGAGGCAAAATAAGGCTCGATTTGACAAGAGTCTCCCGCCCCATAATCCACCCACTAAATGCAATGCATAATTAAAAGCGACAAATACCCCCATTATGTTGTGGGCATTGCTCATGGTTAGCCCTAATTTTTTCTCCATGTACAAGACTAAGGTTGAGTATAAGACGCTAAAGCTTAAAGTAGAAACGATTTGGATAACAAACAACGACATCACAGCACCCGATACAGATTTAACCTGAGAATTTTCGGCAGAAGGTATTGATGTCATGGCTATCCTTAGAATAAGTGCATGTCAATTCACTATGACATGCACTCAGGATAACTGTCTAGATATTTAAGGCATTTTTCTCTGTAGATGACAAAAAAAACCGCCAGGTACAGAGGGCATTTTTTCTATGCCCCTACTTATTTGTGGTGGTAATCTTTGCTAAGGCTTGTTCAGCTGCAGTCTGCGTTTTGTCAATCTCAGCCTTCCCGTGTGCCATGGATACAAAACCCGCTTCAAACATTGAAGGCGCGAGATAAATACCTTGATCAAGCATTAAATGATAGAATTTTTTAAAAAGACTTTCATCCGCAGCAGCGATATCGGCATAGTTGTAAATTTCCTCTTTATTGCTAAAACAATAACCGAACATTCCACCTAACGAATCGGCTTGTAAAGAAATTTTATAGGCTTTAGCAACCTCGGATAAGGCGTGTACTAATGCTTGGGTGATGTCGCTTAATTCTTCATAAAAGTGCGGGCGCTCTAGTTCTGTAAGGGTGGCAAGTCCGGCAGCCATCGCCAAAGGGTTACCCGATAAAGTACCTGCTTGATAAACTGGTCCTTCCGGTGCCAGATACCCCATAATATCCGCACGACCACCGAGAGCGCCCACCGGCATCCCTCCTCCGATTACTTTACCCAAAGTAGTCAAATCAGGACGAATTCCATAAACCCCTTGAGCACCGGCAAGACCCACGCGAAAACCGGTCATTACTTCATCAAATATGAGTATGGCTTGATACTGATCGCAGACTTCGCGCAATGCTTTCAAAAACTCGGGCTTGGGTTTGACGAACCCCATATTTCCTGCCACAGGCTCTACAATAATGGCGGCAATATCGTTGGGGTACTGTTTAAACAGAGCAACAACCTGCTCTATATCGTTAAAGTCGGCGGTTAGAGTGTGCTCAGTAACACTACTCGGAATCCCAGGAGTTGACGGAATACCTAAAGTCAATAGGCCTGAGCCTGCTTTAACCAATAATGAATCACTATGTCCATGATAACATCCATTAAACTTGATGAACTTATTCCGGTTCGTCACACCCCGTGCCAGACGAATCGCCGTCATTGTGGCTTCTGTTCCTGAATTCACCATACGCACTTTTTCCACGGAGGGAATGAGACTCACGATTTTTTCTGCTAACTGAATTTCCAAAGCTGTGGGCGCACCGAAAGTCATTCCATGATGCAAGACCTCGGTTACTGCGGCGATTACTTTAGGATGGCAATGACCTAAAATCAAGGGTCCCCAGGAGCCTACATAGTCGATATAAGTCTTATCATCTTCATCGATTAGGTAGGCTCCTGTGCCTTGTTTAAAAAAAAGGGGCTCCCCACCTACGCCTTTAAAGGCGCGTACGGGTGAGTTTACGCCTCCAGGAGTAATTCGTTGGGCTTGTTCAAATAAATAGGCTGATTTTGTCATGCTGTCTCCCTGATTGTTGTCATCATTTTATCGTTCTTTTATCTGGATGACAAAAAAATTGTCACTCCTTTACTTAACCTATGCCCTATACTAAAGTAGTGCTTTTTTTAAGAAGGCATATCATGAGCGAGTTGAAGAAATATATTTGTGTAATTTGCGGTTTTATTTATGATGAAGCTGAAGGCTGGCCAGAAGATGGCATTGCGCCAGGAACCCGTTGGGAAGACGTCCCTGAGAACTGGTTTTGTCCGGATTGTGGCGCTGGAAAAGAAGATTTTGAGATGGTAGAACTGGACGATTAATTCCTTAAAATTTTACAACTACCAATAGTACGATGCCAATGAGCAATAACGTAGGAAGCTCATTAAAAAAACGGAAAAAAGTTGCAGATTTCTTATTGGCATCTACTGCAAAAAGCTTGCGGTAGTGCCCGCAGCTCAGATGATAAATCCATAATAGAAAAACTAAAGTTAACTTGCCATGCATCCAGCCTGCCTTAAGGTAATAATTCCAGTTGTACGATAATAACGCCAATCCACAAATAGTCGTGAGCAAAGCTGCAGGCCAGGTGATGCCATAATAGAGGCGTTTTTCCATTATTTTAAACCGCGCAAGGCTTAGGGAATCTGTCGCATCTGCATGGTACACAAAAAGTCTGGGTATATAAAAAAGACCGGCAAACCATGCCACCATCGCAATGATGTGCACCGCTTTAATATAGAGCATCATCACTTACCTCTCCCCTTTCGTGTTCTTTTTAATTGATTTAAAGATTCTACTGCTAAAGAGAATCCCATCGCTGAGTACAAATAGCCTCGAGGAATATGAAATTGGAAGCCATCCGCTATAAGAAGTACGCCAATTAAAATAAGGTAACTCAGTGCCAACATTTTAATCGTTGGATTTTTTTTAATAAAGTTACTGACTCCCTCGCTGGCATAAATCATGATGATAATGGCACAGGTAATTGCAAATGCCATAACCCAAAAACGTGTAGTCAAACCCACAGCAGTCAAAACACTATCCAGTGAAAAGATGATATCCATAATTACCACCTGTAGCATCACTTTTTTGAAGGTAACCTGATTATTTTTTTTGGGTTCTAAAGCAGGATAATTTTCCTCTTCCGTAACCTCTTGGTGAATTTCATCAGTTGCTTTCCAAATAAGAAAGGCTCCTCCCGCGATTAAAAATATGTCGCGCGGTGAAAACGACATGTCACCCCAGGTAAAGAGTGGCTTAACGAGCTTTATCATGTCAACAGCTAAAGCCAACAACAAAATTCGTGCGATCCAAGACAGAGTTAACCCCCACCTGCGCGCTTTTCTTCGCTGCGCCAGAGGAAGTCGCTCTGTTAAAATCGATAAAATAATTAAATTATCAATGCCTAAAATAACTTCTAATATTACTAAAACCAGGACGCTGGCAATTAAATCAATCAATTCCATAATATTGCTCTGTACTATCGAGTAATTCTAACTATACACTTAGATTACGACAATTATAAAGGCAAATGATTCACTTTATTCATAGGCTTGGGTATAATTATTGTTATTCAATTTGCAAGTGAGTAAAGGCAATCATTAAGTTCATTAAAAAGTTGCTCAAACGAAATAGAGCACACACACAACCAGTCGAAGCGACCTTTATCGTTCCCCGAAATAAGCACTGTATTTCCAAGACGGATATCAGCAGCAATGCTCTGAAAGTTTTGAACCGATTAATTGGGGCAGGCTTTCAAGCCTATATCGTGGGGGGTAGTGTCCGCGACTTATTGTTAAGTAAGGCACCAAAAGATTTTGACGTAGCAACCAATGCAACACCAAATCAGATTAAAAATTTATTTCGCAATGGGCGTATTATCGGTCGTCGTTTTAAGCTTGTTCATATTCTATTTCATCGAGAAATTATTGAAGTAGCCACGTTCCGTAGTCATCAGGCGATGGACGAGAGTCAGCAGATGAATGAACGAGGAATGCTCGTGCGTGATAATGCCTTTGGCTCTATGGATGAAGATGCTTGGCGACGTGATTTTACTATCAATTCGCTTTATTATAATGTAACCGACTCTTCAATTATTGACTTCACTGGCGGAGTCAAAGATGTAGAAAATCGACTCATTCGCATGATTGGTGATCCGGTAACGCGTTATAAAGAAGATCCGGTGCGGATGTTGCGCGCGATTCGCTTTAGCGCCAAATTGCATTTTGATCTTGCTCCAGAGACTGAAGCCCCTTTTCCTGAATTATCTTACCTAATTACTCATGTTTCTAGCTCTCGCCTTTTTGATGAAATGACCAAGTTATATCAATGTGGTAATGCAGAGACAGTGCAACGCCTGTTAATGAACTACGGAATATTCCAGTACCTTTTTCCTCAGACACAAAGTTTGCTTCAAAGTGAATACCCAGTTATGCCGCTTATTACAATTGCTTTAGAAAATACAGACAAGCGCATTCATGATGACAAACCGGTCACCCCGGCATTCCTTTTCGCTGTTATCCTGTGGTTCCCAATGATTCATTTATCAAAAAAACTACAAGAATCCGGTTTAGATCCTTTGCCTGCTGTTGAGAAAGCAATGTCTCAGGTAATTGCCGAGCAAAATCGACTGGTGACCATTCCTCGACGCTACACTCAAGTGATTCGTGAGATCTGGCTGCTACAATATCGATTCACCAAGCGCCAAGGTGGACGGGCTTTTAACCTGCTACAACACCCACGCTTTCGCGCTGCTTACGACTTTATGGCCCTGAGAGCCTTAGCCGGCGACGAGATCTTAGAACTGGCACAATGGTGGACAAACTTCCAGGATGCTGACGAACCTGGACGTCAAAAAATGGTGACTGAGTTAGGCAGCGCAACCCCAAAACGTAAACGCCGAAAGAAAACAAAAGCGGTAGAATGAGCACGTGCTTTTTGGGAATTGGCTCCAACCAAAGAAATCCTGCACGTCAACTGCGTATAGCACTTAAATTTATACGTGGACTCCCAACGTCCAGTATGCTTCGGGTTTCTTCTTTTTACTGGACTAAAGCCTGGGGCTATCAAGGACAACAAGTCTTTTGTAACGCAGTTGTAGAAATAAAAACCAGACTTTCACCCGCTTTACTGCTTAAAGCCTGTCAAGATATTGAAACGCGACAGGGTCGTATACGCCGCAGAAAATGGGGGCCACGCGTCATTGATATCGACATTCTGATATACGATACCCGAAAGATACAGACAGAAACTTTAGTCATCCCTCATCCCTGGATTTTACAAAGAGATTTTATAATGAAACCTTTGCAAGAAATTTGTCCTTTATTTCATAAATTCCTTATTTAACTTATTGTTGCGACATAAAATCAGCTAAACTAATATAATAAAATAATTAAAAAAGGGACTATTATGTATACCAATATTTTATTGGCAACTGATTTACTTACTGAGCATAATCATTTAGCAGAAAAAGCCCTGACAATTACCAGACACTTTAATGCAAATCTTTATTTATTACATGTCATTGAGCTTCCAGCAAGCTATCAGCTTGCGCAAGGTCTGGGCTTTACTGAACTTGCAGAACCTGCCAAAGATGATGCACAAACTGTTTTAGCTCTACTTGGTGAACAATTAAATGTTCCTCAAGAACGACAATTCGTTGATATTGGATCAGTTAAAGAGCATATTTTTCGGCGTGCTAAAGAACTTAACTGCGAGCTGATCATTGTTGGTAGTCATTCTACGACTGGATTAACCTCCTTACTCGGAAGCACCGCCCATGCTACGGTAAATCACGCTCCCTGTGATGTTTTAACTTTAAGAGTTTAATAG
>JAFKHV010000108.1 GCA_017306715.1 Legionella sp. | reverse complement strand
GGCAAGCAGGCGATTTAGTTATCTCTTGATTGTTCGCCCACTCCTTTGGGGTGAATAAATGCATACTCAGCGCGTGTAAGCCTTGTGCTAGCTCGGCCGCTAAGAGCTTATTTATTATACGATGACGATTAATGCGCGTTTGATCCTCAAATATAGTACTGACCACAATCAATTTAAAATGTGTTTCTAAGCCTTGGGGTACATGATGACGGTGCGATTCGTCCTCAATAACTAGATGAGTTGGTTGTAATTCGTGTTCAATTATATTTTCGATACGGGTTTTACGTGACATGATTATTCCTTCAAGCCAGGATTTCCCTGGCTAATCATTATATTCGACAATGAGTGGGGACATATCGATTATGTGCACCATCGGCTACACTACAAACCCAGCTAATGGGATCTACCGGAGGTGTACCCGGTTCCAGTGCCGCGCCATTGGCTTTGGGTGTTAAGTTTAAAGTAATGTTTTGTGCCAGAGGTTTATAGTTAATGGTGATTACTCCAGTGTTTGCTGCTATGCTAATTTTTTGCACAGTTGCTGTGGGCGCTGGCGCTGTCCACCCTTGACTGAAATCAGTATTTCCAATTAATGCATTTTCTGCAACCGTGTTTTGAGCAGACGTAGCAAGGCTCAAACCCTCGGTGATGCGGGCACGAATAATATAATCCTGGTAAGAGGGAATAGCGATGGCTGCTAAAATACCAATAATTGCAATGACAATCATCAGTTCTATTAATGTGAAACCTTTCTCTTTCATCTTTTTCCTTAACAAGTGCGTACAAAGCATGAGGGATTGTAAAATTCCTCATGCGCGAATATTCATCTCAAGCCACTATTTCAATTTTTTTTCGACTAAGCGGTTTTGTAAACGCACATAGTCTGGTAAACCGTGAATATAGCTTGGATATGCTTCTCCTTGAATAAGAGGTAACAAGTAACGACGACAAGCAGCCGTAATCCCCATGCCGTCTTCAGCAATGTATTCTTTAGGCATGGACTTTTCTTGATTGGCTACATCCGCTAAAGGGACATGACTTATTGACCAGCGATAAGGTTCCTCTTGTTCTCGTACTATGATAGGCATTATAGCGTTTAAACCCTGAACAGCGTATTCCACTGCGGCTTTACCTAAGGCATAAGCTTGCTCTACATCCACTTTTGAGGCTATATGGCGTGCGGCCCGTTGCAAATAATCAGCAACAGCCCAATGGTATTTGTATCCTAGTTCGTTTTTTACAAGTTGCGCAATAACGGGCGCTACACCACCCAGTTGTGCATGACCAAAGGCGTCACGTATGCCCGCATCACTTAGAAATTTTCCTTCGGCATTACGAATTCCCTCCGAAACGACAACCACGCAATATCCATATTGTTTGACGCAAGCATCTACGCGGTGTAAAAATTTCTGCGGCTCAAAAGTTACTTCCGGTAAAAGTATTATGTGAGGAGGTTGTCCTTCTTTTTGACAGGCTAATCCGCTCGCCGCAGCAATCCAGCCTGCGTGTCTGCCCATTACTTCAAGGATAAATACTTTTGTCGATGAGGCAGCCATGGAAGCGACATCAAAACCTGCCTCTTGTGTAGAAATCGCTACATACTTAGCTACTGAGCCAAATCCAGGGCATGCATCCGTGAAGGGGAGATCATTATCTACGGTCTTGGGAATTCCGATGCAGGTAATGGGATAGCCCATAGTTTCGCCCAGTTGCGATACCTTATGTGCCGTATCCTGGGAATCACCACCACCATTATAGAAAAAGTACCCGATATTATGTGCTTTAAACACTTCAATCAGGCGTTGGTATTCATCACCGTCTTTTTTTAACTTATAACGGCAGGAACCAAAAGCCCCCGATGGCGTTTGCATAAGCTTTGCGATATCCTCATCACGCTCCAACGAGGTATCGATCAACTCTTCATTCAGGGCGCCAATAATCCCATTTTTTGCTGCGAAAACTTTACCGATAAGGTCTGGGTACTGACGCGCAGTCTGAATTACACCGCAAGCAGAAGCGTTAATAACTGCAGTAACTCCGCCTGATTGGGCGTAGATTGCATTCTTTTGTGACATGTTTACTCCTGAGTTAAATCAGAAAATATTAGCTGGAAAACAGCCATCGCCTAGTAAAAAATTAACTTTTCTTTTCAATATGTTGCTCGTATTCATTGATGACTGCATCTATGCTTTGAATTAATTCAGCGAAAGGCATCGCTAATTCCTCTAACGTAGCCTTACTTGCAGCCAACTTTTCTATATGCACTACCTTATTTTGAAGCGTGGGGACCCCGGAGAAGCAACAAGCCCCGTGTAAACGGTGAGCTGCTTCACCTAAACCTTTTATATCTTTCTGCTGCATTAGATGGAGAAATTCTTCACGGTTTTTATGAAGTTCGTCAACAAATAACGTAAGGTATTCCTCTGCCAGCTGTTGATTGCCGGAAACTTTTTGTACACACAGTTGCCAATCAATCGCGGCATGTTTGGCTTTATCACTCATACGAATGATGTGGGTTAATAATTGTTTCTCATCAATCGGTTTTTGCAAGCATAAATCAACCCCTGCTTTTTTCAAATCAATGTTTTGAATATCCGAACTATTGGCACTGATAAGAATAATGGGGGTATTCCGGTTGAGCCGTGACTTTTCGCGAATTAAACGTGCGGCTTCAAGTCCGTTGAGTTTCGGCATTTGCAAATCCAAAAGAATGATATGATATCGTCGTTCGATACAACAATTGACTGCCATTTCACCATCATCAACAGCCATGACATTTGCATGTGTTCCTAAAAGGGAATCCAGGAGCATTTTATTTACGGGATTATCTTCAGCAATTAATACATCTGGGTGTAAGTAGCGTAGTTTGTTGCGTAAGTTTTCCAATTCTTGTGGCGATATTTTTTCATGACTCTGCTGATTGCTGAGAACTTCAATAACATCTTGCAGTTTTTGAATACTGATTGGTTTAAATAGAAAGCCTTTAGCACCAAGTGCTTCATAATCATGTATATGCCATTTAGAAATAAGAACAAAAGGAAAGTAGGGGTGTTCGGCGATGATATTGGCAATTTGTCGTTCGCAGCCATGGTTGACGTTGAGGAAAGCAATCTTACAATCTTGATGTGTTTCAATCATTTTCTCAAGTTGGCTGTAACTGTTCACCGCGATGCATTCAATGCCCCAATAACCCAATCCATTACATAGTGCTTCTAAATGCAGAGGATTTTCATCAAAGCATAACATTTTAAGATGGGCAAAACGGTGACTTTGATTTTTTTCAACTTCATACGCAGCCAGTTTTTCAACTTTAATCTGTGCGGTGAAGGTGGAGCCTTTATTCAGCTCGCTGGTCATACTCAAACGACCACCCATCTCCTCACATAATTTCTTACAGATAATAAGCCCAAGGCCTGAGCCTCCGTAACGACGAGTAATGCTGGTGTCCGCTTGATTAAATGCGGTGAATAACTTTCCTTGGTCCTCAGGAGAAATGCCCAACCCAGTGTCACTGATAGTAATGCACAAGGTATAATCTTTATCCGTTTCTTGCTCAACACTTGTGCGAATCAACACATAGCCATGATCAGTAAATTTAACAGCATTATTTACAAGATTACTAATAAATTGTTTGATGCGGAATGAATCACCCAATACCGTTTTAGGCACGTTTATTTCGGTAATAGGTATTAAATCAATTCCTTTTTTATGCGCATTAGGTGCGGCTAAGGTCAAGACCTCATCAATGCAGTGACGGATATTTAAAGGAATACAATCCAGATGTAATTTTCCAGCATCGATTTTAGAAAAATCTAGAATATCGTTAATGATGCCCAGCAAATCTTGAGCCGAGGATTTAATAGTCTTGACGTAATCTAATTGCAATGGATCCAATTTGGTTTCGAGTAGAACATTCGTAAAACCAATGACCCCATTCATGGGGGTGCGTATTTCATGACTCATATTCGCGATAAATTCAGACTTCTGTCGGCTTTTATCTTCGCTTTTTTTCTTCTCTAAAGATAATTCAATATTTTTTTCTTCAAGTAGCTCTAAACCTTGTTGTAAATCAATGGTTGCCAGTTCAATGTGCTGGTTTAAGTCTTTAACAATCTCTAAATATTTTTTTTGTAAATGCACACAACCTTTTTCAATAATTCCCAATTCCCCTTTAGTTGTGGCTTTAATCTCTGTTTCAAACTCATTACGTAAAATTTGTTTCATGCTGCGGCGCAAACGGGAAATGGGTAAATAAATGCGTTTGGACAGAAAGTAATGACAACTCAGACCTATAAGTAAACCCAGCATGGTGATAAAGATGGTAACGATTAACATCTGATAGCGTTTGATAAGCATAAAACGTGTATCGATATCAATTGATAACCATCCTAAGATATCATCAGCCTGGACGCTCGAATTTTTCACATGTGGGGTGAATGTTGTATTGGAATATAAGTTAAACTTGGGAATAGTAACTGGAGCTATAAAATTAATAGTAAAGGGATTTATTTGTTTACTCTCAATATAGTCACCCGTAAACTGAGGTGGATTGAATGGCTTATGCAGCGAATGCTTGCCACCACGGTAAGCTAGTAATTGTCCTTCACTGTTATAAAAAGCAAGCGCTTTAACTTCCGGATTAATCGTAGAAGCATTGATTAACCCCTGGAGTGTCCGGTCATCACGTCGTAACATAGCATATTGTGCTGCAGGAATTAGTTGTCTTATGTATGCTTCCCCTAGTCGTGACATGTGTTGCTTTAAATCATTTCCATATAAGCCATTATAAAAAACAGCGAATAGTAAGGCCACAAGGAAGGCAGGAATGAGTGTTGTTATTCTTAGTTGATATTTTATCCCAATACTTTTCAATTGAGCTCCTGCGATGAGGCTAAAGACAGGTTTACCTTAGGTATTTGATGTCTACCTTTGCGTTGCCGCTAAACTCGGCTATTATAACGCGATTATTTTATTCCTTACAATGAAGAAGATATTATGACGGTTAGAACACGATTTGCACCAAGTCCAACAGGATATTTACATGTGGGCGGAGTTAGAACAGCTTTATTTTCATGGCTTTATGCTAAGCGTCATGGTGGAAAGTTTGTTTTAAGGATAGAGGATACGGATCAAGAGCGCTCAACTCAAGAGTCCGTACAGGCTATTTTAGATGGAATGGCCTGGTTAGGTCTGGATTATGACGAAGGACCAGTTTACCAAACTCAGCGCTACGCGCGTTATGAGGAGGTGGCGAAGAAATTCCTGGCTGAAGGGAAAGCATATCTTTGTACCTGCAGCAAAGAACGCTTAGAAGCCTTACGTGAGACGCAATTAGCCGCTAAAGAAAAGCCACGTTACGATGGGCATTGTCGTGATAGGCAACTGCAATCTGTTGACGTCCCTCATGTTGTGCGTTTTAAAAATCCTAAAGAGGGTGTGGTGTCATTTACTGATCAGGTCTACGGAGAAATCCATGTCGATAATGCCGAGCTTGATGATTTAATTTTGATTCGTTCAGATGGACATCCTACTTATAATTTTGCTGTAGTTATTGATGATTTGGACATGAACATAACGCATGTAATTCGTGGTGA
>JAFKHV010000107.1 GCA_017306715.1 Legionella sp. | reverse complement strand
AAATAAGTTGTTCGATGTTGTAATGACCGTTTTCATACCCTTTAACCGATATGATTTCTTCAACTCTGCGTCCTTGCGGTGTTCTTGTGATATGCACCACACAATGAACCGTTTCACCAATTAAAGGTTCAATTTCAGTTGGAGCAGAGGGGTTACGGGTAATGAGTGATTTCAAACGATGAAGTCCTGCAAGACAGTTATTGGCATGCAAAGTAGCAGCACCACCTTCATGACCAGTATTCCAGGCATCGAGTAAATCCAGTGCTTCACTTCCTCTAACTTCACCAACAAGGATTCGGTCTGGCCGCATCCTAAGAGTGGTTTTTAAAAGCTGGGTCATATTGACATCAATAGTGGTGTGATATTGAACGCAGTTCTCAGCGGTGCATTGAATTTCACCAGTATCTTCAATTATGAAGACGCGTTCGGATGGTGAACTACGAACCATTTCATTGATAATGGCGTTCACTAATGTAGTTTTCCCAGAACCTGTGCCACCAATAACAAGAATGTTTCGATGTGCAATAACAGCTTTTTTAATCACTGCACATTGTGCTTCTGTCATAATTTCTGATTTTACGTAGTCGTCCAGTGTAAAAACCGAAATGGCTTTTTTACGAATTGCAAATGTTGGCTTTGAGACTACTGGTGGCAGCTGTCCTGCAAAACGTGATCCATCCAGTGGCAGCTCACCTTCCAGTATCGGATTAAAACGGGTTATTTCCTTACCATGAAAGCCTGCAACAGTTTTAATGATGGATTCAGCACGAGCGTCATTGATACTACCTATACAACGCATTGTTTCTCCAAGACGTTCCTGCCAAAGTTTGCCATCTGCATTGAGCATGATTTCAACGGTTTTAGGATCACTTAGCGCCTGTTCAATCATGCCACCCAAATCACGCCTTAACTTTTCACGGGCGCGGTCTTTAACCGTTATCCCTTGTTCTTCTTGTGCCTTCATACGAATAATCCTTAAGCTGACTTCAAGCCGTGTTTGAATTTGCTAATTAAACGGTCAACAATGCTTCCCTTATTGGAAGGAGAGTCGCTGAACCATTGATCTTTTTGGCGTTCTCGATAAATACGTCTTTGGATTTCATCACGGTGAACAGGGATCGATTGAGGGGCATCGAAAGCAAGGCGAACTTCACCATCACGATAACCCACTACAGTGCAGTAAACTTCCTCACTGATAACAACAGACTCCCCAACTTTTCTTGTTAAAACCAACATATTGCTTCTCCTTCTATTATTTAAATAAATAGGCTTTGCACTGCCTGATATTCTCTTCAACCACTTCTTTGCTGGCTGGTTGATATTTTTCTGGTACGACATTAAAAGAATTTCGTCTTTTAATATCACGACAAAAGCCAATCATTTGCGGCAGGGTAGGAGGCATTTCGCAATGATCTCGGCAATCAATAATGACCTGATTCAAAATCTCATCACTGAATTGATTTAGGCCCTCCAGCCACTCCTTCTTGGCAAACTCTAAAAAACCATCACTCTTGAACTGACTGCGCCACAAATGTCCGTAGTAAACTGCAAAGCGAGTAAACAAGTTTTCAATACACTTTTTTCTACTGTCGGTAGCATTGCAGGTTGATGACGTTTGACTGCTTGTATTCGTCTTTATCGGTGATTGCTGCGTCTCCTGCTTCTGGGTTCCAGAATGGATCAATGGCTCCGCTCTTAGTATTTGTGCCGCACTTCTCATTCCTTTTCTCCTGCGTTAATTCGATTTTGACCTCATCTTCCCAGCATTTTTGAGACAACCAGTTGGCTGGAAATTTCCATGCTGGAACCCATTCCCCATGGGCTTCTTTTGCTGTACGGGTTTTGATTTGTTGATCTAGGGCTTGCAGCATGCTTTGCAGAAAAGGCTCATCTGGATTGATTTGTTTAAAGATTTCAAAGGCACGTTCACGTGACTTTTTCTCGGGGTACATACGCCAGAAATGGTCGAAGCGTTGTAATAAATAAATATAATTATTTTCTTTTATTAGAGGTGTGTCGGCTTTTAGGATTTCATCTGTGTCGGCTTTTGTTCCTACACCCTCAGAATACCCTGTATTGATAGGGAGTTTCGCATGCGACTTTGTGTCGGCTTGCTGTGTCGGGTTTGTGCCGGGTTTATTTTGGACACAATAACTGATATCCGCTAAAAGACATTTTAAAATAAGATGTTTATCGAAAGACTGAATAACTATAAGACCTGAGCGTTCAAGCCCTTTAACGGCTCGGCGAATTTGCTGACGGCTAGGACTTCCAGATTCTGTAATGCCTTGATGGGGTTCAATATAAAGTACCTCAGCCAGCGATTGGTAACTAATACGTCGCTTAATCCCTACTATGAATGTATTGCGATCCATGTAAGGTCGAATACCTCTTAAGTAGGTAATTTGCTGGATATATGAAAGCCCACAGAGCGCATCCAATTCTTTGTCATTCACTGTAAAGTACATAAATAATCCGTTATTCCTTAACTAAAAGTCTTAGCGTCCAATGAAACATGTGATAACATTTTGAGAACTTAAGGCAAAAATTAGCTCTTAATGAGCTTAACTACTCAAAACGAGTATTTAATAAATCTCAAAATAACACATATTGAGTTATAGTCAATATGTAAATGGATTAATTTATTAACCAAAAACCGTGGAATGGGTATGAACATCAAAGAGAAAATTGGCCAAAGAATCATGAATGAACGAAAGGCCAAAGGACTGACGAGAAAAGCATTGGCTGAGTTGACTAGTGAGTTGAAAATTTCACGTATTAATAATTATGAAAGAGGGGACCGTACCCCTGGCCCAACAGAAATTAAATTGTTGGCAGATGCACTTGAAGTTTCAGCCTCTTATTTAATGTGCTTAACCGATAATCGTGAAGGGAAGATGACAAAATCCCTTGGCATGGGTGCATTGATTCCTGTCTTGGATTACAAACAAGCAATTGATCCTGCTGCTTTTATCCAGAAAATTAAAGATGATGTTGATACCAAAGTTGAGTTTATTCCTGTCAGTACAGCTGTTAGTGATAGCATTGGAAAAAATGCTTTTGCACTGCAGATTAAAGATGAAAGCATGATGCCCGAGTTTCGGGTTAATGATGTCATCATCGTAGATCCAGATACAAGCCCCAAACCTGGTGATTTTGTAGTGGCCTTGATGGAAGGGGATCAGGAAGTAATTGTTCGCAAGTATAAGCAATTATCGGCCTCCAAAGAGACTCACCAGTTTGAGTTAATCGCACTTAATGAGGATTGGGCTGACATTCGTGTCGGTTCCAGTGAGATGCAAGCCCAGATTATTGGATGTGGTTTTAGTTTGTTTAGAGGATTAAAAAGCTAAATACTTAGGAATGTTCCACCGCAATCACGATAGTCATTGCCATGACATGTTAAGAGTATTATTTGATGCTTTTTAGATGCACGGTGTAAAATTTGTTTCATTTTCTCGCGTCTGAGATCATCAGAATTAACTAATGCGTCATCGAGAATTACTGGCACAGAAGCCCCTTTTTCTGCCAGTAAGTCTGCATAGGCTAACCGTAACAAAATGGCAAGCTGCTCGCGAGTACCTATACTTAAATTTTCAAATGGTTCTCTAACACCATTTCGCAATATATCAGGACTTACGAAAAACTCATTAAAACAGAAGGATTTTTTAGTTCATTGATAAGATAATTTTTTAAGAGGTTTTTTTTTATTTGATAGACAGTTTGTGCCGTTTGGTAAGCAATTTTTTTCAAATTAACCCAGACATAAATAGCGCAGGCGATGTGATTTCGTTGTATGCGTTGCTTGCGGCACTGACATTTATCAATACCAGTAAGCTGCTTCACTTCGCGATGAAATTGTTCCACATACCATCGTATGGCACAAATTTTCTTCGTGTCATTAGCGCAAGTTTGTGACGTATCATTAGTAGCAATAAGATCTGTTCTATTAGAAGAAATAGCAACAGAAAACAACTTCATCTGTAAATGCTCAGGCATCCCTTTAAGCCTAATGAGCTTGCCGTGTCTTAATTCATCTTCGCTCCATTCAAAGCTACGCAATGGCTGGTAGGTTTCATCAGACCCCTTGAGTTTAGCTAATCGATTTTTTCTCATGGGGCAATAGAATATTTTGTTATGATCATTGATAAACAACATCAGCGTGCTGGTAGCATACCAGGTATCCATTAACACCGTTTTAAACGGTAATTTCTTGTGGTAAACAATATTATTAAGCATGTCTTTCACATGGTCTGCTTTACCTTTCCCGTCTTTTTCCGGGTCAAAAATTCTAAAATCGATAACCCAAAATTGCTCGGTCTGTGGGTTAACGTAGATGCAGTTAACCAGTCCTATTCCGCGAATAACGCCATGGGCATTACCACTGTACTGCCAACGTACTGATTCGATATGGCGGGAATGGCTTTTATCTAGAACCGTATCATCGAATACAATAAATCCTTCCTCACTTGCCACAAGCTCAGCCTTAACTTGTAACCAAACGTCACTGGCTGTTAATCGCTCTCTTTCTAGGTACAATTTTACCAAATCATGGCTTACATCAGATACATGCTCCGCATAATTGGTGAGCGTATAATTGACTTGGCTACTTAGCAAATATTGGCAATATTCTAATCGGCCAAATGACTTTCTTGGGCGGGCTATGGCTGCGCTCTGTCGGAAAAAATATACGCCATCTTAGATAAATAAAACTACATTGCAAATGATCTTTTCGACATCCTCTCCTTGAGAATTCTCTTGTTTTTCTTTGATCTATTGGCCTAATAGGTGGGGTTTTTCGTAAGTCCTGTATACTTATCTTGCGCATCAGCCAGCATAGATGTTCTTGGCAGAAGGTAAGATGGTGTATGTGGTAGGTGAGAGCAGCAGACGGGTATAATAGGACTTGCTTTTATGGTTTTGGGCTCATGCTGGGATGAGCATGTGGCGGCATACGCCACCAGGCTTTAGCATCAACATGCGGTCAACTCGGCCACATCGGAACAACTGGGTGGTTCGGTTTTCGAGACAACATCGATAATTAATTAGATTATTAAAAAGCCTTTAAGTTTAGATTGGCTTGTTTTTCTTCACGAGTTTTAACCATTTCTTTGATAAAGAAAAGCTCATCGGACTCAGAAAACCCGGGTTTACCCAATTGGTCCAAGAATGCAAGATAGTAATAATCTTCGTATATGGGATTTTCTTGTAAAGAATGAAGCTCGTACTCGATAAATTGTTTCAATTTAGGCGATAAATTATCATCCTGAAGCTTTTGTTGAACATAATCTGACAGCGGCTTTAGTTCGGTTTGGCTTACTTATTCGGTTAACCAAAAGCAGTATCCAGTAACTTGCATTGATTTAACTCGGTTTGAATTTCTCTAATTCTGACTAAGTTGATAGCTATCGTCTCTTCTTTTTTTGTAGGCAAGAATACTTCTGTTGTTGGCGATTCTCCTTTTTTTAAATCGAATCGCTTTAAATATTTAATTAATGCATTTTTTTTCATCCCACACTGATCTGATAAATCATCAGTGAGCTCACAAGAAAGTTCTTCTTTATCAGTATGATAATTAGCTATTTGGATGCGCTCATTGTCTAT
>JAFKHV010000009.1 GCA_017306715.1 Legionella sp. | reverse complement strand
GCCTGGCTGTACCAGCGTTTAAATTGCGTTAAATCAACTTGGTTGGCATCTTCCATCGCCGCAACAAAATCGTCAATAGTAACTGCCTGGCCATCATGACGCTTAAAGTATAAATCCATCCCTTGACGATAACGTACAGGCCCCAATAGAGTATGTTGCATGCGAATAACTTCTGCCCCTTTATTGTAAATGGTCGCGGTATAGAAATTATTTATTTCTTCGTAAGAATCAGGACGCACTGGATGCGCCATGGCACTGGCATCTTCAGGGAATTGGCTATTACGTAATACTTTAACATCCATAATCCGATTGACATCACGCGAATTCATATCCCGAGAAAATTCTTGATCACGAAAAACTGTGAGTCCCTCTTTTAAACTTAATTGAAACCAATCCCGACAGGTTACCCGGTTTCCGGTCCAATTATGGAAGTATTCGTGAGCGACGACTCCTTCAACATCAGCAAAATCTTGATCGGTCGCTGTATCAGGGCGAGCGAGAATGTATTTTGAATTAAAAATATTTAAACCTTTATTTTCCATCGCCCCCATATTGAAGTCACTGACAGCCACGATCATAAAAATATCCAGATCATACTCTCGCCCATAGACCTCTTCATCCCACCGCATCGATTTCTTTAGTGAGTTCATCGCATGATCACATTTATCTTCATTGCCAGGCTCAACGTAAATGCGTAAATCTACGGTTCTACCAGAGCTTGTGACAAATTCATCCTGGACACAGGATAAATCACCGGCAACTAGTGCGAACAAATAGGAAGGTTTTTTAAAGGGATCATGCCATACGGCCCAATGTCGCCCCTCCCCAGCATCTCCCGAATCCACTAAATTACCATTTGATAAGAGAATGGGATATTGATTTTTCTCTGCGGTAATACGCGTTGTATAGGTCGCAAGTACATCGGGGCGATCAAGAAAATAGGTAATTCTGCGAAATCCCTCAGCTTCGCATTGGGTGCAAAACAAATGATTTGAGCGATAAAGCCCAGATAATTGGGTATTGTTTTGTGGATAAATTCGTGTTGTTACCATCAATTTAAATGAATCTGGAGATTGATAAATCGTTAATTGTTCAGGCGTTACCTCATAGGCCTCAGCGGGCAAGGATTCGCCATCCAGCTCTATGCTCACAAGTTCCAACTCATCACCAACCAGTTGCAGGGAACCTGGATATTGACGAGTCAATTGTAATTCACTGCGCACCAGGGCATGGTCGTCGTAAAGATCCACGTTAAGATGGACTGTTTCTATATTAAACACGGGAGGCTGATAGTCTTTAAGATAGATTGTTGCGCTTTGGCTATGCTTCATCTTTTTTCCTTTAATAAGTCGTTCAAGATTCACTGCTAATGACTGGAATATGCCTAGTAGATTAAATAATTTTAGTAAAAAACGATATTATAATCATCCGCTAGAGGATGCCGCTTAGAGCTGTGGCGAATTTTTTACTGTAATTTTCACAAAATACTGCTCAGCTTATTGAGTTATCTACCAATTTTATGCCTATACTGATTATATAAGTAGTGGTTGAAACATGAAAATTAAAAATACCATGCATTGCTGTTTGTTAGAATCCTGTATGGGTAAGTAGAAGGGGATGGCTCATGAATACTCAAGATTTTTTGGCCGGTTATACCAAGCGCTTTGTGGATAGTAAAGAAGAAGAAATGGGCTTGGATGAATATTTGGAATTATGTAAGAACGATCCTTCAGCTTATGCCAATCCAGCAGAACGCTTGTTGATGGCTATTGGCGAACCAGAAATGGTGGATACTCGACATGATCCCATCCTCTCACGCATTTTTTCCAATAAAATCATTCACCGTTATCAAGTCTTCCGTGATTTTTATGGTATGGAAGAGCCCATTGAGCAGATTGTTGGCTTTTTAAAACATGCGGCGCAAGGTCTTGAAGAAACCAAACAGGTGCTTTATTTATTAGGACCGGTCGGAGGGGGTAAATCTTCGATTGCTGAAAAATTAAAAGATTTAATGGAGCAGGTTCCGTTCTATGCGATTAAAGGCTCTCCCGTTTTTGAATCACCCTTATCATTGTTTAATCCCATTGAAGATGCGGAGCTGTTGCGAGAGCGCTTTGGTATACCCGCCCGCTATTTAAAATATCTTATGTCTCCCTGGGCGGTGAAAAGATTACATGAATTTAACGGCGATATAAGTCAATTTCGCGTGATTAAAGTACGACCCTCTCGCTTAAAGCAAATCGCCATTGCTAAAACAGAGCCTGGTGATGAAAACAATCAGGATATTTCTTCCCTGGTGGGTAAAGTGGACATTCGTAAATTGGAAGAATTTTCCCAGGACGACCCCGATGCCTATAGCTATTCGGGTGGGCTATGCCGTGCCAACCGCGGTTTATTAGAATTCGTAGAAATGTTTAAGGCACCCATTAAAGTTTTACATCCACTGCTTACTGCTACGCAGGAAGGGAACTATAACGCGACCGAAGGATTATCCTCCATTCCTTTTGAAGGCGTCATTCTTGCACACTCGAACGAGTCGGAATGGCAGACGTTTCGGAATAATAAAAATAATGAAGCATTCATTGACCGGATCAATATTGTTAAAGTCCCCTACTGCTTGCGGGTCTCTGAGGAAATTCATATTTATAAAAAATTACTCGATAATAGCTCGTTGACTAATGCGCCTTGCGCCCCAGGCACTTTGGAGATGTTATCGCAATTCTCCGTGCTCACACGGCTCAAAGAACCACAAAATTCCAGCATTTACTCAAAAATGCGTGTTTATAATGGTGAAAGTTTAAAAGATACCGATCCAAAGGCGAAATCGTATCAAGAGTATCGTGACTTTGCAGGGGTTGATGAGGGCATGAGTGGTATCTCCACCCGCTTCGCCTTTAAAATTTTATCCAAAGTCTTTAATTTTGATCACAGTGAAGTCGCCGCAAACCCGGTGCATTTAATGTATGTACTGGAACGACAAATCGAACAAGAACAACTTCCTCAAGAAACTCAAGAAACATATCTTGGCTTTATCAAAGAATATCTAGCAACCAAATACGTCGAATTTATTGGTAAAGAAATCCAAACAGCCTACCTTGAGTCTTACTCTGAGTATGGCCAAAATATTTTCGACCGCTATATCACTTATGCTGACTTCTGGATTCAGGACCAGGATTATCGCGATCCCGATACCGGTGAAATTTTTGATCGCAGCTTACTTAATCTTGAGCTTGAAAAAATTGAAAAACCAGCAGGGATTTCTAATCCCAAAGATTTTCGTAATGAGGTAGTCAATTTTGTTCTGCGGGCACGTGCCAATAATCGTGGAAAAAACCCCGTGTGGAATAGTTATGAAAAACTACGCTCAGTTATTGAAAAGAAAATGTTTACCAATACGGAGGATTTACTCCCGGTTATTTCCTTTAATGCCAAAGCTTCAGAAGATGACAAGAAAAAACATGAGGAATTTATTTCCCGCATGGTGGAGAAAGGGTATACCCGTAAACAAGTACGTTTATTGTGTGAATGGTACCTACGGGTTCGTAAATCCCAGTAATAGAACTGACTTTATGCGCTCTGCAATAATTTTACTGCGGCCTCTGGTAGTCAGCAGAGCGTGGTCATGGAGCTTACTATGTCGCAACTGATTGACAGACGACAGAATGCGGGAAAAAAAAGTACGGTAAATCGTCAACGCTTTCTGCGTCGCTATAAAAATCAAATAAAACGTGCGGTTTCCGATGCGGTAGGCAAGCGCAGCATCACGGAAATCGATCAAGGTGAGCAGATTACTATTCCTGCAAAAGATATTTCTGAGCCCACTTTTCATCGCGGCCAGGGTGGACACGTAGAGCGTGTACTGCCTGGGAATGATAATTTTATCGCCGGTGACCGAATTAAACGCCCAGCTGGTGGTGCAGGCCAAGGCAGTGGTGATGGTGATGCAAGTAATAGCGGTGAGGGTGAAGATGATTTTGTTTTTGAACTTTCGCGGGAGGAGTTCCTTGACTTATATTTTGAAGATTTGGAATTACCGGATCTAATCAAAAAAGAACTGGCGAAGATTAGTACCTTTAAAACTGTACGTGCAGGCGTAACCAATAGCGGTATTCCTAATAATATTAATGTATTACGATCAATGAAACAAGCGACTGGTAGACGCGTTGCTTTAGCTTCACCTTATAAGCGCCAGTTAAAAGCCGCTGAAGAGGAATTGGCACGGTTATATCAAGAACCTGTACCTGATCCATTAATTACGCATGAACTGAAGGAACACATTGACTTTCTTAAGAAGAAGATTAAAAAAGTACCCTTCATTGATACTATTGATTTAAGGTATAACTACCGTATCAAAATTCCTTCCCCATCGACTCAAGCAGTCATGTTTTGTGTCATGGATGTTTCCGGCTCAATGGATGAGGCAAAAAAAGATATCGCTAAACGATTTTTTATTCTGCTGTACATGTTTCTCACCAAAAACTATGAAAAAATTGATTTAGTATTTATCCGCCACCACACCTCCGCAAAAGAGGTCAACGAGGAGGAGTTTTTTTACTCCCGGGAAACAGGTGGCACGGTAGTATCCAGTGCACTAGAATTACTAAATACGATTATTGAAAACCGCTATCCGCCTCAAGCATGGAATATCTATGTAGCCCAAGCCTCAGATGGGGATAACTGGAATGCCGACTCACCCTATTGCCAAGAGTTACTGCAGGAAAAGATTATGCCGTTGTTACAATATTTTGCCTACATTGAAATTATGCCCCGACATCATCAAAGTTTATGGGAAGTGTATCAATTAGTAAAAGAGCGCTTTCCGAATTTCGCTATGGAAAATATTGATACCGTGGCAGACATTTATCCCGTGTTTCATGAATTATTTAAAAGGAAGACGGTATGACCAAGAAAAAACCCATATCGCGTGGCTCTGAATGGACGTTTGAGTTAATTCATGAATACGACAAACAAATTGCACGAATTGCACAAGATTTTAAACTCGACACCTATCCAAATCAGATTGAGGTCATTTCCGCTGAGCAAATGATGGACGCTTATGCGTCCGTGGGCATGCCTATTGGCTATAATCACTGGTCTTTCGGCAAACATTTTGTAGGGGTGGAAAAAAGTTACAAACGCGGCCACATGGGACTTGCTTATGAGCTCGTGATTAACTCCAACCCCTGCATCTCGTACCTCATGGAAGAAAATACCATGGCGATGCAAGCCTTAGTCATTGCACATGCCTGCTATGGACATAATTCTTTTTTCAAAAATAATTATCTTTTTAAAATGTGGACCTCAGCCGATGCCATTATTGACTATCTGGTCTTTGCCAAAAAATACATTAGTGAATGCGAAGAACGCCATGGTATTGATGAGGTCGAAGCGATACTTGATGCCTGCCATGCGCTGATGAACTACGGTGTTGACCGTTATAAACATCCTGCGCCACTCTCCATTCAAGAAGAAAAAATTCGTCAACAAAATCGTGAAATTTACATGCAATCACAGGTAAATGAACTATGGCGCACTATACCCGTGACCAAACAGGTGCAGCAAGAACATAAAAAGAAGCGCTTCCCAGACGAGCCGCAAGAAAACATCCTATATTTTATTGAAAAAAATGCGCCTTTATTAGAGCCATGGCAGCGGGAAATCGTGCGCATTGTACGCAAAATGGCACAATATTTTTATCCTCAAGGCCAAACTAAAGTCATGAATGAAGGCTGGGCGTGTTTCTGGCATTATACCATTCTCCACGCACTTTATGACGAGGGTCTGGTTACCGATGAGTTTATGTTGGAAGTATTACAAAGCCATACCAATGTCATTATGCAACCTCCTTACAACAGTCCCTATTATAGCGGTATCAATCCTTACACCTTAGGTTATCATATGATGCAAGATATCAAACGCATCTGTGAAAATCCAACGGAAGAAGACAAAAAATGGTTCCCGTATCTGGTTAATACAGACTGGTTAAGCAGTTTGGATACCGCCATGCGTAATTACAAAGATGAAAGTTTTATTGCGCAATATCTATCCCCGAAACTCATTCGGGATTTAAAATTGTTTCATATTGTTGATGATGACCGAAGTCCGGAACTCTACGTTAATGCCATCCATAATGATTTAGGCTATCAAAAAATTCGTGAAGCACTATCGCGTCAATATAATTTGGGGTATCACGAACCGGATATTCAAGTATATGAAGTGGATATACA
The DNA here is from genome assembly GCA_017306715.1 of Legionella sp. Lineage (GTDB taxonomy): Bacteria > Pseudomonadota > Gammaproteobacteria > Legionellales > Legionellaceae > Legionella. The sequence continues at coordinate 98,427 of JAFKHV010000009.1, read as the reverse complement.
AGGAGATCGTTCACTAACGCTGCACTATACCCAACAAAACCGTTCCCCTTTAGGTGAGAGTACTACGGCAGTTATGAAACACTTGTACTCTTTATGGCAATTCCCCGTTATCCTCAGGGCAATGGATGCAGACCAAAAAGTCACGGCGGAGTATCATTGTCCGCCACGGGCAGACGCGCATAAAGAGGAATTATAAAAGATAATACTTATTGCAGAGTCATTGAAATAAATTCAAATTGATTTATCATAATACATTTTAATGTGAACTATGTCTGCTCTCTATACAAAATTATGCACCGCGCTTCAAGAAAATAATGAAAAACAAATTCGTGAAATTATTGTTGAATTAAATAACTTAAATAATTTTGACCAGATTAGGGAACTACAAATAATACTTCATGAGCAATCATCTAATTTCTTAAACGAACTTGCACGTTGTAAGCTCCCTGAGAACCAAAAAAATGACTTATTATTTGCAGCTAAACGTATAAAATCTTACTCCCTAACCGCTTCCATTCTTACCAAAAGAAAATCCGAAGAAGAGATCAATGATCGACCCTCCAAAAAAATTACAACCGAGAAAATTGACTTAGAAAAAGTATTGAGGGCTTATGAATATACGAATTCACAAATCGAAAATTTTAAAAAACTGCAGCTACTTGATGCCATAAGGGATTTTCATACCAGCGTTAAACCTCTACCAGGATGTGAGATCATCTTTTTAACCGCGGTCAATGGGGGTAAAGAGGATCTTCTCAATTTAAAAGATAATATTAACCAGCTAAAAATATTGGGATTTCACTCATCAGAAATTGAAGAACTTATTAAAAATAATGAATATATCTCAAAATTAGACTATGTGTTGAAAAATTGGAAAACCGTACAGGAATCGAAGCTAAGCAATTTTGAAATTATTCGCGCAGTAAAAAATGCCAACAGCATTAAATCTCTTCAGGGCATTATTGAATATCTACCCAAACTCCGCGCAATAAATTGCACCAAACCATTTGTGAGCGAGATCATCCAAGAAACTCAGGGTAATAAATTAAAAAGCACTTACGAGGAAATCGAGGCTAATAATAAAGTCACCCAAAGTACTACCACGGAGACCAAACCCACGAGATTAACCTATGCAGCAGTGCGCACTTTATTTAATCCTCAGACGCACAATCAGCGTTCATCACCTGCTCATAAAAAAGACGTTCAAAAAAGACCACTAATTTCAACTGCAAATAGCTCTCCACCGCCTCAGGTTATGAAAAACGTATATCAGCTAACGAACAGGGGTTTATCTCAAGAAAGTTCAGAAATGAAATCGTCTTCAAATTCTGAATTCGATTGCCAAAACTTAGCCTATTCAGGCTAAATTTTGCAATCATGAGATAATAGGAGATCATGACCATTTTGCCTTCAGAATTATTGTCGGATTAAACGCTGATTTTTATCCGTAAAAGAGCATTTTTCCGTGCTGCGAAATGGATTAATATCCAAGCCCCCGCGTCGAGTATAGCGTCCATACACCGTCAGTGAGTGTGGACGACAATACTTTTGCAGATCCATAAATATTCGTTCAATACACTGCTCATGAAATTCATTATGATTACGAAACGAAACCAGATATTTTAATAACCCCTCCCGGTCAATTTTCTTTCCTGAATAACTAATTTGCACACTTCCCCAATCTGGTTGCTGGGTTACCAGGCAATTAGATTTAAGTAAATCGGAATACAGAACCTCGGTAACTTCTTCCTCACTAGTCTTGAGAAATAAAGGCTCGACCTGATAAATATCACACGTAATATCCAGCTCATCCAAGCACTCCCCAGAAAAAGAGGTTGCTATTTGTTGTAACGGAGATTGTGATAACGGTGTTAGTTTTACCAAAACCTCGGTATCCAAACGCTCTTGTAAATCTTTTTTTACCAGCTCCTCCACTGCCCCAAATGAGGTCATTTTGGCATTATTAAATGAATTAAAATAAAGTTTGAGCGATTTGGATTCGATAATTTTTGGTGATTGGCAATCATAAATAATTTCAGCGATTGCTACGACTGGCTTGCCTTTGGGGTTAAGCCAAGAGACCTCATAATGGTTCCAGCAATCATATCCATAAAAAGGCAATTTGGTGGAGTCAATCCCCAACTCTTGACGCTTACTTTCGCGAGAAATAGGGTATAATCGCTGTGGATTATACGTTGCATCATATGTGGATTTTTGACCTAACTCGGACTCATACTCTAATTTTTCATCAGCATGGTTCATACTAAACTCCAATAATCCCAAACATTTTGGTCTGTAGTGTATCATGAAACAAGTAAGACCATATTTAAGCTTGATAGCGCTTCAAAGGTAATTTAAGCTAACCATACATTATTCAATAGCACTCTGACTGGGCAAGCACTATAAAAATTAGTTATACTCTGCCCCTAACTTTCGCACAGGAGATACTCAATGGCACGTGGAATTAATAAGGTCATCTTGATCGGTAATGTGGGTGGTGACCCCGAAGTTCGATATTTGCCGAATGGCAATGCAGTAGCAACAATATCCGTTGCCACCAGCGAGTCATGGAAAGATAAAAATACCGGAGAAAAACAAGATAGAACGGAATGGCATCGCGTTGTATGCTTTAATCGACTGGGTGAAATTGCCGGTGAATACATACGTAAAGGCACTAAATTGTATATTGAAGGCAGCTTACGCACGCGGAAATGGCAGGATCAACAAGGTCAAGATCGCTATACTACTGAGATCGTAGCGAATGACATTCAAATGCTGGACACGAAAAGTGGTGGCGGCAGTTATGAGGATATGCCTCAAAACAATTATGCACCCGCAAATAATGCACGCTCAAATAATCAACCATCCTCTATGGCTCAAGATGCTTTTGACCAATTAGATGATGATGTTCCGTTTTAACTGCTAACATTCGATATTAGTTCTGAATAGATTACCTGGGCCCTACTTCAAGGGCCAACTACTTTAGTTAGGGTTATGAGCAAGAAATGGCTTAATCAGATCTGTTTCCTGATTATGTTCATCAAGCCAGCCTAATTTTTTGAGCACTTCATTACTACGTTGTCCTGTTCCTTGATTTGACAATCCTTTAGCATGGTTCACAATTGCATCTAAGGTCATCTCATTGCTTACAAAACTTTTTACAAAGAAAGAATATAAACGGCATCCCCGCATTTTATCCGCTGTTAATTTTTTCTGATACTGTTCAAAAAATTCACTTCGTAACTGTTGCTTTTGAGCAGCCAGTCGGTCTAGTTTATGCAACTGTGCTTTTTTATCCGAAAGGTTGATTTTTATAAACCCAATAATCTCGTCATTGGCAAATTCTTGCGCTGTTTGTGCGATTCGGGTGATTTGTGTGTCGGTTAATTGATGTAAATCATGTGGCGCCTCTTTCATTACTTGTGCAACTAAATTTACATCATCCATGGAAATCGCGGCGTTCATGACCTGCACAAAATTATCCGTGGTTTCTGGACTATTTTTATTAATGGTTTCTACATAAGTTCTCAGATTTTGCTGAAAATTATTTTTTGCATGAATTCTGGCCTGAGTTTGAGCCGCTAACAACAAGTCATCATCAAGAGCATCAACTATTTTATTTTCTAAAGCATAGATAGCCTTGTTTACGGCTAAAGCATCGAGCTCTAAGAATTGTGCAATACCGCAAGCAATAAAATTAGCCAGTGATTTTATCCCCCCAAGCCCATTCTTATATCCAGGATGATTGGGATCCCGCCCCCCTGATTTTAATTTGGTTAAGTTTGGCACGTGGGGCATACTCAAGGTACTAAATTCGCCCACTACATCCCAAAACATATAGTGGACTGTTGGAGGCTCGTCAACCCCCACCGGCAATTGGAAATACAAATGCTCCATATCATCTAGGGATTTTCCTGCGGCGCGAATAGGTATTGCATAAGTTAGGGCTATTGCATACTCATATAAAATTGCACGGATCATTTTGCGCATCTTTTCTCTGTCAAAAGCATCCAAGGTAAACTTAGGGCAGCTCCCAATAATTTCATTCCCTTTGGGGACATAAATACAGATTTGCTCCGTTTTACAGAGACTAGAAAAATTTTTAGTCAATAAAACGTTCATGCTATGGGTCTGGTTCTCAGGACCTTTAATTTCAAGTGTGGTTATTGTAAAACGTTGCGTTTTTAGACCAACGCTGTCTATAAGATCCAGCAATTTTTTTTCCATCCCGATTAAAGTATTCCATTTCTGTTCAGAATCGGGGATATTATTCGGGACAAAAAAGCACCATTCTGTATCCGCCAGTTGAAACACCCTTTTTTCAGAGCCTTGCCCCACTAAGGCACATGAATTTTTTTTATATTCTTTGCCATCAAGAATCAAAATGATTTCATCATTATCACTATTGAAAAGATTTAACCATTCATTCATGTTTTACATGCCTTCTATGCTGTTTGAGTCGGGTTATAATACCATTGCAATGGTTTAAATTCAATCAATAAGGTTGTTTTAAACACATCTACCCTGGTGGAATGGAACTCTATTTAACTCGTTCTAATCTTAGGATTAATCAATTAATATTCTGGGCGAGGATAGCGCTGGATTAGTACTTGTACTTCAGATTCTAGTTGCTGATACCACTGCTGAGTATCAAGAGATTGGCCGATAAAAAACATTTTCACATCAACATAATGCCCATGATGCGCGGCTATATTATGCACTTTGTTTAAAGTTTCCAACCAATCTTCATTTTTTTCGTCAATGGCTGACAAAATTTGCTGAACTCCCTTAGGAATTCTTTTGCCAAGAGGTACGAGTACCCCGTTATTATCTCGGTAGACCCCCACCTCTCCGACACGAACTTGCCAATTTTTTTGTAAAATCCTCTCTTTAAGTCCTAATAAAAAATTTTTGATTGCTTCATGGTTATCTAAAAGAAGTTTCTGCGGCTCTGGGGGATTAATTTTTTGTTCGGATATCTCCAATAAAGCACTGTTTTCATCGTTCAAGTGTGCGATTTTTCTAAATATTTTTTTTTCTAACGAGGAGAGTACATCTAAAATATCCGAATCACTTTGAAGATATTTGTTCACGATAAGTTGTTCTAAAATCACTATGGATTCACTGTTTACTTCAAGCATCTTTCCCAATTGTTCTGCTATGTAAGTATTCTTACAAAGATTGAGAATTGTTTTTTCAGTGAATGGTCTTTTAAGAACGCATGCGAATAATTTAATATTTTTACGCCATTGGGCTTGCTCTTCACTCTCGGGTTTGGCACCTAATTTGGACTCTAATTCCTCTTTGGCTGCCCGAACTGCCTGTTTAAACTCTTCCAAATAGATTATGGTTTCGTTACCCGTACCTATTTGCTCTGTTTTGCATAAACTTGAAAATACCTGCCTGAGCAAGCTGCGATTAAAGGCGGTATTTTCGGTTTTTCGAAGCAACATGAGTAAAAACAAGTGATAGTCACTATTTTTAATACCAGAAGGAATCTGATTCAGTTTGCTAAAGAATGCTTCCGTTATTTTTTGCCACATCGTTCCATCTAAATCTTCCACCCGAATTACTTGCCGCCAAGCTTTTACTGGGAGGCCTAACTTTAAAAAACTGCTCGCTGCAGAAATCTTCAAGGTGCGTTGTAGCACCGGGTCAGGACTATCCTCTTTTTTCCTTTGCTTGAGAAATTTTTCTGCATCAGCATAATATTTGATTATTTGCTTGTGAATATTTTCTGGGGAGCGTGTTTCTTCGTAGGAATTATTCAATAAGTCTTCTACTTGCCTAATTACCTGATTTATATAACTAATCGGCTTTTGATTGCGCTCTAAAATGGAGGTCATCTTCTCTAATCGTTTACTATCGGTGATAAACTCTTTTACATCCAGTACCTGTAAATGAGTATTGCTCTTGAGTTCATGCTCAAGTGACTTTTCAATTGCGGATGGCAGCGCCATAGTTCCTAAAATAAGTTCTTCTAAGCCTTTATTATTTTGCAAAATCACCGGTACTAGCCTGGCGAACTCAGTTGCAGCATAACCGCGAAAATTATCCGTAAGATTTAATTTTCTAAGGGTGCTTTGGTGGCCTAAAGTCTCGCTCATTATAATCATCAGATTATCGACCTCCTCCTTGGTATGCTCATCCAGGGTACAGTAGGCTAAATTTAAGGAAACAAGCTTGGTTTTAGGAAGTTCAGCAAAAAGCGGTCGCATAAAATCATATAAATTGGCCCGCGCCAAATTTAAGTGTTGACATGTAGTGTTATTTTGTAAAAAAAGCATTACCGACAACATGCTGTTTCTAACTAAAGTATCATTATTCGCAAATGAAATCTCTTCAATTACCGACGGCTCCAGCTTTTCCATCAATACACTGATTTCTGTAATCTCTGAATTATTCGCAAGATTAAGTGCCTTAAGAGTACTAATGCCTTTCCATTGGGCCAAGCTCTGAATAAAATTATCGTCGAGCTGATTATGTTCTAACTCTAAACGAGTAATTTTCTCATTTTTTTGGAGTCCTTTTAATAAATACCGAGCCCCCTCGCTACCGAGGTTTAGTCGATTCAAATAGATAGACGTTAACGAAGGTTGGGAGAGCAATTGGGCAAGTTGTGGGTATTCCTCATCAGTCAAGTTATGCCCGCTGATGTCTAAATGCGCAATTGGAAAATCTTTAAGCTCTTCAAGCAACTCGCTCAATACGAATGGCTCATCCTCAACCAAATCTACCCTATCCATTCTCAAAAAAAGTCCCTCAGGTACCTTGTCAAGCCTTGGAGTCGAAGGTGAATTCGTCATGGCCGTTGCCATGCCACAATCAAACCAAACCAATGCAGTTCGTTTCAGTTGCTGCAATAATTCTTTAAGGGGGAATGAACCGTCATGGTTTCCTCGTAAATTCAGTACCTTAAGCGAACGATTTCCTGCCAAAGAGTGAAGAATGGTTAAAATTCCAGGGACTTGGGCATCATGGCCTTGAAGATCGAGTATTTGTAAGTGTGTATTCGTCTCTAAAGCCTGCGCCAAGTTATAAGCATCACTTGTATCAAAAGAGGAGGTTCCATCAGTAATTCGTTCGAGATTAAGATTTATCAGCTCAGGATCGTTTCCATAAATACGCTGCAAAATTCTTGGGGATAGTGGCATTTATACACAACAAAAAAAATAAATAATTTTAAGTGTATACTATTTCTCTTAAAATAAGATTAAAAACCAAGCACAAAGAGAAAATAAAGAACAGCATGCTCCTGGTAGCAAGAGCATGCTGTTCACATTAAACTAAAGCGAGCTCAAGCGCAAAAGCAACAGCGAGCTTGGTGAAATTAGTCATATGTTCGAGGCTAATTAATTCCATCGTATCGTATTTACTGTGGATATAGGGATTATGTTCTTCGAAACTTGTTTCACATGGAAAAGCAGCTGGGATGCCTTTATCATCCCAAGAAGCATGATCACTGCAGCCATAACCACAGGTTGAATAATCAACCGGGACTTTAATGTAATGATCAATAAGCTTCGCCACAAAATTACTTAGTTTACGGTCCACATGGTCGGTAAATACCCACATTGTCGGATCACTTGCATTGTTGCGGTAACCGGTCATATCGAGCTGTAGTACTGCGCTTACAGGTATATTATGTTGTTTAAAGTGCTTCACTACATATTGAGAACCGACTAATCCACGCTCTTCAGCAGCATACCAAATAATGTACACTGGGCGGTTTAGCGTATTTTTATTAGCTAAGAGAACACGAGCCGTTTCGATGGCGGTGGCCGAACCACTACCATCATCCCCAGCACCCGGCATAAAACCATCAAGAGTATCCATATGCGCACCGATCACCACTCCTGGAGCAGTTAAACCTTTACCGATGACGGTAACCAGTGATGGCTGTTTGTAATTTCCAGTATTTACAAAAAAAGTATCAATATCTTGACGCCCGTATTCAGCGGCCATTGCTTCAAAATTTGTTTTCAGCCAATTAGCCGTCTCAACCCCAGTGGGCTTGGTTGCGGAGCGATTGTAATAAGACGTCAAGTGAGTCAGGTTTTGCCAAATATTTTCTGGAACAATTTTAGCAAGAGCATCCTGAACTGCTTCCGTGTGCTGAATATCATATGCCGCAATACTCTGGGTGACCTTTATTTTCTGCGCGCTGAGAAGCTTCGCAGCCCTTTGCTTTTTATTTGCTTCAGCAACATTTTGCATGCGTGGTGTTACGTTAACAAAACGGCCACAATGAACTTTGTCCGCTAGATGGCTTAACGAATCAATATCCGCGGTATCCATCTCAATAAGTTTAAATTTAGAATTTTCTGCCAACACCTTGTGCGGTAACGTAATTTTACCTGCCAAACATTGAGGAACTTGTAACTGCTCACGCACGGTTGCAGATACAGCCATAACTTGTGCACTAGCAAATAACGTACCTGCTGCGATGAACGTCATCCATTGATTAAAACGCATTTCTTCTCCTAATAGTCGCGATTCAAAACTGCATGCCATGAATCATGCCGTCACACTTTACCTAAAAAAAATTAATGGATCTACCATTGTCAGAAGAATTAGTACCGACAGGCAGTGATAATTTCGAGAATCACTTCTTGCTATTGATAATCATTCTCATTTGCGTTAAAGTCCCTCTACGCCAAACCTGCATTGCAGATGCACAATGAAAACAAACAAAAAACAATTTAAGTTCAAGCGTATCCCATACTATGTCAGTTTGCTCCTTTTAACCTGTGGTGCGAGTTTAATTTTAGGCTTTTTAAGTTTTGGCGGGGCTTTTGCTTTAGCTCCAATATTACCCCTGGCAGTTGGGGCATTTGTGCTTTCGGTAGCTTACGAAGGAGAAATTTATTTACAAAATATTAAAGGTGCTTTAGCCAAATTATTTAAAGGTGATTATTTATCTCATCAGCTAGCAAAAAACTTTCTGTTAAAGCATTTTCCAGATACAAACATGGATAACTGTCCACAATTTTTTAAGGATTATCAGGAGCAACTTAAATTATTTGCTGCCTTGAATCATAAAAAGCTCAGTCAAGAGCAAAAAAATCATTTTAGTGCAGTGAAACGCCGTTTGAAAGATATGGAGCAATGGTTTGCCTCGCAATTATATCCATCGGCGGCAGAAGAAGCACTTACTTCTTATGCTGAATCGGTACACATCTGGCTTAAACAACAGCAGCAACAGCAATGGGCACTGCGCCTACAGCGCCATCGGGTACTATACCGTCTTGCTGGAATAATGAGTGTTTTAAGCGCTCTGTTTATGGGTCTTGGCTCAACTTATTTAATTGTTGAAGCCTGCTCTGTGATCCCCTTTGTTGCAGTGATTCCTTTCGCATTTTGGCCCTTATTTATTGCACCTATGGCAGTTATCGCGGGGATTGCCTATGGTTTTCTTATTTATAACACCCTTACTGATTTGATCAGCCAGCAAACCTTACAGAAGTGGTATCAGAATTTACGTAATGATTTTCGCCAAGGAATCACTGCACGAAATATTTTTCTGGCAACAATGTCTGTAGTATTGGCAGGTTTGGCCATCACCCTTACCATTTGTACTGCGGGTACCTGGTGGACCGTAGCGTCAAATACACGCCCTCTTTTTACCTGGATGTCTAAAATGCCAAGTTTTATTATGAGGATAATTAATCCGATTATTACGGGTTTATCGGCGGTATTTTTTAACCTGCAAAATACAAGCGAATCATTGGAAATGCTCGCCGCAGCTACAAATCCTCAAGGAGCAAAGCTGTCTTTTTGGCAACGTCTGCGTCATCAATTACGTGTACTCTGGGAGCATTTACAACAACATGAAAATATCTGGCAGCAACTAAATCCGTTCCGTCTCCTCCTAAAAATCACGCTAACGCCGTTACGTCTGCTTCTATTTTTAGGACATTTAGTCAGTATTGCCTTCACCGCCGATCGTATGCCGGGTATTCCGCAAATTGCAGCAGCCTTGGTCGCTCTAATCAGTGAAGGCTTTGAGGATGCACATTATTTTATCCCCGCAATTGAGTCGGAAGAGCATTCTGCAGACGATATAATGCAACAGTTAGAGGAGCGCTTAGGTGATGAGGCAGGACATGAGCATCATACCGATATTCCCACACGATTACTAAAAAATTTAGCTTTACCCATTTATATTTTAGCAGCCATCTGGGATTGGCTAGCCAGTCGCCTGCCAGCACGCACAGGCTCACAAGCGCCCTTAACCTGGAATAAGGCTTGGGAAAAACAAAGGGGTAATAAAACCACAATCGATGCGATTACTCCGGAGACTCATTTATCACCAGATTGGAAAAAAGAGCATACGCTCTGTTTACTGAAGAAATACCAACATCAGCATTTACAGGGCGCAATATACGCACAGAAAAAAATTGCAGCCTTTAACGAGTTGCAAGAACAGATCTTCACCGAACCAGCTGAGGCCACACATAAAGTGATTGTCACTGCTCATAAATCCTCAGCGCTTAATCAGCATCGTTTATTTGGCATGAATCAGGCCGCCTGTCGTACACAACAGTTCCTGTCGCAATTGCCTGAGCGGGTTGGTTTAGAGCGAAACAGCACGCCCACTGCTGCTCGCTGCTAAATTAGGGGTTACTGCAGTTGACGATAAACGTCAATCGTCTCTGCAGCACATCGCTGCCAGGAAAAAAGTTGCGCACGTGCTATACCTGCTTGTTGCGCATCAATAATCCATGCCTCATCTTCCAACGCCCGCTGCAAATGAGCCACGAATGCATCCGTATCTTCAGGCGCTGCGGTCAATGCAGCTGCCCCCACCACCTCCGGTAGAGACGTGGTATTCGAACATATTACTGGGACCCCTGCCGCCATCGCTTCAATCAGTGGCAAACCAAAACCCTCATAGTGGGTTGGAAATAAAAAAACACGTGCGGCAGAGTACAATATTGGGAGTTCATCTTTAGGAAGATAGCCTAAATAGTGCAACCATCCCTCAGTCATTCCCTGCTGTATCCGCAGGTGTAAGTCGGCACTATTCCAACCCTGATAACCACATAAAACTAAAGGATATTGCTTGCGTAACCGTTGCGGCAACAGACTATAAGCATCCAACAATACGTTTATATTTTTACGCGGCTCAATGGTTCCCACATAAAGTGCGTATTCTTTAAACTTTAATCCCAATCGGTGCATTAATGCTGCAGAATCACTGGCTGGGTAAGGTTTAAATGCTGCATTACACGCCAGAGGAACTGTATGCACGCGCTCTGCGGGATAGTTAAATAAACGCATAACTTGCTGTCGTGTATACTCAGAAATCGTGATAATGCGATGACTACGTGCCACACTGGCCACCAATGCTTTTTGCATAAAGCGAACCCGTTCCTGGGGATGATATTGCGGACAATCGAATACCGAGACATCGTGAAACGTCGCAACTGTACGTAATTGCGTCTGCGGTAAATAAAAATTAGGCCCATGAAAGATATAGTCTTCATAACCTCGCAATCGTTTCCCTTCAAGCCACGGCTTTGCTTTAAGTACGCTTGTAGTCAACCACGATTGCTTTTTCAACCATTCGATTAAAGGCTTCGGTTTTCCTGCACACTCTTGGGGCAAATCACATTCTGGGAGCAGACGTAATTGTTTAAAGTACAATAAATCATCCAATTCAGGAGCAGTCTTTAATTGTAGTAGCAACTCCCAGACATAACGGCCAATACCCGTTAAAGGATATTTAAGCGATTCAGCTGAGATAATAACATTCATCATCGTCTCCTAAATCTAGCACGCCTTTCAGTTCACCGCTTCCAGACACTCATCTTTTATGCTTTGTAGTGGTAACCGTTGCAGTAATTGCTCGGTGCTTTGATGCCAATCAAGCCAATGCATGTCTTTGGACTGAGGATGCCGATTCTCGGTAAATAATTGAAGCCACTCATCAATAGCGCTAACAATAACTTCGGGATTATCACCATTGAAATAATAAGCGCTGTCTTTGGCGATCTCCCGAAATACCGGTATATCGCGAATAATTAACGGTAAATTCTTATGCGCGGCTTCAATTAAGGGTAGGCCAAAGCCTTCACCAAAAGATGCAAATATTAGCGCATCTGCCACTTGGTATAATTTTTCTAAAAACTCATCGCTAATATCACTGAGCCAAAATAAATTTTTGTTCCAATGTGGATGATTACGAATGGCATCAGCAGTTTCTTGTACACGCCACCCCTGTTTGCCGACAATAACCAGACAATAATCTTTCCCTTGATGCCAAAGAGCCTCAAAGGCAGCAAGCACTTGCGCATGACCTTTACGAGGTTCCAAAGTACCTACCATAAGAAAACTTGGGATAGCCTGCATTTTGACTAACAACTCCGTACCGTACGTAGGAATACCGAGACTGGGCATACTCGACTCCAGATCGGCTCCTAAATGAAAATAATTAACTTGTAGGTACGGGTTGATTTTAATCTGTGATTTATTTTGCGCAATCCAAGCATTTACTTCTGCAGCCACGCTTGCTGAGATACATATCAAACCGTCAGCATGTTCGCATATGGCCCCAAGCCATAAGGGGAATGCCATTTGCATGTCTTCTCGACACCATTCAGGGTGCAATATGGGTAATATATCGTATACGATAAAATAAGCCATCGCACCAGCTCGTCGCAAGTTTTGTAACTGGATGTTCATTGCTGGAAAGGAATGAACGACTAAATCTGTTACTAATAAAACATCGTCTTTCGTAAACAAGACTGGCTCATCAGCGCCTAAATCGAGCTTAAAATGTTCTTTTAAAAATCTATCCGCATAGCGATAGCATTGGCCTGGTATAAAATAAACGGGACGAATTTCATATCCTGCCACACCTTTACGTAACAACTCCGAGAGGATGCTTCGGGATACGCGTTGAATACCGGTTTTTGCGTCATGCGATACCAGGACCGAGATATCAATCAGTAATTTACGGCGATGGTTCCCATAATTATTTCGTGCAATAGCCCAAGACAAACCTAATTTATCGGTGCGATTAAGCTTCAAACCTTCTTTTAAGGAATGAAGCATATGGTGCAAATACTCTTTAGGATCCATGAGTGCCTTAGGTGTAGATGCCTTTACAACATCCCATACTTTATTGGCCATCTGTATGTTGTCTTGGTCGGACTCAAGGCTTCGTATGGTTCCCTCGGGATGCAGAAGATGTACCGGTATTTGCGAATTTTTTTGTAAAATTGCCACCTGTGCTGCGTGCCGGACCAAAAACGCATCTGCTTGCGCAAGCAGCCATTGATGGGGTGGTTGAAATCCAATATTCGAGGACTCTTCTGGCTCTAAATCAAGTGCTAGATAATAAGTTTTCCAGGAATCTTGGGGTTCAGGAGCTGAAAATACGACTTGTTCACGACCTGGAACCAGTGCGCCACCCATAATCAATACGGCATGCGGATTAATCTGGGAGATAGCAACGTTACGGCATTTTTGTATGGCTTTGTAACGGGCATGATTACTGGATATTTGGTAATCTATTGGCGCGACACCAGAGAAATTAAAAAATTTATGTCGTGGGATTAAGCCTGAAAAAAGATGAATGATCCGATTCAAATGATCGGGGGTATCTAGCCCATTCAACAGAATACTCACTTGATGCTCATTACTCGCACTTACTATAGCCTTAGTGAGATTTAAGGCATAGCTGAAATAAGGTGATGATTCTGCAGCATATTGTAACCCCTGGAGGTCAATTAAAATATGCAAAATAAGCTCCTATTTTTTACTAGTTAATTGATTAAAAATTTTTTTAACCTCTTCAGGCAGCAAATTACTTCCTCGAGCCTGTTTTTCTAAATCACTTAATGAGAGGTTTGCATTATGATGCTGTAATGCTTGATTAAAACGGATCAACTGTTTTGCGGCTAAAGCCTCTAATCCCATGCTTTTTAAACACCGTTTTATAACTCGTCGCAACTTTGGCTTACGGTGGATTAAAACCCATCCAGGACGAAGCACACGCTTTATTAATTGTTTTGTGCGCCCTTTAATTCCTTGCTGCTGAAGTAAATTTTTTTGTAAGAAAAGGTAATGTCCCCAGCGAGCTTTGAATTTTTGTTGTTGTGCGATGATTAGTTCTTTTTCTAACAAATGAATCCGTGCTTCCATATCTGCATACTTTTTAGCCTGCAAAGAACTATTCTTTTTTATTTGTGCTTCAATGACTTGTGTCATTTGATCCATCGTCAATACATCAGAATCTGAGAGATTTAAATCCGCTTCACCCATGAATTCAGTTTTACGCAATTGTTGCAGCTGCGCCTCTGCATCCATTAGACGAGATTGGGTAAGCATGAGAATTGACTCTTGTGCGGACACCCATAAATCAAGTGCTGTGAGTGCAGGTACCGGTAAATCAGCCTTTTGCTGGAAGAGGTTGAGTAGTAAAGCATAGCTCCACTGGGATACAGGTGTTTTCCAAAATGCATACAACCAATTGAGGTAAGGCTCGGGTAAATGAAAGGGGCTTAAGACAACTGGGCGCACAATTCCAGGCCTTATTTCTGCTTGTAGCACGATTTCATTAACAAAGATGAAAAAAGATTGAAAGAGATTGATTGGCCATACACAGTCATCACGACTTACAGAAATGGAACCAAAATCGATGAGATTAATATTATCCCCCTCATCTGCCAGAACATTCCAGGTGCGTACATCATTATGATAAAGACCTGCTTTCTCAAGAACTACCAGCTGTTCGAGGGTTTGGAGTAAAATTGTATCCACATCGATTGCTTTGCCTGCATGAAGCTTATCAGACAATAATTCGCCCGGAAAACGCTGCATCACGAGCCATCCTTCTTGATCATTCTCGCCGGAGGTGATGATATAAGGGGCGGTGTAGCCTGGGGGCGGTGATTCAAGGAAGCGGCATTCTTGGTGTAATTCTTTAAAATTTAATTCGCGAATCGTGGTGCTTAATTCTTTCTCAGGCAGAGAATACTGATACATTTTGCAAACATAATCCTCCCCAAAAAAGTACCGACGACTCCCCTCACGGTCAGATGCCGCTGCTTGATAAGGACGCACGGACCATTGATTAAAGGGACGACAAAAGTTGGTCAGCATAATCTGGAAATTACTTATCGCAAATAAGGGGCGACGAATATGCGATAAATGGGTATTAAACCGAGTAACTTGGTGCACAAAACTGCAATATTCGAATAATTCACGTGGATCACTGGGCTGTGAAGGCCCCCAATATAAAGGTTCTTCTTTTAGCGCAACCTCCATAAGGACCATTTGCACGCAATCGGTAAGACGTTTAATCCAGGACTTAACTTTGGCTACGCCATGATTATGTACTACATGATGGAATACACTTAATCCAATAACCAGATCATAATCACCAGGTTGGAGGCGTTCAATCACATCTTCTATTTTATCAACATTAAATTGTACCTGAAGTTCTTTGTTACTCTGCGCCAATGCATTACAAACCGCAATATTTTCAGGTAAAAAATCAATCCCCTGAACGGTTGCGCCTAAACTTGCAAAGTTTAAGCTAAAAAAACCTTGTGCACATCCTAAGTCTAATACCCGTAAAGGTCGACCTAAAGAGGCACTTAGGAGGTGGTATAATTCTTTAAGCACAACTAAACGCTCATTACAATTGCGGGAAGCCACATTATCCCAGGCATCTTGTCCATAAATGGGTTGATAAACTTCGGGCAGCGCGGAAACCAAATCGCGTAAAACGGTACTCATAGTAGATGCTGTTCCTTTCATTAATCGTAAAATTCAAAAGTCGATTGCAGATCAACGATACCCCAAAACTCTCGTTCTTTAACTACGTGCAGCAAAATGGCATCATAACGTCGGTCTAAAGGAATGAGCTCTGCAGCGGGATGGCCTGAGGAGATCCCAAGAGATAATAAATAATCACCGTGATTAAATTGTAGAGGGAAGCTAAACTTAAAAATCTTACACTCCCCTTGGCTTACGGATAATATAGTCTGTTGCTCGGAAGCGAGATAGGAATTGGTGCCATATAAAAAGACACCATCAATGGCTTTAACCAAAATTCCTGCGACCGTTTGGGCAAAATCTTCTTCGAAGTAGACTTTAAAATAAACATGTACGGTTTGATTGCTTTGAATATGCGCAGGATAACTGTGGTTCTCGACCTTGATTTCATAATCAATAATTTTTGCACCGCCCTGCCCCCAGCGATATTCTTCAGGTCGATAACCACCACGAGTATGAAATATATCTTGCCGATTATTCAGGGCCGCAAAAATCCCTTCTTTTTGGTTATCTTCAGGCGTCGCGGGAAGAACAGGAGGCACTATTTTGCTTTTACCAAATAATTCGTCTAAATAGCGATTCGTGACCTCACGTGAGGGTCCATCCAACTCTAAACGGCCATTTTTCAAAAACAATGCGCGATCACAGTGCTTGACAATATCCTCTGCACTATGAGAAACGAGCAATAAGGTGGTACCTGCTTTTTTAAATTCTGCGATGCGTGCGAAGCATTTAGCTTGAAATCGAGAATCTCCAACAGACAATGCCTCATCAACAATAAGTATATCCGGACGTATCGCCGTCGCTACGGCGAAAGCCAAACGCATTTGCATCCCGCTTGAGTAAATACGTACCGGCTGCTCAAGATAATCGCCGATGTCTGCAAATGCTGCGATTTCAGGCATTAGTTGGGTTAATTGATGCCGTGTTAGCCCCATCATCAAACCAGACATAAACACATTTTGCCTGCCTGTAAAATCAGGATGAAAGCCAATACCCAGTTCGAGCAATGCCGCAACACGGCCATTAATCTGCACAGAACCCTCGGTAGGACGGGTGGTGCCTGTCAACATTTTCAGCAATGTGCTTTTACCCGCGCCATTTACCCCAACAATACCCACAGCCTCGCCCTGGCGAATAGTGAAAGACAGTTCTTTTAAAACCCATTTTTGTTGATGACGCGATACGGACCAGGGTAAAAAATGCTCCAGGGCTCGCAACCATTGGGAACGATAATGCTTGTATGCTTTACCTAAGCGGTCGACAACTATACTATTCATTACAAATGATCCACCAAATCGCCAGCATTCTTTTTAAATACACTCCAGGCCATTAAAATGAGTAATAGCGCGAGAACCCAAACGGGATATAAGGAGGGCCAGTCTGGAGCATGATGGTATAATAAAATATCTTGATATGCTTTTATTAAATGGGTCATCGGGTTCCAACGTTGAAAGTTCTGAACCCAAAGGGGCAAGGTATTGCTTAAATAAACAATTGGCGTAAACCAAAACCAAAACTGCAAAACAATGGTCAGCATCTGCCCGACATCACGAATAAAAACATTCATAACGCCGAGCCATACCCCAAGTCCCACCGTAAACAGCATTTGTAAGAGCAGCACCGGGAGAATAGAAACTAGGACAATGCCTGGGAAATTATCGGTTACGCTTAAAAAAATTAAAAATAAACCAAAAATGAGCATAAAACTCAAAAAGGCCGATGTTGCTGCAATAATGGGTAAGCAAATCCTGGGGAAATTTAACTTTTTAATAATGTTGGCATGCGTAAGAAATACGTTAACTAGTCGCCCCAGAGTATCCGCGAATAGGCCCCACGTGAGAATCCCCGCACACAAATAAATGCTGTACGCATAAGGGCTTTGCATATCTCCCATGCGTGCGCGCATAACCTCCGAAAAGACGAGGGTATACACAGCAATCATTGCCACAGGCTGGATGATTAGCCATAGCGAACCTAAAAAGCTGTTTTGGTAGCGTAATTGGAAATCCCTGCGAATGCTGTCAAAGATAAAATCCCGGTAACGCATAACGCCCATAAATAAATGGTGCACCATGTGATTCATGTCCTCTACACCCATAAAAATGTTTTACACATGAGTGTTTAAGTATTTATACAAACGTTCAAAAATTCTCACAATGTTACCTTAAATACGTGAAAAATGAAAATCAAATATCCGGTGGCTCATTCTTGGGGATTTCAATGAAGCATATTGTAATATATTTGACCCAAATCGAACTCTTGCTGCTTTATTACAGCCTTTTCTCGTGTTAGTATTGCTCTCCGTTCAGCTTAATAATAGCGGGCAAACCCAATATTCTAGCCTCTATTAAGAATAAGCCTAATTTAAAATCAAAAGCCCTGCTCGATTAAGACAGGCAGACGAGTAGATGCGAGAGCACTCATGTAAGGCGAATACCATTTCCTGCTGGCCATGGATTAGTGCCAAATAGAGTTAAGAGGAACATTCGCATCGATAGATAACCAAGTAAGGTTATTAGGAATATAATCTTTGGAGAACCACGTGAAAAAAGCGATTGTAACTGGGATTACGGGACAAGACGGCGCATACCTTGCCGAACTCTTGCTGAAAAAAAATTATCAAGTCTTTGGTACCTATCGCCGCTCCAGTTCTGTAAATTTTTGGCGGATTGAAGAATTAGGAATTCATGAGCACCCAAATCTGCATTTGGTAGAATACGATTTAACTGATTTGTCAGCAAGTATCCGACTTTTACAAAATTCTCAAGCTACTGAAGTATATAACCTTGCGGCACAAAGTTTTGTCGGTGTTTCATTCGAACAACCATTGACCACTTCCAAAATTACCGGTTTAGGTATCGTCAATCTTTTGGAGGCAATCCGCACGGTCAATCCGGAAATCCGTTTATACCAAGCCTCTACTTCAGAAATGTTTGGTAAGGTCCAGGCTATTCCCCAGACTGAAGATACCCCTTTTTACCCACGCAGTCCTTATGGTGTCGCAAAACTTTTTGCTCACTGGATGACGGTTAATTATCGTGAATCCTATAATTTATTTGCTTGTAGTGGTATTTTATTTAACCATGAGTCCCCGCTCCGTGGTCGTGAGTTTGTCACTCGAAAAATTACCGATGCCGTTGCAAAAATCAAATTAGGTAAGCAAAAAGTGCTCGAGCTTGGTAATTTGGACGCCAAGCGCGATTGGGGATTTGCTCGTGAGTATGTTGAAGGTATGTGGCGTATGCTGCAGGCAGATATACCGGACACTTATGTTTTAGCCACTAATCGCACCGAAACAGTACGCCATTTTGTCACCTTAGCTTTTAAAGCAATTGATGTCGATATTGCCTGGCATGGTGAACATGAGAATGAAGAAGGAATCGATCAACGAACCAATGAGACATTGGTAAAAATTTCACCTAAATTTTATCGTCCAGCCGAAGTGGATTTACTCATCGGCGACCCGAGTAAAGCGGAGCAAAATCTGGGATGGAAAGCAACGACTACACTTGAAGAACTATGCCACATGATGGTTATGGCCGATATTCGTCGTAACGAGCTAGGCTTTTCTTTTTAACTGTTTTGGATTTGTCATGCCTACCGCTTTTCTTACTGGTGCCCGAGGTTTTACCGGGCATTACATGCACAATAAATTGCAAGCGCAAGGAGTAACTGTTTACTCATTTGACGGTGATATTACTGAGCGAGAACGAATACAAACTGCTGTAACGCAAGTAAATCCCGATTGGGTTATCCATCTGGCCGCGGTTTCCTTTGTTGGTCATGCTAAGGCGGATGCTTTTTATCAAGTGAATGTCATGGGCACCTTGAATTTGCTTGAGTCTTTAGCTTCCTTACCCAAAAAACCTGAGCGTATTTTAATCGCCAGCAGCGCGAATATTTATGGTACTCCGCAAAAAAAAACCATTAGTGAAGATACATGCCCTGCACCCGTCAATCACTATGGATGCAGTAAATTAGCGATGGAACATATGGTGAGCAACTGGTTTGACGACTTACCCATTATCATCACCCGCCCCTTTAACTACACGGGTCCTGGGCAAGCACTACAATTTTTGATCCCAAAAATTGTAAGCCATTATGCACGTAAAGATCCCCTCATCGAATTAGGAAATTTAGATATTAGTCGCAATTTTTCCGATGTACGCGATGTAGTTGATTGCTATTGGGCATTACTTAACAGCAATGCACGCAGTGTGAAAGTAAACATTTGCAGCAATAAAGCCACCTCACTTCATGAGATTATTCAATTCATGAATAAATTATCCGGATACACTATGGATGTTCGCACCAACCCAGCCTTTGTCCGTGCCAATGAAATTCGCGTTCTTCAAGGAAATAACCACCTGTTGCACTCTTTAATTGGGCATGTGCCAACCATTCCTCTAGAGAAGACCTTAACCGATATGTACCAAGAACTAGCTTACCTCTAGACCCCAGTTTTCCCGATTAGGAGTGAGGAAACTCCAGCAAAGCTCCCCCACCCCACATTATCCCGAGCATCAGCGAGGGAACTCCTGCAAGGCTAATCAACTACCTGCTTATCAAGTTCTCAAAGGGCGGCACGTTTTGATAATACGGGCACCGATTCATGCGGTTTATTTTGAGAGAATAATGCGTGCAACATATTATATAAAGGAGCTCGTTTCATACTTGGTACACCCTTCATTTGTTTGTTCTCAAGAATAATCGCTCTTGTATTTTGTAATTTAAACTGGGTCCACAAGTGGTTTTCCTCCTCCGTTCGACCTTCCATTATTTTATTCCCGATTAAAGAGATGGTGCGCACCTGAGGAGGTAGGTTTTCTATAAAGTGAATAAGCTGACTTATGGGCCACAAATAAAGTTGATTGTTGTTTAAAATCACGGTGGTTATATTTTGGGGGACAGTTAAAGAGCGGCGAAACGAATACATTGAACAATTCGTTAAATCCAAAACCTTTACCGTATCAGGCGTATGGGTAATTAAAGTCTCTGTTGGGGATTTGGAGCCACAGAGCCATTTCAAAGTGGTTACTGTAGCCGGCACGAGACATGAAAGAGCAGTCAATTCCTCATGACAGTAAAAATCATCAGCAACTAACCCCAAAAGTTGTATATGATGAGGTAGATTTATAAAAAATTTATTATGGATATCTTGAGAATGCTGTTTTAAATCTACATACAAAGAGGATATTGTGAGAGGCAGGGTTGTTAAACTATGAACTAAATCATAGACTTCCGTTACTGATTTAAAGTTATCACGGATATCTACCAAGGATATCCCCTGAAGAAGCGGAAATAATAGAGACAATGCAAAACTAACACTACCCAGATGATTCTCTTGAAGATTCAAATGAGTAATGGATTTAGGAATAGCTGTGAAAAAACGTTTTACATGCTCAAAAGAGGTTTCCGCAGGTAAGATATTGCGGGCATTTAAAATTTTAATATGAGGGGGAATTGCAGAACAAATTGCTTCAATGTGTTCGATAGCAGGATAAGACCACGAGGAGTTTGTTAGTGAGCTGAGCTTAATGCCAACGCAATGTGTTGGTAAATTTTGCAGCAATTCTTGTGCTTTGTTTCTATTTAAATCACCCGCAGGGTAAAACTCGACAGTAAAAGGTGTATTTTTTGGAACATTATTTAACTCTTTGACTATTTTATTAATGGCACGAGGAGTGTGTTTTTCATCACTTACTCTAATTTTTAAATGAAGCATATAAATCCTGAAAAAAAATTGCATCTTATCAAAAAAAATCCATTAAGGTCAAAAGATTTGCTTTTTTGATAAAAAGTGAGGCTCTATGCTCTTTCGAGTGCTCGTAAGCCTGCTTCTATGGGGTATGATATGAATGGAGTGTGGGAAATTTACTGCTTAATCCTTTGATTTGCTGCATTACAATCCCCATCC
Organism: Legionella sp.; assembly: GCA_017306715.1. GTDB lineage: Bacteria > Pseudomonadota > Gammaproteobacteria > Legionellales > Legionellaceae > Legionella. The sequence continues at coordinate 76,718 of JAFKHV010000009.1, read as the reverse complement.
GCCTCATCCCGAATTTAGGAGGGATCTCAACCCGTGAGAACAGCCTTGAACACGAAGATTCCTAATTAAATTTAATGATCTCGCATGAATGGAGTAAGTGCCCATTGCAGGGGATCCTTCGCTTCGCTCTGGATGACGGGCTGTGGGGGAAGTTTCCTGCGTAATCCTTTGATTTGCTGCATTACAATCCCAATCCTCCGTCATCCCGAGTTTACGAGGGATCTCAACCCGAGAGAACAGTCTTGAACGCGAAGATTCCTAATCCAGTTTAATGATCTCGCATGCATTGAGTAAGTGCCCATTGCAGGGGATTGTCTCCAGCACATAGCGCGATCGATTGAACGAAGCCGATCTAATAATTGGGTCTTATGTAATTACGCACATCATGCCATGCCCAGGGGATCCCACACCAAGGGTCGTGGTGACATTAGGGGCAGAGCCTCCAGCTGCAATCGAAACCTTAATGCTCTCTAAAAGACCAATGTTTATGTCCCAAATAACTAGTGAACACAGGAAAAATCACCCCTACCCCATGAGCAATTTCTTTCACTAAAATAGTTATGCCCAATGCCGGCATGATGTAATGACTTAAACCAATGCTGATAAGCAAAGTTTGCATGACCGCGATGAGGTTGACGGCGATAAAAAACAAAGCCGAACGCCGGATCGTCTGGCGTGCGTTTTTAAATACAAAAATTCGCGCTAAAATAAAAGCAGTAAGCATGCCGGTGATATAAGCTAGAATAATTGCTGTTGAAAAACTATACCAATGGTTATACACCATCCGCGAGCCAAAATTTACCGTTGCAGCAATACCACCGGTTAATAAAAATAATAAAAACTGTCGCGATCTAAATGCTGCTATCATACCATCGCCTCTCGCGCCATTTTGCGACCGAAATCAATACTTTCAGAAATCCCACGATCTTCTGGATAATAATATGAAGTATCCGCCACCCATAATCCCCTTATTGGTAATGCAGGGGCAGGCAACCTCTTTAAAAAACCAGGCTCGCAAATCGGTTGGGCGTAACGATAACGACTTGCCCGGATATCGATAATATCTTCATCCGTTAATTGAGGATTAATCTTTTGTAAGTATTGTCTTACTTTTTGCATAAAAACGTTATTATCCTCCGCAAATTTAGGATGCTCTCCGGGCATATAAAAAGGGACATACACAACATGTTGCTCTAAAGGACGCAGATTACTGTATTCAACCAACCCAGGAATATCCATGTGCGGATCGTTGATGTTTAGCCAAAAATTTTCACTCACTCTTTTTTTAAGTTTCGCAATCACACAGACCACCGCAATGTTTTTTACACTGCGGTATTGTGCAAGAACTGTTGGTGGTAGATCGGGCATGATTTGCGGCACATAAGGCAGCGGGATCGTACTAATCACTTTACCGTATGGTGTAAACTCAGTAGCAGTTTCGACACCGGATACTTTGCCGTCCGTCATAACGACCTTGCGCACGGGAGATTGTAATTTGATTTCCCCACCATGCGCCTCAATTGCAACCTTCATTGCATGTAATAAGGTCGTTGAACCACCCTCAAGATAGCCTAATTTTTCTTTAAACAGGTTATATCGCGAGCGTCCAATCCTGCGAATACGACTCCAGATCCAGGCGGCAGATAAATTATTCGCATGCTCATAAAACTTATAATCAAACAATTTCTGCCAGAGGATTTCATAAGCTTCCTGGCCTACCCATTTTTTAATCCATTGCGTGCTTTCTAATTCATCCAGTGGCTGCCAATCAGTACGTCTGGTGGATAAAAAAGCGTGTAGTCCATAACGTATTTTTGCAATGAAACTTAAACCGCGAAAACGTAATAAAGCCCATGGATTTCCCCAAGCTTGTAATTGGCCTTGATACCAATACCCCATCTTGGTGGCACGCCATTGCATCTTATCGCTGATGTTTAACTCGTCAAGCAACTGCAAGAATGCATGATCTGAGGTACAGTGAAAATGATAATAACGCTCGATATCCAGACCATTAAAATCAAAGCAAGCGGTCATACCGCCCACCCGATCGTCCGCCTCATACACTACAGGCTTATAACCATCTTTTGCTAATTGATAAGCAACAGCAAGACCCATGGGGCCTGCGCCTAAAACTGCTACCTGCTCTCCCATGCTAAAACTCCAAAATTATTTTGCTGTATTGCGGATGATTAAACGTTTCTTCAACTGCTTGCGCGAACGGAGTGTAAGGTACTGAAAACAGCTCAGGCCAGTTTATAATTTCGAATTCATCTTTAGCGCTTAACGCAGCTAATTGTTGGGTAGTAAAGGGTGGATTTTTACTTAGTTTCCCCCATGTCCAAAGCAGCGCGTAAAATAAAGAGTAAGGGATCTTCGCGATTGGGGTCTTCGCCCGGGTAGCCTTTTTGATCAAACGAATAATATCAATATAATCGATTTTTTCATGACCCGATATATTAAAGATTCCATGAATATCAGGATGTTCCAGACAGTGAATAATAATTTCGCAAAAATCTCCTGCGTACAGTGGTTGACGCATATATTTACCATGACCTGGAATGGGGAAAACAGGTACCTTTTGCATGAAACGGGATAACCAGCCCAAATGTTTGCGGTCAAACCAGCCAAACATTAATGTGGGTCTAAGAATAGGACAGTGCAGACCGCTGTGTATCACCAACTCTTCTTGAGCTTTTTTACTGCGAGTATAAAAATCATCCGCAATCGATTCCACTACAGAGGAACTGATATGAACCAGATGCGGTACTTGATACTTTTTGATTGTATCTAAAATTAATTTCGTAGAGGTTACATTATTTGTAATAAAATCCTGATAGTCATAGCCGCCAATTTGCGCTTGCAGCATCACGACTGCATCCGCTTGCGCAAAATGGTGTTGCCAACTTCCAGGTATTGATACATCAACACATTCAACCTGATATTCAGGATGCATTTGCTGTAAAATTTGTGTATTCGCGCGATGTTTATCCAAAATAATCACATCGGTATAGCCCCTGGCTTTAAGGCGTGCGACTAAATTTTGTCCGACTAAGCCCGCGCCCCCTGGTAATACAATTTTCATATTTTTTTATGCCCTTTTAATTTGCAACCCATACAGAGCTACCCCAAGCTGACGCGCATCCTGACTATGTGAATAAACGGAAGGTTTCATTGGTTTTGCGATTACAAACTCAAGAATAGCTCCTCGTTTTTTTGAAGTGTTTAAAGGTAGGCTGATTTTTTGTCGATTCGCGCTGAGGGTAAACCGTACTGTTTTCACCCACTGCTTATTGATAAATAGTTGTAGCTCTTGTTGTGAGGAAGCGCGAGGCAAATAAGCAGACAGATCTAACAACAACTCGCCTTTAAAGTTTTTCTGCAACGGCAAGCCTATTTCTGCGTGCGCACCTAATGACCATACAAAATCGGCTTCTGGGTTAGTCCATCCGCGAGCCAAGATCTTGCGAAATGCAGCTTTGCGCGCATGAACACTAATATAGCCTTGATCAATTAAATTAGGCTTTTTCAAAGGAACAAAACGAAGTTGCCCCCATTGAACAGCGCTTTGTGTACCCTTTTTTGTTTCGCGGGAAACGATTATAAAACGCGGGTTTTGTACTATTTCTTCTGCAGAACACAGTAATTTTTTTGTAAATAAAATGTGCCAATTTTTTTGGATACAAAACAAATCATTATTCTGTCTCTTGGCATAGGCAGCAAGACCGGCAATACGACGCCAATAAACTTGCCGTTCTAAATCAAAAACCAAACGACCCTGCTTTTTAAATTGGTTCAACTTGGTATAGGTTTCCTGTATCTTCGATCCATTAAAAAAATGGATCGTTTCAGGAGCTTTTTGGATAAGAGGATAGGACAATAAAAAGAACACCGCACTAACAGATACAACAATCAAAGCACCTAAGTAATTTTTGGTAAAATATTCATTGAATGTAATGAGCAGCATCACTACAAAAAGAACAGTCGCCGCATAGTAAAAGAAAGCGATATATTGATATTGAAGCTCATCTATTCCGTAGATAGCATAAATCAGAACCGCAAACGTAGCAGCCAGAATACAACAAAACCAGGCACTAATATTAACTGTGTTTAATTTCTTTGGCGCAATGATACACAAAACTCCGCCTAAAATAACGCCCAGCCCCATGAACCAACCATTTATCCAGAAAGCACGGATATAATTGAAGGCCTGCTCAAGTGTGTTGGCATGGTGTTTGGCATCATATCCAAGATAATCCAGCAGAGGTCCAGGGTAGGCGCGAATTGTTTGTATGAGCATCGGTATGAAAAAGAGGCTGAGTAATCCAATGGCCTGAAGCAATCGTCTGTGGTTTTGACGTAAAAAAACTCTGCTGAGAATACGTCGCTCTAAATCTTTACGGAATAACATAAAATTAAAGAGCAGCATAAGCATTAACATAATTCCTAACAATGCGATAAACGATACATGGCCGTTCATGAGGAATCCTGCACTCAATGCCAAAGAGTACAGCGTATCGGTTTTACCATCAGCAAAACGTGCAAGTGCCAAAACGAGGACTGCAAAAGGTAAATAATACAAATGTGGAAACCAGATGCTGGTAAAAAAATGATGATTGGCGGTTACCGACAACAAGGTAAAGAGTGCTAAGCCCAAAATCGCAGCAAGTAACGATTGCGACCATAGGGCAAGCAATCGCAGCAGCAAGGTCAACCAAAAAGCGTTAAAAACAAAGACTGCAACTAATTGCCCCGCAAAGGGAGCTTGTACCCAGTGCAGCCAGTCGTAGCAAAGTACCTCACCTAGAGTAAGTACATAGAGAATGGCGGGGCCTGGGTGATTAAAACCAACACGAGAATAATTACCTACGAATAAATCAAAATGTTTGGCATCCTGAATTAATAAAGAATTGGCAGCATAATCCCCTAACTCATTTCCTGCAAGGCCAATCGTCGGCGCGTTTATTAAACCCAATACCACGCTAAATAAAATCCAACAACCGAGCCAAAACCACCAGGACCATTGGTTATTATTTCTCAATTCGTTCACAGCATCATCCTCGAGTTCAAATATCCATTTTGGCAAAGATAAAATTAGGGATACAGCAAATCACGGTCATAATATATTTCCATATCCCTGGAGCATAAATGACTGCTTTATTTTTCGCCACACCATCGACAATATTTTGCGCTACTTCTGCAGGATGAGCAAGCTTTTGCCCCTGCGCCTTTAAATGTACCGTCATCGGGGTATCGGTAGGCCCAGGCTTAACCAAAATAATTTTTACCTGGCTCTGTGCGAAACGGTGTTGCAAGCCTTGAGCATAACGACTCATAAGTCCTTTGGCCGCACCATAAATGTAATTGGATTTCCGCCCACGATCCCCTGCAACAGAACCAATTAAAACCAAAGTACCTCGTCCTTGCTTTTCTAATTGCTTGGCAAAGGCTTCTGCAAAAAGGACTGGGGATACGCCATTGATCAGGAGCGATTGCGCACAAAGCGATAATTGCTGTTGGCACATTTGTTGATCCGCCAAGGCCCCATGAGCGATTAGAATTAAATCGATAGGAGCTGCATCAGCAAGGCTTTGTACATAAGTTTCAATTGCGTCAGCTTCAGTAAAGTTAACCTCAGAGCATATGATGTTCGCTTGCGGATTGCGCACGCGCAAATCGACGGCTATTGGCTCGAGTTTACTTTGATTTCTTCCCAGTAAGATCATTTCCACCGGATCCGAACCTATCCATAATCGGGCACAATGTTCTGCAATCGCTGAAGTTGCTCCTACGATAACAATTTTTTTATTTTTCATATTAATACCCCATTAAACGACGTGACATCGCAGAGCTGATTCCAGGATCACGATAGGTCTGATATTTTTGATGTAAAGGATACGATTGCTCGAAAAATTCCCGCGACATCCGCGCATCTTTGGCTAAATATAATCGCCCTTGCGCGGCGTGGACAATAGCATCAAGCCGGTTAAAAAGAGCCAAGGTACTCGCACCACGATTTGGAAAATCCAATGCCAGGGTGATTCCGTCCTGGGGGAAGCTGAGCATACCAAGCGCTTGCCGCTTACTAAATGTTTTTAATACGGACAGGAAAGAACCTTCACCCGCTGCAGCAATTTCAGCCAAAATCGCTTTGATAGCCAGCTCACCGTCTTGTCGTGGAACCAAGCATTGGTACTGATAAAATCCTTTGGGTCCGTACATTCGATTCCAGTGTGCGATATTATCTAGCGGATAGGAAAAAGGAATATAATGCATCATGCTTTTACCCGCTTTGCGACTTTTGAGTATAAAATAGGCCTCATTAAACGCGCGCAACGACCACTGATTCACCAATGAAATAGGTAAATTAAAGGGTATGGACATTGGTCTTTTTGTGGATAATTCGGTTGTCGGGGGCGATGCAACGAATTGTGCACGCATAAAAATACCCCGCTGCTGCCCACTGCGGCCAAGGCAATCGATCCAGGATACCGTGTGCTCCCAGGAAGCCTCAGACTGCTCGGTTAGTGTTAAGAATTCGTGGATTTGAGTAAATGGGATAGTCTCGACATCTAACCAAGAGCTGCTTGCGGGTGCTAGCTGCAACTCCGCACTTAAAATAACGCCCGTAAGCCCAATGCCACCAATGGTCGCGTAAAACAATTCTGAATTTTGATGCGCGCTGCACTCATGTACCGAGCCATCCGTACGTAATAAAGTAATGCTGTGAATTTGATTACCAAATGAACCATAGCGATGATAATTTTTACCATGAATATCATTGGCAATTGCCCCGCCCACTGTAACCCATTGCGTACCTGGAGTGACTGGTAGATACCAACCACGAGCGAAAAATAATTGTTGGATATCTTTTAAGAGCACACCCGCCTCACAGGTTAATCGGCCTGTTTTCGGGTCAAAATGAAGCAGGCGATTTAACGCTTCAGTATGCCAGAGAATTCCTCCAGGATTTAAACACGCATCACCGTAGCTTCGCCCCATGCCAAAGCATATTCCAGGCTGATTTTGCTTGACCTCTGCAATCGCTTGTGTTCTTGAAGATAACGCAATACTCTGGTGTGGTTCTTTGATTAAACGGCCCCATGAAGTTGTGGTAGTGCTCATGACCAACCTATTGTTCCCAAAACCAAAACCACTGCAATTAATGCGCCGGTGAGGACACTGCCTTTATCCTTAATGGCAAAGATCAGAGGATCATCATGCATTTCACCACGATGCGCCTTAATCCACATCCAGTTAATCCAGAACAACACAATAGGTACGATTCCCCAAACGCACTGCGGTGATCTATACAGTTTTATTACCGCATCGCTATTTAAATACAAGGAAAGAATGACCACAGCCGCATAGCCTGAGGAAACACCCAAGGTCTGTATTAAAGGAGCATCTGCTTTATAATAACCACGACCATGGATTTTATCGGTCGCATCTTGTTGTATTTCAAGCTCCGCGTAGCGTTTAACGAAAGCTAACGATAAAAATAAGAAAACTGAAAACCCTAATAGCCAAAAAGTTACTTCCAGGTTCGCTGCGGCCGCCCCTGCAACGATACGTAAGGTGTATAGCATCGCTAAAGTCATGCAATCCATTAAAACGATGCGTTTTAATCCCAGGGAGTAGGCTGCCGTTACCGTAAAATATAATAAAAGCCAGGACAAGAAATTTGTCCCAACGACCGCCCCTAATACGACACTTAGCATAAATAGAATGGGCGCGAGCATCAGACCTTTTGAAATCGCAACCTGACCACTGGCAAATGGTCGGTTTCGTTTACGCGGATGTAAGCGATCGCTTTCCAAATCCAGCAAATCATTGGCAATGTATACGGAAGAGGCGCAACAGCTAAAGGCTAAAAAAGCAAATAATAAAGATACCCAAACATCAAAATTTGCCAATTGATGAGCGGAAAAAATTGGGATGAATAGCAACAGATTTTTTAACCATTGATGCACGCGTAAAACTTTACCCCAGGTTTTAATGGTCGCGGATTTAGCCGGAAATATGTGTTCAACCTCACAGCAAGATTCAGCCTTTTTTATCAGTTCGCTTGATGCATTTACGACAATTGCCTTGTGGGCACTTTTCCATACATGCAAATCTTGAGTCGAATTACCAATATAATCGAATCCATCTTGACCAAAGCGACGCTCAAGCGCCATGGCTTTATTTTTCCCTGATAAATTAATCTCTGTTGCAGTCGCGATCACTTCATCGAAAAGATCGAGATGCTCGGCAATGGTGTCTGCTATTGATTGCTCCGAAGCCGTACAAAGAATTAGGGTGCGGCCAGCCGACTTTTCTTTTTTTAACCACTCTATAAGTTCATTATTGTAGGGTAATGATGCTGCGCTTACCTCTGTGCGTCGCGCCAGGCAACGTTTTAAAAAAGCTTTTCCTCGTGCTAACCAAAAGGGTAAATATAAAGTTTGCCAAGGTGCTTTACGGAATAAATCTAACACGGATTCATGGAGCATATCCGTATGGATTAAGGTACCATCTAGATCTACAACTAAAGGTCGTGCACTCAAGAGCGTCCTCCTCTCTGTAGTGGAATTATTTGCTGATTCCATAAACGTTCCTTTTGGGTCACAAATGAAAACAGAGCAGAAAGTATACATTGTTCCAAGTCTAATGCAAACAGCACTCTGGCTCGCATATTACCGCTCATCACGAGGTGGTACTCATCTTTTATAAAGACTCAGGAATTTAAGTTTGTAGTGATTCGGCGACTACCTCTAAATATATTTTTTCATAAGCAGTACACATTTGTTCTTGAGTAAAGAGTTCGTAATAGCGCACACTCGCATGTTCCCCCATTCGCGCAGCTTCCTCTGGATGCTCCCATAAATATCGCATCGCGTGTTGTAATCCTTGGGGGTCAGCAGGCGGTACAATAAGTCCGGTGACTTTATCTCGATTGATGTAACTCGTGCCCGTTCCTATCTCTGCAGAAATCAGTGGTTTGCCTGCCATAGCGCCTTCTAGTAGCGTAATTCCGAAGGCCTCGGAGCGTAGATGAGAAGGGAAAACGACGGCATAACATAATTCTAATAAAGCCATTTTATCTTCGTCGGGTAAAGGACCAGCAAAATAGACCCGAGTTAACCCTAACCTCTGAGCTTCACGTTTTAATTCTTCCTCCATCGGGCCTGAACCAATAATCACGACTGGAAAATCCGTGCCCGCCAAGGCCTGTAATAAAATATGCAATCCTTTATAGTAACGCATCACGCCAACAAATAAAAAGAAGCGCCCAGGGAATTGTTGTCGCCATCGTTGAAGACATTCATCTGCGGTCTTAGGATAGCTTTTTTTATCTAAACCGATTGGAATAACGGAGACCTTATCCTTATAGCGCTGCAATATGGGGCTACTTGCGGCATAGTTCGGTGAGGTCGCGATGATTCTATTTTGTTTCGATAAAAATCGATGCATAAGCGGGCGATAAAAATATAATAATTGCTGCTGCCGCACAATATCGGAATGATAGGTAACAACAGACGGTTTTTTTATGCGCCATCCCACATGGAGCAGGTCAGCAAAAGGCCAGGGAAAATGATAATGAATAACATCGGCTCTTGCGACTAACCGTTTAAAATCACGCATGAGACTTAAAGAAAAACTATTCGATGCTAACGAAAAATTTTCTTTATAACGAATGGTACAAATACCTTCGTGTAGCGATGTTGCCGCAGTTCGTTCTTTCGTCAACGAGAGCACAGAATGATTAAACTGCGCTGAAGTTGTCTTGGCAATTTGATAGATTGTTTGCTCAACACCACCAAAGGTTTCACTCAAAAACGTTTTATAGACGTGTAATATTTTCATAAATTTTTTAATTGCTTACAGCCAAGAGCGAAACGCTAAATCATCATCCATGGCGAGATGCTTAAATTGCCATCCTCGCCATAATGGAAAAAATTAACAAATAACAGTAGCTTTAATTAAACCTTCAATAGTCTGAACGGTCTCTTGCACAAGTCTTGTTTTTCCTCGACTCTCTACATTCAAACGTAATAAGGGTTCTGTATTTGATGCACGCAGGTTTAGGCGCATCTCGGGAAATTCGAGGCTAATTCCATCCGTTCGATCTATTTGAGGTTCTGCATCTGCATAGTATGCCTCAACCTCAGCCAAAACTCTGGGTACATCGTCCACACGATAATTTAATTCACCGCTACAAGGAAAGGCTTGTACTCGCTCGTTGATTAATTGCTCTAATGACTTTCCTGTAGTGCTCAGCAACTCAATAATTAATAGCCAGGGAATCATACCGCTATCACAATAAGCGAAATCACGGAAATAATGATGGCCACTCATCTCGCCACCATAAATGGCATTTTCCTGACGCATACGCTCTTTAATAAAAGCATGCCCGGTTTTACACTGTACCGGCGTGCCCCCTGCTTTTTGGACGACATCGATGGTATTCCAAGTCAATCGTGGGTCATGAATAATTTTTTCTGCGGGGTGCTTTTGCAAAAAGGCTTCTGCTAAGAGGCCGACTAAATAGTACCCCTCAATAAACTCGCCCTTTGCATCGAATAAAAAGCAACGGTCAAAATCGCCATCCCAGGCAATACCTAGATCGGCCTGATGTTTCCTGACAGCAGCGGCAGTTAGCGCTCGATTTTCCGGTAATAAAGGATTGGGAATCCCATTGGGAAAATCCCCATTAGGTTCATGATTCATTTTAATGAAAGACACCGGTATCTGCGCTGCAGTAAACCGCTGCTCAAGGGCATCTATTACATGGCCTGCAGCACCATTTCCTGCGTCTACTACTAATCTGAGCGGTTTTAATTTTTCAACTTGAATATAGCTCAATAAGTGCGTTACATAGTCCTCTAATATAGAGATTCGGTGGTAGGTTCCGATATGTGCCGAAGGTTGTATATCCTGTTCCATGACCATTTGTTCAATGGTGCGTAAACCACTATCGCCGCTAATGGGAGCGGCTCCTCGGCGTACTAATTTCATGCCATTGTATTCAATTGGGTTATGACTTGCAGTGACCTCGATACCACCATCAACATCCAAGTGAAAGGCGGCAAAATAAACTTCCTCTGTTCCTGCAAGACCAATGTCATAAACATCAGCACCAGCATCGCAGATACCACGTGCTAAGGCCTGTTTTAACGGTTCACTCGTGTGACGAGCATCCGAGCCTAAAACAAGTGCACGTGCATTAAGAAACTGGGCATAGGCAAAACCAATTCGATAGGCAGTCTCTTCATTGAGTTCCGTTCCTAATTTGCCCCGAATATCATAAGACTTAAAACAGGCTAGTTTCATACTACACTCGTCCGTAATTATCTTGAAAGCGCACAATATCGTCTTCACCCAGGTAATCGCCACTTTGAACTTCAATCATAACCAAGTCCAATACGCCAGGATTTTCCAGGCGATGCTTGCAACCAGCGGGTATATAAGTCGATTCATTAACCCCCACAAAAAATTCGCGCTCGCCATTCACAACTTTAGCCATACCACTCACAATAATCCAGTGTTCACTGCGATGATGATGCATTTGCAAACTTAGGCTCGCTCCAGGCTTGACTTCAATACGCTTTATTTTAAACCGCTCACTCTCTTGCAAAATGGTGTAGCTTCCCCAGGGACGATAGACTGTGCGGTGTAATTTATGGGCTTCATGCCCTTTATCTTTTAATTTTTTATAAATATGCTTAACATCTTGATCACAGGATTTATCGGCAATCAACAAAGCATCGGGTGTGTCAACAACCAATAAATTATCCAGGCCTACCGCACCAATTAAACGTTCACTACTTTTTATCGTGCAGTTTTTAACATTATGGAGAACCACATCTCCAACCATACGGTTACCCTCAGTATCTGCCGGAGTCAATTCATCTAGCGAAGTCCAGGAGCCCACATCACTCCAACCAATTTGGCAAGGGACCACAGCGACATTATCTGCTTTCTCCATTACGGCATAGTCAATAGAGTCCTCAGGAACCTGAGTAAATGTAGTTTCATCCAACTCAAAACTATGTACGTTTTGTTGTTTTGAGTAGTGGGAATTACTAAAGCAGGTAGCTACACTGTTGATAATTTCAGGGCAGTGTTGCTCCATAGCACGTTTCATTGTTCCTGCTGTGAACAAGAACATTCCAGAGTTCCATAAAAAATTCCCCGAAGTGAGATATTCTTGTGCCTTAATGGCATCGGGTTTTTCAACAAAACGGATTACCTGATTGCCATCCGCTTCAATGTAACCGTACTCCGTCTTCGGTTCCGTTGGGGTTATACCAAAAGTGACCAGTTTTCCTTGTTGCGCCAGAACGATTGCCTTTTTAACTGCATCCTGAAACGCCTCTTGATGAAGAATCAGGTGATCGGCAGGTAATACCAACATGAACGCATTTTCGCCTTCAATACTGATGGTTTTTAAGACCGCAGAGGCAATTGCTGCAGCTGTGTTGCGCCCAAAAGGTTCCATCACATAGGTGGTTTGGATCTCAGGAGAGGTAATCTCTGCTGTTTCTTCCACGATTTTAAATAAAAATTCTTTATTCGTTATTACTAAGACTTGCCCAACCTCAGGTAATGAGGTGCCACGAATAAACGCTTTTTGAAAGAGGCTCTGGCCATCAGCCAAACGAATAAACGGCTTCGGATGCAATTCTCGGGATATAGGCCAAAGACGGGAACCGGCTCCGCCGCATAGGATAATCGGTATTAGCTGCATGTCATTCCTGTTTTTCTAATTATGGGTTGTGGACATTAAACCAACCCCGGCATTAATATTGTCTGGGTAAAGCATTTTTTCTCTATCAGAAAATGCTGCCTATGAGCAAACTGCTTTTCTTATTACCTTGAGCTGTTGCTTGTAAAGCGCAATGCATTCTGCCCGCAAATGACCACTAATCCTAATCGCTTACCATTTTTTGTCAAGAAAAATATAAGCCACTTTGGCACGGCATCCAGGTGTTCCTTTACGCTTTACAGAATGATTCATGCTTATAGCGTATGCGATTGGTTTAGCAATTCGCGCGCATGTGATCGCGTTTGCTCTGTGATGGTTAATCCACCTAACATCCGTGCTATTTCATTGATTTTTTCATCACTATTTAATGCTTCAATTTGCGTATACGTTTGTTGCGCGTCACTATGTTTTGTTACTTTAAAATGATGGTGTGCGGAAGCTGCAACCTGGGGTTGATGAGTCACACAAAATACCTGCAATCGCTCGCCTAGTTGGCGCAACATTTGACCCACAAGAGCTGCCGTTGCCCCCCCTATACCAACATCAACTTCATCAAATAGTAATGTGGGTGTAAGGCCTCGTTGCGCGGTAATCATTTCAATAGCCAAACTTATTCGTGACAATTCCCCACCAGAGGCGATCTTGCTCATACTATCCGGCTGCATCCCCGGATTCGTACACACATAGTACTCCACTTTATCTTGACCATGGGCCTGCATTTTATCGAGAGGGGTCAGGTGTACCGTAATTTGGCCTTTAGGCATTCCCAGCTTTTGAATTCGTTGCGTAATATCCTCACCTAATTTAGTTGCAGAATTTAATCGTGACGCTCTTAATGCGGCGGCGGCAGTCGCGTAAACCGCCAAAGCCTTATCGTACTCCTGTTGTAAATGGTGCAGCCGCGTTTCGCCATGAATAAGTGTCGCCAGCTCCTCTTTTAAGTCGTGCGCATGGTGTATGAGTTGATTGCTATCGACATGATACTTACGAGCGAGCTGATGGATTGCGCTCATACGCGTTTCTATATGATGCAATCGTTCAGGATCCAAATGGACTTGCTCAGCAAATTGTTGCATTTCACTGAATGCTTCCTCACATTGGATGAGTGCCCCATTAATGAGCTCTGCCGTATTTTTAATACGCGGATGATCCTGGGGTAACTGTGCTAACAGATGCATAATCTGATTTAATCCAGAACAAATATCCGGACCCTCTTCAGAATTTAATAATTGGTGAATCTGGTGACTGCTCTCCAGGTAATCTTTAGCATGGTGCAACAATTGATGTTCCTGATGTAGCACATCAACCTCATTTTCCTGCAAATTTAAACTGTTGAGTTCTTCAATTTGAAATTGCAGTAGCGCAATACGATCTGTCTGCCGCTCGCGATTGCGCAATTCATTTATTTCTTGCTGTATTTTTTGACAGTTCTTGTAGGCAGTAGCAACTTCCTGCATTAAATGAGAATGCGCTGCATATTGGTCGAGATGCTGGCGGTGGGTAGCATGATGCATCAATGTTTGTTGCTGGTGTTGTCCGTGAATGTGGACGAGTTTCTCACTTAATTCTTTAAGTTTTTGTAGGGGAAAAGGTTGACCATTGATATAGGATTTAGAGCGACCTTCTTGATAAATAACTCGTCGTAAGTAAACTTGCCCATCGTCGCATGAGAGATCATGTTCATGCAACCAGATCATAGGCTCAGAGTCTGGGTGGATATAAAAACCGGCGGTAATGTCGCACTTTTCCTCACCAGGACGGATCACAGAAGTATCCCCTCTACCACCAAGAGCCAGCATTAAGGCATCAATCATGATGGATTTACCCGCACCGGTCTCACCGGTAAAAGCCGTCATCCCTTGCGCAAAATCGAGTTCAAGGTGATGAACAATAGCAAACTCTTTGATACATAAGGTAGTGAGCATGATTACCCCTGATGAGTAGATTCCCAGCCGAGCTTTGATCGTAATGTATCGTAATAGTGATAATCAAGAGGGTGCAATAGTCTTAATTGATGAGAATCCTTTTCAATCATAACCCGCTGCCCGGGTTTCACCATACGGGATTCATGACCATCACAGCTGATGCGTAAATCGGCTTCATTTACTGAGCTTATATGTAATTCAATCTTCGATTCACCATCAATTACTAAAGGCCGCGAACTCAGGCTATGAGAAAACATCGGCACTAAAACCATAGCATTTAACTGCGGGTGCATAATCGGACCCCCAGCAGATAATGCATAGGCAGTTGACCCTGTGGGGGAGGAGATAATCATACCGTCGGAACGATAATTGCTAACCAATTGTTCATTTATATAAACAGAAAATTCTATTAAGTGCGTTTCGTTGCCGCGGGAAAGTACAACATCATTAACCGCCTCCCCTTCGAAGTAAACGGCCTCATCATCACAAATACGCGTGTGCAAAAGGAATCTTTTTTCTTCTTTGTACTGGCCTGCAAGCACTGCCGAGAGTCGGGTTTCGATTTCATCAGGAAGCACATCGGTTAAAAAACCTAACCGACCTCGGTTAATACCAATTACGGGGGTATTCACCTTTGTGGCCATACGTGCTGCGGACAACAAACTGCCATCGCCTCCAATCACTATGATGAGGTCATGCTTTTCACCCATCTCATTCTTGGTCAATACCGGTAGTTGCACATCAAAACCCAACAAAGTATCCACGTCTTGGAAGACTTGAATCTTTTGTTGTTCTAAAAACTCCACCAGGCGGTGTAAGCTCTCGCTTACCCCCTGGTTGGCTCGATGCTGTCTGGCATAAACGATAACGCGTTTGAATTTACTCTTCACTATTTGCCCGCGATGCTTTTTTACGCTCATGTTCCTTAAGCGCTTTTTTTCGAATACGAATAGTCTCGGGGGTTACTTCAACTAATTCATCATCATCAATAAACTCTAAAGCTTGCTCTAAAGTTAATTTAATTGCAGGCGTTAAAATTATATTTTCGTCCGTACCTGAAGCGCGCATGTTGGTGAGTTGTTTTTCTTTAGTGACGTTAACAACTAGATCATTATCCCGTGCATGGATACCAACAATCATCCCTTCATAACAAACGGTTTGCGGTTCGATAAATAAACGTCCCCGCTCTTGTAAGTTAAACAACGCGAAGGCGCGCGCGATTCCCTGACAATTAGCAATAAGTACCCCATTGGCACGCTTACCGAGTCGTCCTTTAACGGCTGGTCCGTAATGATCAAAAACATGATACATCAAACCAGTACCTGAGGTTGTGGATAGGAATTCACTATGGAAACCGATTAATCCACGCGTAGGCACCATATAATCCAGACGAACTCGTCCTTTACCATCAGGAACCATATTCTGCATGTCACCACGGCACTCACCCATTTTTTCCATGATACTACCCTGATGTTGCTCTTCAACATCAATGGTTAGCAGTTCGTAGGGTTCTTGTTGCTCACCGTCCACTTCTCGCATGATCACTTCAGGCTTACTAATTGCCAGCTCATAGCCTTCCCGGCGCATGTTTTCGATAAGAATAGACAAATGCAACTCACCACGACCGGAGACACGAAATTTATCCGGGTCATCGCAATCTTCAACGCGCAAGGCCACATTATGTAATAATTCGGTTTCTAAACGCTCGCGAATTTTACGAGAAGTAACATATTTACCTTCTTGACCGGCAAAAGGAGAATCATTTACTTGGAAAGTCATGCTAATGGTAGGCTCATCCACAGACAAGGCTGGCAGAGCTTCTATTTGATTTGGATCACAAACAGTATCTGAAATTTTTAAGCCTTCAATACCGGTAATGGCGACGATATCACCTGCGCGTGCCTGCTCTACTTCTACACGCTCCAGGCCCTTAAAACCAAGGAGCTGTAGCAAACGTCCAGAACGAACTTCACCGTCTTTATCAATGATTTTAACAGGTGATTTCGCTTTAATTTGTCCCCGCGAAATACGACCAATGCCAATTGTGCCTACATAGGAAGAATAATCCAGCGAACTAATTTGCATTTGGAATGGTCCATCCGGATCTACGGCAGGTGGCTTCACTTGATCAATAATGGTTTGCAATAAGGCTGACATATCCGTCGCCTCGTCCTGTAAACTGAGTTTCGCGTAACCATTTAATGCAGACGCATAAACAACAGGAAAATCTAACTGCTCATCATTCGCGCCGAGATTATCAAAGAGATCAAAAACCTGATCCATGACCCAATCAGGGCGGGCGCCTGGACGATCAATTTTATTAATCACAACAATCGGATTGAGTCCTTGAGCAAATGCTTTTTGGGTTACGAAACGCGTTTGCGGCATAGGCCCATCCACCGCATCAACCAGTAATAAAACACTATCGACCATCGAGAGAATACGCTCAACTTCACCGCCAAAATCAGCATGTCCCGGGGTGTCTACGATGTTAATTTGGTGATCATTCCAAAAAACACAGGTATTTTTTGCCAGAATAGTAATGCCGCGCTCTTTTTCTAAAGCGTTGGAATCCATAACGCGCTCCACTTTAGGACCGCGATCATTTAAGGTACCGGTTTGCTGTAATAATTTATCAACTAGGGTGGTTTTGCCATGGTCTACGTGCGCGATAATGGCGATATTGCGTATCTTATCTATCATAAAATGCCTTAACAGGAAAACAGAATTTTGGTGTGCATCGATTTAACATTATACATCAAGCTCCTGCTAAAACCTATCCACTCATGCATAAAGGCTCTAAATCAAAAAAATAAACAATCGGTTTTATTTTTTTTGATTGGGTCTTTCGGAAATATCCTCTTTCTTTGACTAGACTAAAGATGAAGGGCTTTAAAAGGGGGAACGTGATGAAAAATTTAATTTTACATCCCACCGATATCAGCCAGTGGCATGCGCTTGTACATGAAGCCCAAGCCTCAACGCGGTTGATTCTTAATGAAAACACAGAAAGCTATCTGGTATTTTTACTGATGCGCTTTTCCCAAGGTACCAAACTCATCGAATCCATCATCGCTCTAGACTTCCTGGAGTCCATGCATCAACCGCGTGGCCTACAGGTTCAGCGTTTACGTGATGTTGGGGATAAAAGTCTTCTTTTTTGTGGTTTATTTCCTGGTATTGCGCAAAAGCGGCATGTGAGCTTGAGCTATTTTGTGGAAATGGGGCAAGCTGCTTATTCAGGTGTCGGTGAGCGTGAGGAGAAAAATACCGCCACTCTATTTTTTCAATTAAGTGAACAGTTTGCAAACTTACAATGTATTTTACAAGCGATGCGCACTGAATATCTGCGTGAAAGCAGTATCGATTGCACTCTAGTCACTTACATCAAAACTCATATACAGTGACTTTATTCGCCGCATCCCTTTAAAAGGATGCGGCTTTACTCTTGATTTTAATCACGTTTATTGTCAAATTCCTAGCTTCACTATTTAAATGGAGTTTGTCATGCATGTGTTAAAAAGGATTGTGTTCGCGATCACTCTAAGCTTTACTTGCGCTGCTGGAGCGCAGGAGGTCACGATTCAATCATCGATGGAACAGGGATTACTTTTTTTAGAAAGTGTACAGTTTGAATATGGTGAATTCCCTACCCTTTTTCATCCCAACCTACCTGAACCCCAGCGTAGTTTAGGAACAAACTATGACAGTAATTTATTTACTACAGCCATGATCGCTGATGCGATACACGATATTAAAAATAAAGCAGTGAAAAGAATAAATAACAAAGTAGTTCAATACATTCAATCACAGCTCCTAAACGAGCAAGGTTTGTGGTCTTATTTTACCACTCATAATAACGCACCCTTGTACCCCAACACGGTGAATGATTTGGATGATACCGTTTTTGCCTCCATGGTTTTGCAGCAAAACCGCGAAAATTATCCCGATAATCGCGCCGTCATTGAAGCAAATAAAAATACTCAAGGACTGTATTTAACATTTATCGATCCACCCTTTATCAATGATGTGGATTGTGGCGTGAATGCAAACGTCATGTCCTATTTAAAAAATAACGATCCTAAAGTGTGTGCTTATCTTAATAATCAAGTGAGCCAAAAAACGAATTGCGCGAATTATTATTCCCTCCTGGATGCTTATTATCTCATCGCTCGTGCTTATCAGGATGGTGTGCAATGTTTGCAAAATTCAGGACAACCAATCATCAATTACACCTTACAGCAGTTAGCACAATGGGAACGCCAGGGGGATAATAGTGCATTCAAACGGGCATTGGCATTAAATATCCTGCTGGATTATGGTTACCGCGGTGAGCAAATCGCCAAGGCAACCTATTTCTTATTAAAAAATCAGTCGCCCATAAATGGCTCCTGGGCTGCAGATGATTTTTGGTTATGGTCCGGTGTGGATGAGCAAGGAAATCGCATGTTACTGGGCACCTCCAGCTCGAGTGCGTTAACCACAGCGCTGGCATTGAAAGCATTAAACCGGGTAAAGCATTTAGTTTAATTATTGATTGTATTTATCCCTTTTCTGCTCCTGTCCCCACCCATAACATGACTCAGGAAATCATGGCTTTGGCGCGGGGCAGACCTTTGCTGTAATAGGTTTTTAATTTGTTTACGATAATATTGTGCACGCTGCACATGCTGCCTCTTAATCGCGACTTCTTCTAGCAATGTGAGCGCAAAAAGTGTATCTAAACTTTTTTCCCCATAAATTTTGCGCCAAAAAACCCAGGCTTGACGCAAATAATATTCCGCCTGTGAATAATGTTTTATTTGAATAAACGCCTGCCCCAGGTAGAAGCAACTTAAGGGTAAATATCGCGGTGCTTGCGACTTCGCATAGGAAAAAGCATGCTGCGCATGATGGAGCATTTGCTCCTTATCGCACGCTTTTTGCGCTTGCCAGTATCGGTTCTGAATACCTTTCCAAGGGGTCGCACTAAAGACAAAATTACTGCAAAAAATGAGTATAAGAAAACATTTCATCCTTGGTGCTCATTCCTGATTGATATAAAACAGTTTAACCATTATTTTAGTAACTTCCCATTCTTAATCTTTCTTACTATAGTGCTGGAGCGTAATATGGCATGGTTTTATTTATTTATGGCAGGCATTATGGAAATCATCTGGTCTTATTGTATGAAAGAATCTGCCGGATTTACGCGAATTCTGCCAACTGTTATTTGTATAACGACTATGGTTGCCAGCGTCGTTCTTCTCGCTTTAGCCATGAAAAATCTGCCATTAGGCACGGCTTATACTATATGGACGGGCATTGGTGCGGTGGGGGCTTTTCTGGTTGGATTGCTTGTTTTGGGAGAACCGGCCAGTAGTTTGCGCTTATTTGCGGCCTTACTTATCGTTACAGGTCTGGTTTTAATGAAATGGGCTTCGTAACTATTTATGCCTTATACTCGATGCTCTTGATGGTAAATTGTCCAGTGAATCGGCAAATGACCCTTGTGATTTTGTGACCTATTTGATTATAATGTGTCTATTATAAATCCAAATTGGTTTTTTTATGTCGTTCGAAGCGCAGCTGAGAGAGTCCTTAACCCACCAGGTGAAACTAAATCAACTCATTCAAATAATTATGAGCGGTGGAGCAAGACTTGAACATATTTACTCTGACTCGCCACAATTACGGCAAAATTTACACGAGATTTTGCGACTGAATCAAACAGATGCTCCTATTTTTTCTTATTTTTTGGATCAATGGCGACAAAATTTAGAACAAGAGTGTCAGTATTTAGAGTCAAAAGGTAAATTCGATATAAGCGAATTTGGAAAAACGTTATTGTTGACCATTAACGCTTTTTCTTTAGAGCAATATCAACCGGGCACACAGGAGCAATTCAATATTACCCCTGCAGAGCAGAAAGCTCCGGAGAACCCGCACTATGAATTGAGTCCAGAAGAATATTTAAAACTTCTAAATAGTTTTATCAAATTGCCCATTAATTTGTTTGTATCAAACTATTCAAAACTACGACAAACCGGCTTCTCTTTTGATGAGTTGTGTAACTTAGCACAACAACTGCAAGCTGAGCAGGCCATAGAGCAACTCGTACTGTACAGTACCACATTACTTGAGCAAGGATACACCCTTAACAACTTACTTAGAATAGCAAAATCGAATCCTACTATTTTAAAATATCTAACGGTCAAAACAGCCAATATATTAAATTATCTCAAGCTCGACCAAATCGCCGAAATGGCAACCTTCGTTAATGCCGTGAATATTTTTGAAAAATTAGGCACCAATAACAGGCCGGGCAATTTTTTTACTAAGAGTACGCTTCAGGCCATCATGGACATGGATCCTGCACCCAAGCAATCCCTTGTGAAAATTGCCCCTAAAACCATGAGTTCTAAGGAACTGGATCAATTAAAGAGAACTCTTCCAGCAATAAAAGATTGGTACATAAATCCGCACGAATATAATTTGCTTTGGGTAGCGCCACAAGAATATGGATTAACAGAATTTAATCATGTGATTACCACAATTGGTGCTATCTTAAAACACTGTAATTCATTTGAAGGATTTAAGTGGAACCGTGAACGTTTTACGATAGCGATACCCAAAAAATCCTGGAGTAGCCTGTATGCATATCATGAAACACCCCAGACTAAATTGAAGCAGGAGGATTTGATACTCTATGCACTTGAAACGCAAAATTATGTTTACTATCTACCGGATAAAATTGCTTTGGTATGTAACTCACCCGTGAACTCTCAAGTTAATGGCAATTATCTTAAGTTTTTATGGGATAATTACGTAAAATTTGGTTCTTCAACTCAAGTTATTGCTACCAAAGAGCGCTGGGTGGAAATTAGCCCGTGGCAACAATTGTTCAATCTGTTGTTTCCACCAAAAGCGCCGGTGGTCATGAACTTTTTTATTCACCATCAGCGAAATGAAATCAATTATTATTCTCAACCGCAACAAGAAGCTAATCCTTTGAATATTGCAGAAGAACCTTCAGATGATTCGCTCCGCCCTGATATGAAGCCATTCTAAATTGAAGGTGATAAAACCAATTTTCCCACCGAAATATCCTCTGAGCTTGGATAAGTGATCGATGGTTCAGCTTAGTTATTATCACCTTTTAATGAATTGCAAGTTGAGTTCATTTAAACATGACACCAACCAAGGCTAGTCGTTTAGTATGGGTATAGTTCGGGCGAGATGATTCGCCGACGCTTGTACTGTTGACATAATAACTAATTGCTCAATATTTACGTGTTGCGGACAACAGATACAATATAAAATCGCATCGGCGACATCATGAGCCTCCAAAGGCTTAAAGTCTTGATAAAAGGCTTTTGCTCTTTCTTTATCTTGCCAGCGTACTTCACTAAACTCAGTCTCTACTGCTCCGGGGGCGATTTCAGTAACGCGAATATTACTCCCGAGGGTATCCAGTCGCATTGATTTTGACAAGGCATGCACCGCATGTTTTGTTGCGGCATAGACGTTTCCATTGGGATAATATTCCAATCCAGCTATAGAGCCAATATTGACAATATGACCCTGCTCACGCTCAAGCATTCCAGGAAGCACTGCGCGCGTAACATACAACAAACCTTTAATATTGGTGTCAATCATGATATCCCAGTGTGCTTCTAGTCCCTGTTGCAAGGGTAGCGTATCAAGAGCCAAACCTGCATTATTAACCAGGACGTCAATGGCGCTCCATTCAGCTTTTAAGCCGGCAAAAGTTTTCTGAACCTCCTCATGATTGCGAACATCTAATCTTAAAACCAAGTGTTCCTTGCCATATAGGTGAGTTAATTCCTTAGCCAATAGTTCGAGACGCTCAACGCGTCGTGCAGCCAGAATAAGACGCGCACCCTGCGCTGCGCATAAACGCGCGCAGGCCTCACCGATTCCGCTGGATGCGCCAGTGATTAGTATCAAGCGATCATCAAGAGTAAGACTCATAAAGGTACCTTACGATAATTTAAAAAAACGTTTATATCATAGGGGCGTATTATTTAGGAATAATGAAGCTATTTTTTGACAATTCACGAGGTATTATTTTACCATCGACACAATTATCAGGATGAGAGGTACGAGCACGTGAATTCACAAAATAAATTCAGTACATTAAGTTTATTATATTTTGTCTGGCAAAATAAGCGCGTGATTACCCTAAGTACTCTTTTTGGTTTAGTCGTTGGATATGGGTATATACACTACAGCACCCCAATTTATGAAACGAGCGTGGTCGTTACTGCGGCAACCGAAGGGGATATTGCACCATTAAACCTTGGGCGTTCTTGGGCCAGATTATCTCCTCTTAAACCCTTTACGGCAAAAGATGTCTATCTAACATTTAGTACCATTCTATTATCCGATGCGGCTAAAGAAGCTTTTTTCAAGCAGTTTTATTTATCTCATCCGCTTACAAAGGAAGAGTTTAATACCCCAGAAACCATCGCCTTATATCGACAATTTTTACGCAATTTTATGATTGTGGAGGGTAAAAAATCATTTTCAGATCGCTTCGCGAAATTTACCATTGCCTTAAGAGGCGAGAACCCTCAGGAATTAGTGACCAAACTTCAGAATTTTTTAACCGTTTTAAATCAGCAAACGTTTGAGAATCTATCCGAGATTATCAACAAACAAAAAGCGGTGCTCATAAGTACCCTAGAGCATCAGCTCACGGCGGAACAAGCAACTGCTCAACAGAAAATACGGGATCAAATACAGAGCCTTGAGCACCAGTTACGCGATTTACAAGCCTACGAGGACGACCCATTTACGCCCCAACAGGATGGTCCGGCATGGATTGAGGTTAAAATTGATAATTTGCGCGCCCAACTTAAACATGGAGCAAACACACCTAAAATTCGTGAACTTCAAGGACAAGTGCGGTACTACCAGAACCTAACTATTGATGCGCAGAAAACAATCGTTTTTCATATTGATGGCGCCATAAAAACACCTGTAGTACCTGTTTTACCTCAGCCGCGTTTGACGCTCATGGTCGGTGCCACTTCTGGATTTCTGCTCGGAATTTTATTGATATTATTTCAGCTAGCTTGGCGCAAAGAGCGTTCCTTGATTAAGCCCTTATTTGAACAACCTGCCTGAATACTCAGGCAGCAACTTTTTGACGTAAATCCGTTAGCACCGCGCTTCCAGTGCAGAACATGGCAACACGAAGCTCGTATTCTATAATCAGCATTTTTTCCACCACCTGTTCTGCGGATACTAATGCTGGCTCAAGAATGGGTTTCGCAAAACCTACGGTACTGGCCCCTAATGCAAATAATTTTGCAGCATTTAAGCCATTTTGTACCCCACCAGAACCCCAAATTTCATAATTAGGATGCAGATGCGCCGCTTCTCTCACCGCTAAAGGTGTCGGGATGCCCCAATTTTTAAAAGTGCTCGCTGTAGTAAATCGGATTGGATCATGAACGGCACGATGACCCTCAATACGCCCCCAATGAGTACCGCCTAAACCTGCAATATCCACCGCCGAAATACCTATATTCTTTAATCGCTCCAGGGTTTCACGTGAAAAGCCACAACCGGTCTCTTTAATAATTATGGGAAGACGAATGTTTTTTGCTAGTATTTCCAGTGCGTGCCACGAGCCTTTATATTCCGTTGTTCCCTCCGGTTGGATAGACTCTTGTAAAGGGTTGCAATGAATAATAAGTGCCTCGGCATTTAAAGCATCGGTCAAACGACGTATGTCATCGAGTGGCGTAATAATCACCTGGGCAATACCTAAATTACTGTACAAACTCACTTTGGGAAAATCACGCCTTAAATCAGTCCATTCAAATGCCGCTGCGGGATCAAGCAACTCACGGCGTTGTGAACCAACACCCATACCCCAGCCACTGAGAGCACAAGCTTCCACCAAATGACGATTAATAAATTTTGCCTGCTGATGTCCTGCAGTCATCGAACTCACGATAAACGGTTTCGCCTGGACTTTGCCAAAACGTTGCGTTGAAATATCAATTTCATTGAAATTGATATCCGGGATCGCCTCATGAACCAAGGCTATTTGTTCGTAGGCACCTAAATCCTGGGTTTGGTTTTCAGGCATTAAGGACAGCTTAATGTGATCTTCTTTGCGACGTTCAAATTGGCGATGGTCATCAGTCATGGATTATACCTTACATGGAGGTTGACTTAATAATTGATGCATCTGAATAGCCGCATTGGCCAACTCTATTCCTTTGTGACCATACTTACCACCCAGACGATCCCAGGCCTGTTCTTCATTTTCAGTGGTCAAAAGACCAAAAATAACCGGCAGGGAGTAATTGAGAGATACCTGCAAACAGCCTTGACTGGCGATATTACAGACTAAATCATAATGACTGGTATCGCCGCGAATTACGGAACCTAAAGCAATAATTACTTCCGCTTTACCTGAGGCTGCTAAACGCTGTGCTACCAGTGGTATTTCTACCGCCCCTGGCACCTCAAGGATCATGATATCTTCCTCGCAAATGCCGCGATTTTTTAATTGCGTAATCGTCCCTTCCTGTAACGCCTGGGTTATCTCTCTATTGAACACACCCACGATGATGGCAACAGAGAAGGATGAAACCCTGGATGTATCTTCTGTTGTCAGTGCTGTGTTTTGCATTATTCCTCACTTTGCTTATTGTGTGCCCCTCAACCAGGCAATTTACCTTTTTATCCCTTGTTTTTCCACTCATTTAAACAAAGTGGCGACCAAGAGTGCGTAATTTTTTATTCTATGGGATAATTATATCGTTTTTTTCTCAAGTTTGGGGTACTACGCAAGGTACTTCTCAAAAATTGGAGGCTTGCGGCTATGACAAAAAATCGTATTATCGTGGGTATCAGTGGTGCGTCCGGAATTATTTATGGTATAAAACTCTTGGAAATGCTGCGGATTGCAAATATCGAAACACATTTAATCGTGAGCAAATCCGCACAACTAACGCGCGTACATGAGACCACACTGTCGCTAAACGAGCTTAAGGAGCAAGCCGATGTTTATCATCCCTGGAACGATGTAGGTGCGAGTATCGCAAGTGGCTCATTTCGCACCCTCGGCATGGTTGTCGCGCCTTGTTCCATGAAAACTTTGGCTGAGATTGCCCACGGCACGAGCAGTAATCTCATCGGTCGCGCAGCAGATGTAACTTTAAAAGAGCGTCGCAAATTGGTTTTAATGCCCCGTGAGTCACCCTTAAATTTAGGTCATCTGCAAAATATGGTTACTGTAACCCAACTTGGAGGCATTATCTGCCCAGCGATGCCCGCATTCTATACCAATCCGCAAAGCATCGACGACATTATCTATTACAGTGTGGGCAGAATTTTAGATCTTTTCGACGTGGTTACCGATATTCCGCGCTGGCAAGGTCAGGCTTTAACAAGCAAAGTTTCAACCACAGATTAATCAGATAAAGTGCTGCGCATACTTTTTTTACCGGTAGTTATACCGAAACTATTCAGGTGATTTAGTATGTGGCTGGTTATCAATGTTAATAATTACGCGTTTTTATGCAGCCAGTTTTTATAACTATCTAGAATTGTTTGTAAAAACTTTTGCGTATTTTCATTGGTCAGCTCATTCTGCTCATTAAATAAATTGGCAGCTTGTCCAATATAAGCTTCAGGCTGTTGCAACACCGGAATGTCTAAGAAGACGAAGGTTTGTCGTAAGTGTTGATTCGCACCAAAACCCCCGATTGCACCAGGAGACACACTAATTACTGCGCCGGGTTTTTTGCTCCACACACTGTGGCCATAAGGTCTGGAACCCACATCAATAGCATTCTTCAATGCGCCAGGGATTGAGCGATTGTATTCAGGTGTAATAAAGATAACACCATCACAGGCGGCAATTGCTTGACGGAATTTAGTCCAGCTTTCAGGAATATTATGTTCATCTAGATCGGGATTGTATAAAGGAAGATCACCAATTTCTACGATTTCCAAACTTAAATCAGCGGGCGCCATACCTATTAATGCATGTGCAACCTTACGATTGATCGAATCTTTACGTAGGCTTCCAATTATAAGAGCAATCTTTTTTGCCATAATAACATTCCTTGTACTATGATTTTGAGAAGGAAAGGAGAAGATATAAATTTAAAATAAAACACCCTTTTTAGCTTTAAAATACTCGACTTTAAAAACCAAAGAGGGTGTAAAAAATAGTTTAGACGACTTCAACTTCTTCAGCTTGAGGTCCTTTTTGGCTTGTGCTTGCTTTGAACATTACTGTTGCGCCTTCAGCCAGTGTTTTGAAACCATTACCTGTAATTGCACTGAAATGTACAAAGTAATCTTGACCACCACTCTCTAAAAAACCAAAGCCTTTAGACTCATTGAACCACTTAACGGTACCGCGTATTTTCTCTGACATTGTAAACTTCCTAAATTGATACAATACCATTGTAGCATTATTTATATTAATTGTGCTGTTTTTTTATTAATTATTTTAAATTTTTTTTTATGCCTCTTTTATGTGAGAAAAAACAAAGAAAACTGCTCTAAAACTCAGGAGGTGGATGGATGAGCTCTTGCCCATCGTGTGGCTTCAATAGGAAAAAAATACTTGCTGATATGAGGGTTAATAATGCAAGCGTCAAAAACGTTTTTTGAAATAGAGCAATAGTTAATTGATGTGTCGGTGAATAAATCGTTAACAACAAAGCAGATACTGCTACGCCAAAACTTTGCGCCAATTGCTGTGCGGTGCTCATAATGCTTGTTGCGGCACTGGCATCTTCTTCCGAAATATTAGCATAGGCCAGTGAATTCATCGCGGTAAATTGCATCGATATAAAGATACCCAGCATTAAGGTCATGACGGCAATCATGAACGATGGGGTTGATTGATTAATAAAGCAAAATACTCCCAAAATGAAACTGACCATCATCGTATTTAATAACAACAGGCGTTTGTAACCGAAAAAACGCAACACATATACGGATATAGGCTTCACGATTAAAATACCTAATGCAATAGGAGTTAAGAGTATTCCTGCAAGCTGCGCCGAATAATGTAAGCTTGTTTGCAACATCAAAGGCAATAAGAAAGGTGTGCCACCGAAACTTAAGCGGGTAATTAAGTTACTGATTACTGAAATACCAAAGGTACGAATTTTAAATAGTTCAACTTTTAGTATGGGGTGCGTTTTTCCGCGCGAATGAAAAGCATAAATTAAAAGAAGGCATAAGGCAAAAATAATCAAGAGGCTGGTGAGCAAGGGATTAACCCCGCTCTCACTTAACAACGACAGGCCAAAAGTAAGCAACGCCAAACCGCTACCAAATAAAATAAAACCTGTTTTATCTAAAGGTGGTACGAAACGTGGCGGCATTTTGGGTAAAAGTTTTACGGAGAGGACAATAGCCAATATTCCAAATGGTGCATTAACCCAAAAAATCCAGCGCCAGGAGAAATGCTGCGTGATAACGCCGCCTAAAAGTGGCCCCAGCATGAGACCAAACGAGGCAACCATGACCACAAAATTCATTTTAGAAATCAACTCATGACGCTGGCTGGTACGTAAGACGATTAATCTACCTACGGGCATAGTTAAAGAACCACCCAGCCCTTGGATGATGCGTGCACAAATTAAAGCAGGTAAACTATGAGTAAATCCACACCAGATGGAACTTAATGTAAAAATACCTAAAGCTACAGTAAATACTTTTTTGATTCCATACTTATCAGCAATCCAGCCGCTGATGGGAATAAAAATAGCCAGACTTACTAAATAACTAATTAAAGCTATTTTTAAATCCACAGGATTAACGCGCAAACTTTTAGCCATCATGGGAATTGCCGTGTTTAGGATAGTCGTATCAATCGACTCCATAAACATCGCAAAAGAAACAATCAATAAAATCAGATTTTTTTTCATAGGCTCTATATTATAGAGAGGTTAACTGAAGCAGATAACCAATTTATTATTCTTGGGTCAATTGTCCCAATAGATTTTTTATCCCAGCCAAATGCGATTTCGCCAAATTTTTTGAGCGCTCCTCACAGCGCGCCACATTTTTGCCGTACCATTCGAGATACTGCGCAGGTAGCTCCTCTAAAAAACGGCTCGGAAGACAATCTTGAAGTTCACCCGCACGTTTACGTTGATTGGCAAGAGTAAAACAGAGTGCTTTTTGGGCACGAGTAATGCCTACATAAGCTAATCGTCGCTCCTCTTCAATCTGCTCCTCATCGATACTGACTCGATGCGGAAGCAATTCCTCCTCCATTCCAACAAGGTACACATAAGGGAATTCCAACCCCTTAGCAGCATGTAAGGTGAGCAGCTGTACTTTATCTTGTTGTAAATCATCAGCTTGTTCAAGAATATCAATAAGGATTAGTTTATTAATGATATCAGCAAGTGTACTATCGGGTTTTTTATCTAAGAGCCGACCGACCCAGTCAATCAACTCCCACACATTATCCATTTTCTTTTGTGCTTTCGCGGGTGTGTCACATTGTTCGTAAACATGGGCTTCGTAACCACTTTCTTCTACCAGGGTCTTAAGATGCTCAACAGGATTACTACCCTGCGTGAGTTGTGATTTTATTTTTTCAAACCATTGTTTAAATTGGCTTAATGCCTGCCGTGGTTTATCCGCTAAATGTTCAGATAAGGCTAAATGATCGGCGGCCATATACAAATTTATCCCGCGTCGCTGAGCATATTTCCCTAAGGCATCTAAGCTACTTTCTCCAATTCCTCTTTTTGGCGTATTAATTACTCGCAGAAAAGCCGCGTCATCTGCTTCATTACATAGTAATTTGAGATAAGCAAACGCATCTTTCACCTCAGTTTTTGCGAACCAGGACTGCCCCCCACTGATACGATAGGGAATACCGTAGTGACGTAAAACTTTTTCAAAGATTCGGGATTGATGATTGCCGCGATAAAGGATTGCATATTCACCATACTGGGTTCCTTGTCTCATCCTGTGGCTAATCAAATCGGTGACAACTTGCTCCGCCTCATCTTGTTCGTCTTTACACCGGATTACACGTAACAATTCACCTTGCCCAAGATCACTCCATAAGTTCTTTTCAAATAAATGCTGATTGTGCGCAATCAAATGGTTCGCCGCGTTTAAAATGATATTCGTGGAACGGTAATTTTGCTCTAGTTTAATCATTTTTAAATGGGGATAATCTAACTGTAATTGCTGTAAATTTTCCGGGCGTGCACCTCGCCAGGCATAAATAGACTGATCATCATCCCCCACGACCGTAAAACGCGCGCGAACTCCGGTGAGCAATTTAACCAGAAGATATTGACTGGTATTGGAATCTTGATATTCGTCGACTAAGAGATGACGTATTTTATTTTGCCAGTGTTCGCGAATTTCTGCATGGTCAGTTAAGAGCACCACGGGCAGCCGAATCAGGTCATCAAAATCTACGGCATTATAGGCATTGAGCGCTTGCTCGTAACGGGGATAGAGCATTGCTGCCTCTTCAAACAGTGGTAGATCACACTTTTGTCGCAGTACGTCATCTGGGGCGAGCAAATCATTTTTCCAACGTGAAATATGATTTTGAATTTTGCTAACCACTTCGCGGTCAGTCGCTTTGTTTGCCGGGAGAAAACCACGAATGATTTGCATCGCATCTTCACTATCGAAAATGGAGAATCCCTTTTTCAGCGAGCACTGGGCCAAATTACGTTTGATTATGGTTAGGCCCAACGTATGAAAGGTGGCGATTTTGAGACCACGACGTTGCGGGGCGGGAAGAACGCCTGCTACCCGTTCACGCATTTCATTGGCTGCCTTATTTGTAAACGTAACGGCACAAACGGAGGTAGGGAGATAGCCGCAGTCGTTTATAAGGTAGCCAATTTTTTGGGTGATAACGCGTGTTTTGCCGCTTCCTGCGCCAGCCAAAACCAAGAGCGGTCCATCGATATATTTTACTGCTGCCATCTGTTGGCTGTTCAGCATTGTAGAATCTCGCTCAAAAGAGCGATTATTGCGTTTTGAAGCGTCTGAAGCAACTATTAATTCATCGAACGTTCAACGTCATATTCTTCTTCAGTATCAATTTCTAAAAATTCTAATTTTCGTTCATCGTGAGTTTGATCTTCATCTTCGATTCCTAACACAACTTTATCAAGTTTTCTTTTCAGAGGAGTAAGCAAATCTTCATTAATCATGGCTGTTCCTTAAATGAATAGGTGGTTATTAAAGCATAGCCCAGTAACCATTTTTCTCCAGGAAAAAAAAGCAAAAAATGTGTTAAAATCATACGTACTCACTTTAATAAGAGCGGCCTTATGACAGAATACGATAGTCTTCAGCGATTCATTTTTGAGCATGCACCAATACGTGGGCAAATAGTCCATTTAAATCGAACGTTCCAAGAAATAATAGAACAAAGAAACTATCCAGCGGCCGTGCGCAAAATGCTGGGTGAAGCTTTAGTTTCATGCTTACTATTGGCCTCTAGTATTAAATTTGAAGGGTCACTGACCTTACAATTTCAAGGTAGTGATGCGATACCGCTGTTAATTGTGCAAACAAACGATCAATTACAGGTGCGTGCGATGGCCAAGTATGCAGAAATGCTATCCGATGAAGAATATCAGCAAGCATATTTAGATGGCCAACTCGTTTTAACCTTACAACAAGATAGTCAAACGCAAAATTATCAAAGCCTAGTGCCCATCCAGCATCGTTCCATGGCACAGAATCTAATGGAATACTTTGCCCAATCCGAACAGATTTCTACTAAGGTGTGGTTAACCGTAGGCAATGATGCGGCTGCAGGAATACTCTTACAGTTGCTTCCCGGAAAAGAAAGTGAGGAGCGGGAGAATTTTTGGTCCTACGCGGTACAACTCGGTCAAACAGTTACTGATGAGGAATTGCTTCATCTTGGCAATCATACCCTGCTGCATCGTCTGTATCATGAAGAAGAAGTTCGCGTTTTCGATAGTCGTCACACCGAATTCAAATGCCGCTGTACACCTGAAAAAATGCAACAAGCGTTACTGGTTATTGGTGAACAGGATGCAACCGAACTCTTAACGGAGCAACAGGGTAAAATAGATATTCGCTGCGATTTTTGCAATAAAACCTATACCTTTGACGCGATTGATGTTGCTTTATTGTTTCGCCGGCAAAAAAGTTAATTCATTATATCTGTAACCAGAGCCTGTAACCCAATGAGGCTGCTCTGGTTGATCTCTTGTTACAACGGGATATTTTCTTCAAACCAACTCATTTGTGGTTGATTTTTACACAAAAAGGGATAACATATATATTATAAAGTATGCAGTAAGTTGTATGGTGTTTTTATGCCCGACTATCAAGCGATAAAGGTTCAAAGTCAATCGCAAACCGAAAGTCTTTGTATTGTTCCCTATCATCACGCATCAGTTATCACACGACCGGGTACTCAAGGTGATGCCTTTGTCGCGCTACGCTATGTAAACGATAAATATCTAATACGCTCAGGTCTTGTTATGGTATCCACTATCAGGGCCGAGGATGAAGCAGAGTTGAGCACGCCATATGTACAGTTAGAAACACAACTGGTGCATCAATATGAATCGCGACCTCAAGATATGTACCAAATTTTGCAAAGAAAAAATTTGGAGAATGTTGCTGTTAGCGCGCTGTATAGACAAAAAAACGGTAACTATCAAGCTTTCTTCTGTTTGCAGGGCAGGCAGGCTATTGCCATTGTTAATAAAAATACGGGAGCGTTAAAACATCAATTCAGTACCGAAGGGAAAAAAAGTATTAGACGCTTTAAAGCGCAAGTTCAACCCGATGATTTAATTATCCATTTTCATCAAGACGCCTGGTCGCAAATGAACAATTGGTTAACCCCCGACAGGAATCCGCCCATTGAGGCGGCTCTTAACCATGCATCCGTGAACGAGATAGGAACCGCATTAGCACAGACCTTTAATCAGCTACCTCAGAGTAATTTAATTGCACTGATGGCGGTTCCTGATTATGGTTATGAGTTAGTGCGTACTTATGTTGAACGACCTGAGCTGCGCGTAAAATTGCTGCGGAAAATATTGGATATGAATATGTCCTCTGCACAGATTTTAGGATATTTAGAACAGCTGCAATCCGAAAAGTGCTCTTCCATGCCCATGGGGCAAAAAACTACCGATGAGGCATTTATTCAACCTTACTCAACAGTAAAGACGCCGTTTATTCAAAATGTTTTGGATTTACAGGAAATCACTCAAGCTTGCCATACAGCAAAAAAAAGTGCACGTTTATTAAAAGTTGTGGACTATTTTCAAGGATTAAATTTTGAAGAGATGAGCAACTACTTTGATGCCCTTATTCTTTATGACGATATATATAATACTCACCAAAATCCTAAGTTAGACCGCTTTTTTGGAATCCAGCAAACATCCTCCTGGTCTCATGCAATAAAGCAGATACGCAGTCTGGCGGTAAACAAGTTATTTGCTCAAATTGAGGGTTTGCGAGATGAGGAGCAAATTAGGATTCTTGAGGAAGCTAAAAAGCGAGCGATATTCAAATTGCATCGCCATAATTCCATCTTTGCGGGCGCTTATGGTAAAACCGCAACCGTTCATCTCATCGAAAAGAAAATTAAAGAACTAAGAGGAAATAGTGCCTCATTACCTTTGAAACTTAGTAGTTGATAGTATATGCGATGCCCTGATCTGTCCGCTGTCGTTGAATCGCTTCATCCTTTTCAGGATCCCTGAGTTCCTCGCGCTCTATTTCCCCCTGTAGATCGCCAATATTTAATCTTTTTAACGCTCTGAATCGTTTAAAATCGCTTCTATCGAGCAAATCTAAGGTGAGATCTACTCTTCTCGATGCCTCATCAGGATGAAAAAAGGAGATTGTAAATTTTTTCGTATCACTGTGAAATGTTTTCTCCGTCGCACACTCAGTACTTAACGGAGTTTCATTCATCTCTAATAATTGACCTAAGGAGGAACCTTCAACATGGTAGTCGTTAATAATATTTTTTAGTTTATTTCCCTTAACACGATAAACAGAATGAGCAATGAGGACAAAAGGCAGAGATGCTAAAGTCAGAGACAAGGCGACAGCAAGCCGTGGTAGCGAAAGAGCCAATAAGAAAATACCCGAAAAAATTTTCCCCCAAGTATTATTAAATTCTCTAACTCCTGCAAATGCCAATAGAGTTAACGGGTATAAAATCAATCCGGTACAATAATCAAAAATTCCTAGATGAAAATTATCAGAAGGCTTCGGTTTAGCCTGGCGTGCTTTGGGTTTGATAGGGTCGTAAAAAAAATCGCCATAAAATGCTTTGAACGCATCCCACAACTTTTGTCCAAATGTTGAACTATAACTTCGCGCATGTGGATATCGAGACGTTTCATTCAGTTCGTTAAAAGGATTGAATATGGACATGTTTCACCTTAGTGCAATTGTCGACCTGAACTATCCTCAGTCAAGAGGGCAATCAAAAGATTAAAGATTTTACTATACGTTAATTCAAAAAACAAATTTTGAAATTTAATGGCAGATTAGAGTCACTAAATCGGTGTATAAGCAGGATAATACACTCATTTATTTGTCCCACGTATTAATTGCGTAAGGGAATGAACAGGCTTACAAAAGGTTTCTTTAATGAAGAAGAGAACCAACAGCACACTAGGAACTGCAAGCATCAGCATCAGTGTAAAAGCGTGCTGATAGAGAATTAATGTGGGAGCTTCTGAAGTCGTGCTGAGCAAATAACCGGTCATTGGTGCATTAAATGCACCCACCGTCATAATCAGAGTGTTATTAAACGCTAAACCGACAGCCAGGTAACGACTATCACAATGTTCGCTGATAATGGCGAAACCCAGACTTTGCCCACTGGCACCAATTCCCAATAAAATAAAGCAAAGAATCATCGCAGCAGGTGGTGCAGGTACAAAAATAATCAACACTAAATTGATAATGATCAGCAAAGAGCACGCCAGCATTAAAGGTTTACGTTTTTGGAGGCGATCGGATAAATAACCGATAACGGGACAACCGATTGCATATCCCAGCCAAGCCAACGTAATCAAGTAAGCCGAGAACACCGAATCAAAACCTTTCATGGTTAAAAAAGAAATTCCTTCATTCGCAGAAAGATATTCCAAAGCAAAATAGACGCTTGAAGAATAAAATCCAATCCACCAAATTTGGGGCTGCCTTAATAAATGAGAAAAAGCCGATGTTAATGAGGCAGGACGTGGGGTTAGGATATAATAATCATTGCGGGTATCTTGGCGATTATGAATGAGTATTACGACCGCAATGGCCAATAGTGCTCCCACAATAGAGAGCAGAAGAAACATTTCCCGCCAAGTGATTAGACCATTTGCCTCTAAAGCATTTACTGGACCCGCAGCAAGCATGGGCCCTAAAGTACCGATAAACTGGGAAAGGCCAATCATAAAAGCACAATTTTTTCTTGGAAACCAATCATAAACGGCTACCAACAAACAGATGAATCCGAACGAAGAGCCCAAGCCCATTAGGGCACGCAACAGTAATGCGGTGGGAAAATTTTGCACTAAGCTGAAACCTAGGTTCGCCAAAGCACACACGGTAATAGCAAGGAGTAACGATTTTCTTAGACCATAACGGTAAGAAATAAAACCCACGGGAATTTGCATTAAACTGTAAACTACTTGGTATACCGTGCCACTCACCAGTGCGAACTCGACCGGTGATAGCTGCAGCTGATGACTCAATGGTATTTGAAAAGTTCCTAGAATGGTCCGTAATAAAAATTCATAAAGAAAAAAAAGGGCACATAGAAACCAGATGAGCCAACCACGAATGCTGATTGCCGTGTAATTACTCCTCATGATACTCATCAGGCAAACGATCGCCCCAGGCTTCAAGGGCGGTTTCGGCGCGATCATTATCGGAAAAAGAGGCAATTTTAAATAATGTTTGTCCCTCATGAATGAGTGGATGACGATTGATTCCCACCACAATACCATCCATTGCTGCACGTACAGGTTGTGTTGTGTTCACTCCCAGTGGGTCGCTCACCATCCCCAGAACATCCTGCCGATGAATCAGCTGCCCAAGCTCTACATGACTTGCCAGCATCCCACTCACATGGGAGTAAACCCATTCTTGGCTTTCGGAAAATATAGGAATAAAACTGGTTTCCTCCGCATGACCTAGCGGCAACATAGTTAAAGCACGCAGCACTTGTCTGATTCCTTGTAAGCCGGTGAGGATAGCCGGTTCATTGAGCCGTAAGGCCTCTCCTGCTTGATAGCGAATTAAGGGAATATGCAATGCTTCGGTCGTGTGCCAAAACGAATTGGCCACACTGGGCATTTGTGTAATAACCGGTGCTGCGAAATTTTGCGCAAGAGTACGCGCCTCAGCATCTTTTAAATGGCAATAAACCTGAGGTAAAAGCTCGTGATTGAGTGAACCTGTTTGCAACTCGATGCAGTAATTAACTTTGGATAAAATCTCTTGCGTAAACACATGAGCCATACGCTCGCCGTAGGTTCCATGTTCTTTCCCTGGAAAAGAATTTTCTAAAGTTAACTCATAACTTATTGTTTTGAGATGGCTAATTAACGCCAAAATATTAAACACGGGAACTAAAATCAAGGTACCTGCAAGCGCATCAAAGGACTCTGTTGCCACCAAACGCTTGATAATTTCCATCCCATTGAGCTCATCCCCTTTCATCGTGGATACGATAAGCAGACAAGGTCCTGCATATTTACCATGAATTACTTTCAACGGCATATTAAAGGAAGTACAGGAATACAGCTCCGGAAGCGGCAAAGCGAGATTGGCCGTTTCACCAGGATGAATGGTGATGTCAGCAAGAGTGAAATTTGTATTTTTAGTGCTCACCTGGACTCTACAGTAATTTTTATGAATTTCATATTAACAAAGTTCTGTATAGGGAGCAAAAAGGAAACTTCTTAGAGTATTATCAAGTTATTTTTGGTAACTACTCGAAAATACCACATGATGATTGCTCAAAAACATACATTTTATTCGCTAAAAATTCATTACGATAATGTAACTTTGAACTCGTATTTTAAAATAGACTAAGCTTAGATTAAGAATATTACTCAGATAAGGACTCGGTTTATGGATAAACCAGCATCGCATGTAGAGTTTTTAGCAGATGGCACCATCAAAACGTCACTGACCGATTATGATCTGTTAAATAATCCTTTACTCAACAAAGGCACGGCTTTTACTGAAGAGGAGCGTACTCAATTCTCGCTTCATGGTCTATTACCACCCCATATTGGGACACTGGATGATCAACGTAAACGTCGCTATGATGTTTTACGTAATTTGCCAACAAACTTAGAAAAATATAGCTTTCTAAGAGATTTACAGGATACAAATGAAACTTTATTTTATTCATTGTTGGCTGAGCACATTGAAGAGACGCTTCCCTTAGTCTACACCCCCACTGTCGGTGAAGGATGTCAGAAATTTAGTGAGGTCTTTCGCAAACCACGGGGACTTTTTTTAAGTTATCCGAATCGTCATTTAATGGATCAAATCTTATCCCATGAACGTTACGATAAAGTTCGTTGTATTGTAGTTAGTGATGGTGAACGTATTTTAGGTTTAGGTGATCAGGGTGCCGGCGGTATGGGCATTCCCATTGGAAAAATGGCGCTCTATACTGCTTTAGCAGGAATTCCACCACGCTATTGCTTACCGATATTACTTGATGTAGGTACGGATAATCAGGAACGCCTCAATGATCCCCTATATATTGGTTGGCGACATGAGCGTGTTCGTGGTGCGGAGTATGATGCTTTTGTTGACACCTTTGTCCAGGCAGTAAAACGCCGTTGGCCGCATATATTACTGCAGTGGGAGGATTTTGCGGGAACGAATGCTGCCAATTTATTAAATCGTTATCGCGATCAATTGTGTACTTTTAACGATGACATTCAAGGGACTGCGGCTATGGCCACAGGCACCCTACTTGCAGCGATAAATGTCACCGGAATCCCTTTAAACGAACAACGGGTGGTATTTTTTGGATTTGGGGGCACTGGACATGGCATCGCGCAATTACTACGCGCAGCGATGGTTGATAGTGGTCTAACCGACGAAGAAGCACTGCATCGTATCTATGCTGTAGATCGCTATGGTTTATTCGTCGAGGGTGGGCAGGGCGTAACCGCAGATAAAGCTGAATTTGCTCGCGCACAATCTGAAGTAAGTCAGTGGAATGTCACCAATCCAGAGGAAATCAGCTTACTGGAGGTGATTAAAGCTGTGAAGCCTACAGCCTTAATAGGCGTATCCACTCAAGCTTCCGCTTTTACAGAAGAGATTGTAAAGACTATGGCGCAGTTTACCCCACGGCCAGTCATCTTCCCCTTATCCAATCCGACTTCACACAGTGAAGCCAATCCACAAGATTTAATGGATTGGACACAAGGAAAAGCCTTAATTGGTACCGGTAGTCCCTATCCACCTGTCCACATAAATGGGCAGGAAAAAACGGTCGACCAAACCAATAACTCGTATATATTTCCAGGCTTGGCGTTGGGAATAATTACGGCCAAGGCACGCCGTGTATCGCAGCACATGATTAAAGCGGCAGCTTTAGCTCTGGCGAATAGCTCTCCTGCCAAAAAGGATAAAGAGGCTAATTTATTACCGCCGTTATCCAATTTACGTGAGATTAGCTATGTTGTCGCCCGCGCTGTAGCGTTACAAGCAATCTCGGAGGGATTAGCAGAAATTACGGCTGATGAAGTGGATACTGCCTTGGCTGCTAATCGCTGGGAGCCTCAATATAAACAATTCATGCGCCTTTAATTAAGGCGCGTGATAAATTCTGCAAAGCAGGCGGTCACCTGCTCTTGATGCAAGAGCCAGGGACAATGACCTGCTTGCAGAATGAGTTTATTGATAATATGAGCACCCGTAAACTCTTCATTCTCGATAAATGCATTGGGGGGACAGATAAAATCATGCTCACTGGCAATGGTCATCGTCAGTACCTGTTGTGGCACCCATCGAGAGTGATAATTTGGATAAATATGCTCAATTGCAAAGTAATAGGCCAAACTGTTATAAGCAAAATGGTGCATCATCTCCTCTCCTAGAGTTAATTCAGCCGGGGTGTAACAATAATGCTTATAGGTTTCCCAAAATATTTTGTACGTCTCAAGTTTTGGATTCAGATGATACTGCATCGCCGCAGGGGCTAGATCGGGTAAATTATGCCGCTGCTGCATCCGCGCCACGTGTTCAAAAAAACTATTACTGACCGTGGTATTCATAAGCACGAGCCCCTGCAGTAACGGTTCAATTGCCGAGAGTAATAATAAGTACATCGCCGAAAAACTATGGGCGACGATAATGGGTGCAGTAAAGGTTTTTAACAGTGCAATGAGTCCATTACCCCAACTGTCAAGCGAAAGCTCCCCCGCCGTATTGGTTCCATCTTTGGGAAAATCAATCAGATAGACGCTCCCGGGAAGCTTTAGTTGTTGCGCAAACGCTCTTAAATACTCGGCTCCCAATCCTGGCCCACCCGGAAAAAAAAGCCATTGTGGGTCTTGTGCGGTTTGAGAAACAAGCTCAAGACGGAAATCATGTTGATAATAGATCATAGTACAGACTCTGAACGATAAACGAGAAATTATAGAGCCAAAGTATTTTTTAGTCTGTAGTAATCACTTCTAGAGTCAAAACAGGCCGCTTAAAAACCATAACCGTTCTAATGAACGGAGTAGGTGTTCTAACAATTTCGGTTCTAATTTTTATATATTCTTAATAAACCGTTAAGTTCCATACGATATAATGCTTTCTTTTTGAACGGAATAGAATAATGCATATCAAACTGATTTTACTGGATTTGGATGGCTGTATTTTCCATGCGGGTCGTAGTCTAAACGAATCCCAACGGAGTAATCCAAATTGGATCATCGGCACGAACCTACCCTTGCTTAGTCATATCATTGCTGATTTAAAACACACTAATTATGATAAAGTGATTTTGGGTTATGGGACCAATCGTCAGGATCATAATATCGATCAAGGCCAATTGTACCCAATCTCCTCGCTCGCGCCCGTTCTACCCTTATTCCATCGATATATCAGCAAAAAAATTGCAAACACCCACATTGAACCCTTTCTAATGGCTGATATTTTTG
Source organism: Legionella sp. (assembly GCA_017306715.1). GTDB lineage: Bacteria > Pseudomonadota > Gammaproteobacteria > Legionellales > Legionellaceae > Legionella. The sequence goes on along the minus strand of JAFKHV010000009.1, from coordinate 36,864 downwards.
GCGTGTACAAAATAGATAAACGAAATCGCACTGAAAATGACCAGTTTAAAACCGCAGGCGATTCCTATAAGGCTATTTTGCAACATCATTATGGCAACAAGGTTACTCCTCAAGAAAGTACCATATCTGATTCGACCAAACTGAGCTTGATTTACGCTCAGCTGCATCGCGCCGCAAGTTTACACCCACAAGACACAATCAGTGTAGATTTTTATGAGGATAATCACGATATTTTAACAGAGATGGGTAATTTTTTCGGCAGGTACCCGGAAATGCTCCCCAAGAATGTAGAAATCAATATAATTCCTTATAACGGTACGTTTTTTGGTAAAAAACAAACCATTAAGGGTACAGGAACTATTGACCACGCTTATCCTTGGACGCTACGCTACCTTGCAACAGGTAAAACCGTAGAGAATCTATCGGACTTTAATGCAAAACTTCAAATAGCACATCAAGCGTGGAACTATGCGCCAAGCCTTAGCGGCTTAAAAAATTATAATTCAGAGCAAATCCACACCTTACAAAACGCAACAGCCACCTTACCTGCGCAATCAGCACTCACCAATGCCGCATATACAACCAGCGAACAATTAGTTGCTGAAGGATTGCTCCCCAAATCGTTACAGCAAATTACTGATTCCAAGGCAACAACAACCACGTTAATGCAAAGTTTGTTCAAAACTGGGCCTGGGCGCACCCTTGAGCAAATCCCTTTAAACAATCTTCGTGAGGCTGTTGGTAAAGCAGTTACCAAATACGAAGAATGGTATCAAAAGATCAACGATCATCGCGGCCGTGCGGGTTTATTCACCCGATTGCGTCATGGACAAACCGGACAGAACCGCGCTCAACGATTACGAGCGAATATTAATAGTGACGCTGTTGACTCAATAGGTGGCGCATTAACGGTCATCAAAGATCTTCTAACCGCGGATAAAACCCGATTTCACCGTCATTCGTTTGCCTCTTTTTTAATGGATGAACTCAGTGAGCTGGTATTTCTTAATCCAGAAGACCTTTATGATCAAGCAAGTGTGAAAGCTATATACCAAGCAAACTAATACGTGGTGCATGAATTCCTTCTTCATGCACCGAACACCCTTCCTTCCATAATATCTCTGCTATATTTAAAAAAACGTGCATTTACAAGGAATTAACATGAACGATCGCTATCCTGGGATGCGGGTACGCTTTTTACGTCAAGAAGAACGTCTCATTCAATCAGACGAGCACGAAATGCCCTTAGTGTTCGAAGCGCAAGAACATCGTGATGTGCCTTGGCTGCAAAATTTTCTTACACACCATTCCAAGCAAATTATTCAGGATCTTGCTCAATATGGTGCACTCTTGTTCCGAGGTTTCGCTGTAAAAAATGAGGCGGATTTCGAACACAGTTTATTGAGTATTCCTGAGTTTCGCGGGATTCATGAGGCCTTTATGTCGGAAAATGGCCGCGATCAAGTGCCAGGAAACCAATATGTTTTATACACGAATTCCGTTTATAAAACGGGGGGCACGCTTTATTTAGGTGGTTTTCATACCGAAAATTATTATTCCGCCGATGTTCCCAGTTATATTTCTTTTTGTTGTCTCGAACCTTCTGCTCTAGGTGGCGAAACGGGAATTATTAATACCGCAAAAATTTATGCCGAGTTGAATCCGGCTTTGCAACAGCGCTTACAGCAAGAATCTTTTTTTGTCAGCGAATGGCGGGTCGACGAGGTCGCCAAACGTTATGGCCACGAGCCGAAACATATTGAAACTATTTGTGAACACTTTGATTTACCACTACTTGGTAAAGAGCGGAATCGTTTGGTACGGATGTATAAACCCAGTGTAATGCACCATCCATTAACGCAAGAAAATGCCTTAACCATCAATTTATTTGAATTGACTACGTTAAACGATGCTTTACGTAAGATTTTTATGCATGATTATCAAGGAGCTGACTGGTTTTGGCATCGGTTTTTATGGCGTATGCCTCCGCAAGTATTTAATGCGCTGGAACAAGGAGCAAAATGGGGAATACCTCTGTATCACTCCCCGGTTAAGGCATGGCATATGGCGCTGAATAAATGGTCTGAAAAACGTGCGAGTAAAAAAAATGGTTTAAACACTACCCCAAAAGTTGGTACATGTTTTAATGAAGAAGAGGTGCAAGAGCTTGCGCGTTCGATGCGGCGGCACTATTGTTCGTGTCTCTGGCAAAAAGGTGACATCCTCTTAGTGGATAACCGCAAAGTAATGCATGCCGGTATGCCCGGCAAAGGCGCGCGTGCGATTCGTGCGATGATAGGTAATCCTTTAGAAATGCGGTATTCTGCACAAAACCCTGGATACATTTCGGGTAATGAACGCAAAACGGCTAGTATTGGTGCCTGTATGGCCGCGGGTCAGGTGCATTAATTAAGGAGAATTCATGGGATTTTTACTCAATGGTCAGTGGGTGGATCAATGGTATGACACCAAAAAAAGTGGTGGCGCTTTTCAACGTGAACCGACGCAATTTCGTGACGCAATCAGCCCCGATACACAAGCCCGATTCCCGGCAGAGAAGGGGCGTTATCATCTCTATATCTCATTAGCCTGTCCTTGGGCACATCGCACTTTAATTTTTCGAACTTTAAAAAAGTTAGAGGATTTTATCGATATCTCTATTGTCCACCCCCACATGCTCGAACAGGGCTGGGAATTTAAAAAAGAGATGGGGGCTACAGGAGATAATCTTTATAACCTGGCCTATCTTTACGAGCTGTATCTAAAAGCTGATCCTCATTATACGGGTCGCGTAACGGTTCCCGTATTATGGGATAAGCAGCAACAGACTATTGTGAATAATGAATCTGCTGAAATTATTCGTCAGTTTAATTCTGCATTTAATCATCTCACCGAAAATGAAGATGATTATTATCCAGAAGAGCTACGTCCAGAAATTGATGCCATGAATGAACGGGTTTATGCCGCCATTAACAATGGGGTTTATCGTTGCGGTTTTGCCACGACGCAAGAAGCTTACGAAGAAGCTTATGCATCCTTATTCGCTTTATTAGATGAATTGGATGAGCACCTGCAACATCAACCTTTTCTCGTTGGCAATCAACTTACCGAGGCGGATTGGCGTTTATTTACAACGCTTATTCGTTTTGACGCGGTATATTACGGCCATTTTAAAACCAATAAAAAACGTATTTTTGATTATTATGGTTTACAACCCTATATGTTGAAATTATATCGTCATCCGGGGATTGCTGAAACCGTTGATTTGCTCCATATCAAACAACATTATTATTTCAGTCATAAGACCATTAACCCGACGCAAATTGTACCCTTAGGCCCGATTTTGCCTTTTATTGATAAATAAAAAGTAATGGTTGCACCATCCTTTAGGAGGAAATGGTGCCGATGGTGCCGACTGTAATTATTTGACAGCGGCCGGAAAATTTTTTATCGTCGGCACATATTCTTCCTTTAATGCACCACGCACTGCAGGTATTCGTGAGCTTTAAAAAAAATATAATCGCCAACTATGCCAGCCAAATTTATATGAGTTTGGCAGGAATCATTATTTTGCCTTTCTATCTCAAATTTATGAGCTCCGAAGCTTATGGACTTGTTGGTTTTTTTATAGCTTTGCAGAGCTGGTTTAATATTCTGGATTTAGGTTTAAGCCCCAGTATTTCTCGGGAGACGGCGCGTTGGCGCGGGGGGGCAATCAGTAATCATGATTATCGAGAACTCATGAGGGTATTGCAGCTTTTTTTCTTCAGTCTCATGATTATAGGGATTTCCGTTTTATATCTTAGTGCTCCATTCTTGGCGCATAAATGGCTACAGGTACACAAACTGACCCCTCAGGACGTGCAAACCGCGATACAATTAATGGCGATTAGTGTGGGGCTGCGTTGGATGTGTGGTATTTATCGGGCTATGGTCATTGGTGCAGAGCGCTTCGTATGGCTTAGTTACTATACCTGGATTTTTACGACCTTGCGTTATCTCGGTGTCTTGTGGGTTCTGGTTTACATCGGTACGACGCCGCAGATTTTCTTCACCTATCAAATTTTTATCTCATTTTTTGAATTACTATTATTGGCGTTAAAGGCCTGGAACTTATTACCCCCGCGCTTAGCTTCAACTAAATCCGATGCTTCTCTGACCGAGCGCTTGCAGTCATTAATACCCTTTGCGTTGAGCGTTTCACTGACTTCTTCTATCTGGATTTTGATAACCCAGGTAGATAAATTAGTGCTTTCACGATTGCTCTCGCTCAGTGAGTATGGATATTTTACTTTAGGAGTACTAGCTGCAAGCGGCGTAATGTTGTTCAGTGCCCCTTTTAGTATGGTGCTTTTGCCCCGCTTGGCAAAAATGAAAGCCGAAGGGAATGAGCAAGAATTATTGCAACTTTATCGTAAAGCGAGTCGATTTGTCGCCACGATTACCATTCCTGCCGGTATTTTATTGGCCTTATTCCCACAGGAAATTTTATGGCTGTGGACGCATGATTCTGCAGTTGCACAAGCGACAGCGCCAGTCTTACGTTTCTATGCTCTAGGAAATATGATTTTAGCATTCACGACGTTCCCCTATTATTTGCAATATTCTTGGGGCAATCTCCGCTTACATGTGATTGGAAACTTAATCTTTGCAAGCATTTTAATTCCTGGATTGGTCTTTGCAACACTGCATTTTGGTATGACTGGGGCTGCAAAATTATGGTTCGCAGCGAATCTCACTTTCTTTAGTATCTGGACAGCTTTTGTGCATCAACGATTTGTTCCAGGCCTACACTGGTCATGGCTGACTCGGGATTTATTTCCCTCACTTTTTTTATCTTTGCTCTTTTTAACCAGTGTTTCGCTATGCATCCCTTCACCTCAACACCCATTTTACTTATTCTGTTATTTTGCGTTGATAACATCGAGCGCGGTTGCGCTCAATATCCTTTTCATGCGTGCGTGTGCTAAGGGACTAAATGATAAATATCCTACCATCGAAGTTTCTGCCTAATCTACTGCTGTACATACCAGGCTTGAAACATTAAAATGTTCCACAGCAAAGCAGCATGATTCCCTTTACCTTCAAGGTGACGTTGCCATAATTGACTGACCTCATCAGCATTGAAAAAGCCTTCTTGTTGCAGGCGTTTTGGTGCAAGCAATTCTTCTGTCCACGGTCGTAACGAACCACGCAACCACTCCGCCAGAGGGATTGCAAAGCCCATTTTTGGACGCTCAATTAAAGCCTCAGGAACATAGCGATATAAAATTTGCCGCAAAGGCCATTTACTTTTTCCAGCATGAAGTTTCAGCGCTAAAGGCATTGACCAGGCAAATTCAATGATCCGATGATCTAAAAATGGGACGCGGGTTTCCAGGGATACCCCCATGGCCGCACGGTCGACCTTCACTAAAATATCGTCCGGTAGATAGCTCATAAAATCCAGGGCCATCATGTGACTGATTTCATCGAGCGAATCAATTTGAGGTAATCTATTCGTAACTATTTTAGGACTATGTAAAAATTTCTCAGGTTGAGCATGGTGCGCAATGAGCTGTTCGTATGCTTCAAGTACGGAGCCACTGGCTAAGACAGCAGAAGCTTTGTGCATTTTTCCGGCGAACTGTTTGTAGCGTCTTAAAAAAGGCACTATATCCACCATGTGCTCATAGGTTGCTGGCGCAACCCGATTTAACATTAAGGCCGCTTTTTGACGCATAGGTAAGGGGATTTTGTTGATTTTCTTCCATAACCGCGAGGTCAGCACATAGCGATTATAGCCACAGAAAAGCTCATCACCGGCATCTCCACTTAAAGCGACTTTTACTTGCTGCCGCGCGAGTTCTGCCACTAAAAAAGTGGGTATTTGCGATGAATCAGCAAAGGGTTCGTCATACAAGCCAGGTAATTTTGGAATAATTGCCTGGGCATCGGTGGTGTTGATATAAAGTTCTGTATGCTGCGTGCCTAAATGGGCCGCAATTGCACGAGCATAAGGTGCCTCATCAAATTGAGCTTCTTGAAAGCCAATCGAGAACGTTCGAACTGGGCGAGCTGATTGTGCTTGCATTAAGGCCACAATCGTTGAGGAGTCCACTCCCCCTGAAAGAAAGGCACCAAGGGGTACATCAGCGACCATTTGTTGTCCTACAGCATTTATGAGCAGCTGTTCTAGCTCTGCGATTACCTCGTGTTCACTACCTTTATGCAGCTGCGCCTGCCCCCTATCAATGACTTCGGTGAAGGACCAATAAGGTATCGCTTTCGGTTCTTTTTGCCTTAAAGAAACGCTTAAGATGGTTCCTGGTGCCAGCTTATATATATTCTGATAAATTGCATGCGGGGCGGGTATGTAGTTGTATCTTAAAAATAACGATAAAGCCTGCTGATTGATTTCTCGTTTGAAGGCTGGATGTACCTTTAACGCTTTTAACTCCGAACCAAATATAAAGTTATTCTCTTGCCATCCATAATAGAGGGGCTTTTCACCCGCACGGTCTCGTGCGAGAAATAATTGCTTTTCCTGACAATCCCATAAAGCAAGAGCAAACATTCCAATCGCCTGTTTTAGCGTTTCTTCTAAACCCCAGGCTTCAATTGCCGCAAGCAGTGTTTCCGTATCCGAATGTCCACGAAAATTTTGATGCGATAATCGCGCTCTTAACTGTAAATGATTATAAATTTCACCATTGAAAACAATAACATAACGACCCGTGCTTGAGTGCATGGGTTGCTGTCCAGCCACGCTTAAATCAACGATGGCCAGACGTGCATGGGATAAACCAATACCCGCCTGCTCATCAAACCAAAAATTTTGCGCATCGGGTCCTCGGTGGTGTAATGCCTCACCCATCGCAGTTAATAAGGTGCTGGGATTTGTTCTATTTACTGATGACAGATAACCGGAAAAGCCACACATAATCAGGAAGCCTCCCTTAAATTCTGATAAAGTGTATTAAACTGAGTACACGTTCGCTCTAATGAAAACAGTGCGCGCACCCGCTGGGCAGCGTGCGCACCTAGTTGTTTTTGGGCTGCTACTGGCATATTCAGAATGTCTTCTAGACCATGCGCCAAAGCCTGAGCATCGTTTGGGGGTACAAGAATTGCGCTATCAGCCGTAAGCTGTACCGTATCGCCCGCCTGGGTAGCAAGGCAGGGTAAGCCCATAGCCATTGCCTCGCCTAAACCATTTGGAAAACCCTCTGTACGCGAGGGCATGCAATACATATCCATGGCAGCCAGGCAGACAGGAACATCATAACGCTCACCTGCAAGAATAAAATAAGCCGTTAACTCGTGTTGGTTCAGTAAGCGCATCAGGTTCTCATTGTTCGTATCACAACTTCGTCCTACCAACAAAAAGCGAATATTCTTAGCCGCTAACAATGGTTTTAAAGTCGCAGCCGCAGCCACAAGTACATCTTGCCCTTTGTCTAGATGATAGCGGCCAATGCACCCGATAATAAACTCATCTTGAGTGATCTTAAACGTCCGCCGTGCATCAGCAGTCGAAACTTGAGTTGGGTCAAAGCGCGTAAAATCAAAACCATTACCAATTACAGCCATTTTATTTTCCTGATACCCATAGCGCACATGTTGTTGCCGTGCGGCCTCAGCAACACACACAATTTTTTGTGGGATAAAAGTCGAAAGCCGTGCGCACAATCGCATTAACCAGTATGTTTGGCGATTATTATGGGGAACATTAGTATTGCGAATACCCCAAACAACGTGTTTACATCCAGCAAGGCGTGCAGCCAAGCCCCCAAAAAAATCTGCGTGATATAACCAGGTTTGTACCACCTCGGGTTGCACTTTTTTTAACAGCTTCCATAACAACACAAATTGCGACAATAAGCGCATGGGTTGATGAAAATTAAAGGTATATACAGAAATCCCTGCTTGTTGTAATTCCTCACCAATAAGCCCCATACCTGTGAGTGAGATTACGCCGATATCGTCTTTTACCTTTGCGGCGAGTACCAGCTGTTTTAACATAAGTTCAGCGCCCCCGACATGCAGGCCAGTAATGATGTGGACTAATGAAATGGATTTGTTTTTTTTATGCATAATGAGGCTTATCCATCAATTGTTGCTGCCGATATTGCACGAGCTCATAGCTTAAAAAAATCAAATAGACTACGATAAATGGAAAGCGATAACGTACCAAAGTCCCGACATTGGCCACGATAAGACCATACATAATCAAACCTGATAGCAAAAAAAACGCCCAAAAAGCAGTTGCTTTGGGAATAAGCCGCCCAGCATAAATGGTATAGACCAAAAGAATGGTCGTCACAATTATATTTTCAATCGCTTGCATGAATTGCAGGGAACTTTTTGCCATCCAGGGCAAAGGATATAATAAGGCACGCATAAAGCCGTAGAGACTATTGCTGAATAAATCGGTCATGGTTTTTATGGGCTGGTAATCTGCCAGTAAACCCCCATCTTCTAAATACATGCGAATACGGTAATATTCAATTTTCGTTCCTATATAAGGAAAACTGATATAGAAAAGAATGCAGCCCGTGATTACGGCGAAAAGAAGCATGAACTTAGAATGCGGAAAAGATATCTTTTTTGTCGCGAGATAGAGGACAGAAAATGCGCCAACTAATAAGGCGTTTTGCATTTTAACTTCAAACAAGAGCGCTAGAGCAATGAATACCAGTCCGTACCACTCATGAATTGTTGCCCACAAAACAAGCAACATCAAGGTGCAAATGAGCATCTCGCGTAAGCTTAAAGAGCTATAAAGTAATAGGCTTGGATAAAAGAGTAAAAACCATAGTACCCAGCCACGTAGTTTTAAGGCTGAAGCCGCCCAGATAAAAATACAGATAAATAAAAATTTATTGAAAAAACCCATGCTGTTTATCGTTTCAACAAAGGGCAGCGGTAAAAAAGCATAGATAAATGACGCTTCAGTTACGCGAACATTATAATTATAGGGTGTGTAGGTGAAATCTCGTATTCGTTGCAACATATGCCAGTAGCTAAATTGATCCGGCATGTAATGGGGGTCAAAAATCACATAATTTAAGCAAAATGGAACCAAACTAATAAAAGCCAAACACAGAGCGTGCTTTAGAGTAATTTTATCTAAAATCTGCGCACTGATAATAATAATGAAACAGATAAGTAAATTTGGTAAATCCCATATCATAAAATACACTCTTCCATAGCAGATATCGTAAGCTCCCTGTATATCGCCAAATGTTTCATGACAATATGGTCAATGGAAAATTCGCGCTCAGCTAAAATACGACCTGCTTGACCCAATTTATTTCGCAACGCGGCGTCCTCTAGCAAGCACTCTATCGCCTGAGCAAGAGCTTGCGCATCACGCACCGGAACAAGTAACCCAGTTTGATTGGGTTCGATTGCGTCGCGACAACCCGGTACATCTGTAGTAATAACTGCGCGCCCGCTTGCGGCAGCCTCAATAAGAACTTTTGGCAATCCTTCACGATAAGAAGGCAATACGACTAAACTGGATTGACCCAAGAGTTGTGCAATGTCTTCACGAAATCCCAAAAGGTCTATATGGCCCTCTTGCTGCCACTGATCAAGCAAGGATTGAGGTATGCAAGCAGGATTATCTGCATCGCGAGCTCCAGCCAATAAAAATCGAGCCTTGATGCCTTTTTTTGTTAATAAACGTACTGCATCAACATACTCAGTCACCCCTTTGTCTTTTAAGAGCCGCGAAACCATCAATACGGTAGGAGTACCTGTAGTCTCAGGAAGTGGCCGATATAGACTCAAATCTACTCCAGAGCCACGAATTAAGGTTGTTTGTTCGGGGAAGCAGATTTTTTTTTCGGTAAATAACCGTTGATCATCAGGATTTTGAAAAATAATCCGCGCACGGGGTTGCCGTAGTGCTTGACGATAAAAAAGCTGGATAATCCCTTGTGCATACTGGGCCATCTTACTTTCAGCGGTAAAAACATACCCTAAACCAGTAACTGCAGCGACCACCCCGGGAACTTTTAAAAATCGTGCAATGAGCCCTCCGTACAGTACCGGTTTAATTGTTACCAAATGTACTATGCAGGGCTTTAATCGACGTATTAATGCATATAAAGAAAAAATACTAGTCAATTCCTTAAAAGGATTTTTACCGCTTCTGGAAAGCAAAATTGGATGAAATATTAATCCATGCTCGCGAATCTGTTCACAGACAGGAGCTAAAGGCGTAGCTATGTGCACTTCATAGCCATTTTCTTGTGCCCTAAGCGCTATCGGTAAACGATGAGATAAGAAAAAAGCCGCGTCATTAACGATGAAAAGCAATCGTCGATCTTTCATTACTCACCTATAACCGTAAATCAGTTGCCGAGGCAGGAAACAGATATTTTAAATCATAAAGGACATGCTGTTCTTTACCTAAATTACGAATTGCGTCGATTCCCATTTCTTGAAACTGCTGGTGCGCGACTGCCAGCACAATCCCATCATATAAACGCGGCTCAGGGTTCGTTACGATCTCTAAACCATATTCTTCCATGACCTCCGCCGCATCTGCCCAGGGATCGTAAATATCAACGCGTACATTGTACTCGCCAAGCTCATGGATAATGTCAATAACGCGCGTGTTACGAATATCCGGACAATTTTCTTTAAAGGTAAGCCCCATAACCAATACATGAGCACCTTGAACATGAATGCGCTGCTTTAACATCGCCTTGATAAATTGAGAGACCACATAGGAGCCCATAGCATCATTTAATCTGCGGCCAGCTAAAATGATCTCGGGATGATAACCAATCGCTTGTGCTTTATGTGTTAGGTAATAAGGATCTACTCCAATACAGTGCCCCCCCACTAATCCAGGTCGGAAAGATAGGAAATTCCATTTGGTCTCAGCCGCTTTGAGCACCGCCTCAGTATCGATATTTAATCGATTAAATATTATCGATAACTCGTTCATAAGCGCGATATTCAAGTCACGTTGAGTGTTTTCAATCACTTTAGCTGCCTCAGCTACTTTAATACTCTCAACTTTATGGGTGCCGGCAGTGATTATTTCCCGATACAGTTCATCAACAATCGTCGCTATTTCTGGGGTAGAGCCTGAAGTTACTTTCTTAATCGTCGTTAAACGGTGTGCTTTATCACCCGGGTTAATGCGTTCGGGGCTGTAGCCTGCATAAAAATCATGGTTAAAGGTTAAACCGGATACACGGGCAAGCACAGGAACACAGATCTCTTCAATCGCCCCAGGGTATACTGTTGATTCATAAATCACGATATCACCAGGCTTTAACACCTTACCTATCATTTCGCTGGCATGAATTAACGGCCCAAAATCTGGTTGTTTATATTCATCAATAGGTGTTGGTACCGTGATAATAAATGTATCACAGAAAGAAATAGCATTAAGATCTGCGGTCAAATACAAATGATGAGCTGTTTTTAACTCTTCTGCGCTCACCTCTAAAGTTGCATCAACCCCCTCTTTAAGAGCTGCAATACGACGCTCATGTATATCAAATCCCATTACCGAACGGACTTTAGCAAATTCAATTGCCAAGGGCAGCCCTACATACCCTAAACCAATTACCGCCAACTTTCGTTCAGGCACCGTATTCATTATGTCCTCATATATTATAATTGTTTTTAAAGTATTTTATTAATTAAGCACTTGCACCTAAGGGATGACGGTGTTCATAGTATTGCAGATACCAGGCAACAAAGCGTTTTACGCCTTCCTCAACGGAGGTCATGGGTTGAAAGCCGGTGTCAGCCTTCAATGCTGAAACGTCGGCATAAGTATCTGGAACATCTCCAGGTTGCAAGGGGAGCAAATTCAATTTGGCTTTGACACCCAGGCATTCTTCGATGACCTCAATATAACGTAATAAGGATACCGGATTACTATTACCGATATTATAAATTCTCCAGGGGGCAAGGCTTGTAGCCGGATCAGGATGTGCTCCAGACCATGCGTTGTCCGGCTGCGCGCATTGATCATGAACCCGCAAAATACCCTCTACAATGTCATCAATATAGGTAAAATCACGACGATGATTCCCAAAATTAAAAACATCGATGGGTTCATCTCTTAATAATTTGCGTACAAAAGTGAATAAAGCCATATCCGGTCTACCCCAGGGGCCGTACACGGTAAAAAAGCGTAAACCGGTAGTCGGTAATTGATAAAGATGACTATAAGTATGTGCCATCAATTCGTTTGCTTTTTTAGTTGCTGCATACAAGCTTAAAGGATGATCTACGTTATCATGAACGGAAAAAGGTAAGGTTGTATTGGCGCCATAAACGGAGCTGGAAGAGGCATAGGTTAAATGCTCCATCTGATGGTGGCGACACCCTTCGAGTATGTTAAGAAAACCAACCAGATTGCTATCGACGTAGGCATGAGGATTTTCCAGAGAATAACGAACTCCAGCCTGTGCGCCTAAATGAATTACCCGCTGGAATGACTCTTGAGCAAAAACGTTCGCCATGCCCTCACGATCAGCTAATTCTTGCTGGATAAACTGAAACTGGTCATATTCATGCAGTCTTTGTAAACGTGCTTTCTTTAAATTAACATCGTAATAATCATTTAGGTTATCAAGCCCGACAACGCGATCACCACGGGCACATAATTTTTGCGCTACGTGAAAGCCAATAAAACCAGCAGCTCCTGTAACTAAAACATTCATTCAACTGTCCCCAATTTACCGATAATTTCTAACTGATGCGCAACAATTCGGGTTAAATAATCATATTCGATGTTCACTTGTTGCCCAATACGTAGTGCATGCAGATTAGTTTGCGTCAATGTATGTGGGATTAGCATTAACTTCACGCGTTGCTCGCCGACCTCGTTAATGGTAAGACTCACACCATCTACCGTAATGCTTCCCTTAGGAATTAAATACAACATCGCCGATGCTGAAAATGGACCGAGCTCTAATAATGTAAACTCCCCTACGGCTGATAAGGATGCGACATGAGTAGTTGCATCGACATGCCCACTCACATAATGTCCTCCAAATCGGGCTGACGCTAACATAGCGCGCTCCAGATTCACCTGCTGACCTACCTGGACCTTTTCTAAAGTGGTACACATCAACGTCTCAGGCGATAGATCAAATGCCATCTCAGACTCATTCTCTAGAGGTAATAACGTCAAGCATACGCCGTTCACTGCAATACTCTCACCTGCGATCAATTGAGCATAACATGTAGCGATGATCAGACGATTACCTTTTTCATGTTTCTCATTTTTTAGAACGGTGCCTGTGGTCTCGATAATTCCAGTAAACATTTAAACTCCTGGATCGTAGTCATCGACTGAAATCAGCCTCGGTATCATAGCATATTTTAATTTCTTGAATGCATTGCTTTTTTGCTAAATTCCCGCATTTCCTGGCATTTATGCGAACTAATCAATCCAGGTTGCTAGTTTTGTCTTAAGCTTTGCGATTAGATACCGGGAACCAGTCTCAGACAAGTGATTATCATCGCTATAAAAAAGCTCACCCGTTTTACTCATAATTTCACATTTTTGTTGCTTGCAAAAAACTGGGAATGGATCCAAGAAGTAAGTATTTGGCATCCGTTGCGCATAATCCGCCAAGAGTTGGTTAAAATATTGAGTCCGTCTCACCGTCTGGTTTGTGGGTTTTAAATGGTGCAGACAATGAGACCGCGACCACGTGGGCCGTGTAAGGCATGCATAGGGATCTTTTAAACCTGCACCAGGTACGTCACCAATAAGGATCATCCGATGATTGCCTATTTGTTGACGTAATTCGGTAAGCTTACGCCATAATGGATCAAAAGTGCTCGGCTGCATGGTATCCAAATTAAAATGCCAAATTTGATGCTCCGCCATATCACGGGCTTGCAGCAATTGATATAACCAGTAATGAGAGACAATCAATACGGAATCAGGTTTTTTATTTAACTGTGCCAAAGCCTGCTTAAGCACATGAGGACATATTGTATCCCAGTCATCTCCTGGCGTCGTCCGACTCAATCCAGGAAGAATTAAACAGCTGGAACCTGCCATATAAATCGATTTATGTAATGATTCGCCAATTTCATTGGCTAATCCTTTTTGCAGCATTTGCGCGTGACTGTCTCCAAGTAGAACGATGTCGGGATTTTTTTCATCCGTACTGTAGGTCCAACCAAAAGGGTAAGGATATCCTTGACCGCCAAAATGAGCTTTGTGAAAGTCTTTTGCCATCTCTTGAGGGGAAAATTGTGGTCCACTTAGATAAGGCACACGCCAAGGCATCCCTTGGCTGAAAAAAAGTAATCCTCCGATCACAGCCAAAACACCGCCGCCGCAAATCCATCGCTGTAAAAATTGCCGCTGCTGAATGGGATTTTGCGCCCGATAATTACGAAAAGGTTGCTCAATCCCATGATAAAGCAACAATGCAAGACATATCATGGCGCCCGCAAGCAAAATACGTTCCGAGGTTGTCCCCACATCATGAGCGACATAGTTCGAATAAAAGACGATTAGCGGCCAATGAACCAGGTAGAGTGAATAACTGATTAATCCGAGACGAATCATACCCCGATTATTCAGGACTGCATGTAATCGTGTATCGCGCCCACTCCAAAGGATTAAGGCCGCCCCTAAGGTCGGGATCAACGCATTATACGACGGAAAAAGCGTATTCTTAGTAAAGGTAGACGCCGCAAAAACGATACATCCCAAACCTGTCAGAAACAAGACATCATACAAAACGATGTCTTTTAATCGATAGCGTATAAACCAGACTATTAATGCCCCAATGCAAAATTCAAATATGCGAAAAGGCATTAAAAAATATAAAGCGCTCATATAGTTTTTTTGTAAATAAAAATTTCCAGCAAGACTTACAAGACCGCATAAGGCAATAACGAAGGGCAACCTGCGCGCGTAACTTTGGCGCATCATAAACCATAAAATGAGCGGCCAAATTAGATAGAACTGTTCCTCAACACCAAGCGACCAGGTATGAAGTAACGGTTTTGAAGATGCTGTAGCATTAAAATATCCACTTTCGCGCCAAAAAAGAATATTCGAAAACGATAACGCCGCGGCCGCAGTAGCACGACCTAAAGCACGGAGCTGACTCGGTGCAAAAAAAAGTATCCCCAAGCCTAGTGTGAAAATTAACACAGCAAATAAAGCGGGAAATAAGCGTTTTATGCGTCGATAATAGAAATTCCTGATGTCAAAACGACCCGTACTTTTTAGTTCATCCACGATCAAGCGCGTGATTAAGAAACCGCTGATGACAAAAAATATATCGACACCAATGTAACCTCCAGCACACCAGGATGTATTTAAATGAAAACAGAGAACCAGTAGGACGGCTAGCGCACGCATCCCATCAACATAACCCAAATAATTGCGACCTGAGTCCATTTGCTTCGTGCCTATTCCTGACTTAAATGGGTGCGCCGTTCATGCATCGTTTCGACGCTATTAATCACGGTTTGCCTACAAATTTCCTGCATCACGGGTATTTCCTTTAATGGTTTGCCTTCATGGATGCTATGGGCAATGATAAAACTGTCTTTCCAAACTTTCTCATTTCGTCTTTCTTTGGCTTTCATCCACAAAGCCATCCATAAAAAATGAAATTGCCAGCGAGGTCGCTGCTCTTCCATGTCTTCTGCAAACACCGCATCCATCGCGTTCTCCAAATTACAAACGCGTACGCCATCAACAAAACTGCTATTGTGATTGACCAATTTATCAATAAGTGGACTTTCCGTAAACCAAGACTCAGTAAATGGCTTCGTCGTAAGCCAGGATTTAGAGCGTTGCAACGCATCACAAACCATTTCCTGAGTAAATGGGGTAATCTGCACACTTAACTGGGTCAATAAATCATCCATATCGATTTTGTTTGGTTTTAACCTTACTCCTAATAGTTCCTGTAATTCCAGAAAATGCATATTAGGAATCTCGCCATGCTCCAAATTTATTGCCAAAAAATGTTCAGCAAACAAAACAAAGTAAGACATATCGACAGTGCGCAAGGTTACATTTTCACTAAAGGCTTGTTGGTAATATTCTTTGACTTCTTTTACCGGAAGTTCAGGAGTAATCCAGGCATCTTTAGTTCCTGTATCGTATTTCAGTAATAATCCACCCAAACGATTTTTCCGACCATAACGAATATGTAAAAATAAGCCTTGTGAACCACTACCATCGACCTCGGTTGCTTTGATTTCTACTTTAACCGCCCGTGGTTCTGACGCAAAGACCACGCCTTTTTTTCGCTGAATTTTAATCCAGCGTTGAAACATGGCGTGATATTGCTGCGGATACCAGTACATGATGGACTGTAATCGTGATAAGGCGTTGGAAGTAAACTGGATTTGTTCAATGAGCATATCCAGAGTATCTACAGCCACAGCGCGCACTTCCGCCTTCGGGTGTAACAAAGTGAATAAACCAATGTCAACGCCCTCTTCAATGCTGTACAAGTCATAGATGAGGTCAGCAAAAAATTCTGCCGGCATTGCATAACTTTGCGCAAAGAAATTCTCAGCTATATCGAATACACTTAAATCAGAAAGGTCCTGAATCAATTCACGGATCGCGTCCAAATGGGAATTGAATGACTCTTCTGGCATAACCGCCTCTTCCAGACTAACCAGATTGAGGTAAGCAGCTTTTAATGCATCATTGAGCTCAACATGCGACTCATAAAATGAATTCAAAACCGGTAACCAAAAACTTAGAGTATGTGCTTCTTCATTGATTACTTCGGCTAAATGATTCATCAAGGCAGATAATAATCGAGCCCGAACTTTGTGTTTTGCCTCAATTGCACCCTGAAGCTGGGCGACGCAAATATCCATTGCGAATACACATGCAGAATACAGGGTTATCGTTTCATCATCTTCTTCATCCAACTGATTAATAATATCAATTAATTTAAGCGAAAGTTCCGGTTGTTGAAAAAAGAGCATATACAATTGCGGATCAGGATCTGCTTGCTGATCAATCAATTCCGCCATTTCTTGAAGTAATTTATGTAACTCTTGAGAATAATCACTCATCTTTTTTAGGTACCGGTCTTGGCTTGCCCTGAGCATCGATGGCAACAAAAATAAAGACACCCTCAGTTACCTGGTAGGGATTACTTTGTTCAGCAGGTAAGGCCCATACTTCAACCCGCATCGTGATAGATGTCGTACCTAATTTCATTAGTGTTACATAACAACTAATCAAATCGCCTACATGTACAGGTTTAAGAAAGGTCATTGATTGAATCGCCACGGTTGTCACTCGCCCATGCGCTAAACGCTTTGCAAGCACTCCTGCAGCCAAATCCATCTGCGAGACAATCCAACCACCAAAGATATCACCGTTCGCATTGGTACTCGCGGGCATCGCCAATGTTTGGATAGTCAGTTCTCCCTTGGGAACGTAGCTCATGCATTCACCCTAATTTTTCTTTGCACTCGCGATTGCCTGTAGCAACAGGCAATCAACAGAATTAGAACAATGAAAATTAATAGACATTTTTCGTTTTGCGAATAAATGTTAATTACGCTTTAACTTAGAAAGTGCATCAGCCATAGCCGTATTGAAAACCGTCTTTTTTACTGGTTCAATTTTTTTAGTAGGTTCTTTCTTTTTAAGTGCTACTTTTTTCATTGCCGTTGGTTGTTCGGTAGGTTTGGCTTTCTTTTTCATTACCGGGGTCGCAGTTTCCTCAACTAAGCGCATACTTAAACCGATACGTTTACGCTCTTTATCAACTTCGATAACCTTGACGGTGACAATATCACCTGCTTTAACGACCGTGCGTGGGTCGGTAATGAATTTATTGGTCATTGCAGAAATATGAACTAAACCATCCTGATGCACACCGATGTCAACAAATGCACCAAAATTTGTTACATTACTAACCACGCCTTCCAAAATCATGCCCACTTCTAGGTCATTAATTGCTTCGACGCCCTCTTTAAATTGTGCGGTTTTAAATTCTGGCCGTGGATCGCGTCCAGGTTTTTCAAGTTCACGAAGTACATCGCGAATGGTTGGTAATCCAAACTGCTCGTCCACAAATTGACTTGCATTAACGCTTGTTAGAATTTCTTTATTCCCGATTAATTGGGCAATATCGACTTTTTTCTCAGCACTAATTTTCTCGACCAATGAATACGCTTCAGGATGCACACAAGAAGCATCGAGAGGATTATCACCCTGCATAATCCGCAAGAATCCTGCTGCTTGTTGGAATGCTTTTTCACCCATTCGATTCACATTTTTGAGTTCGGCACGATTACGAAATGCACCATGTTCATCACGATAATGCACAATGTTCTTCGCCAAAGATTCATTCAAGCCTGAAATATGTGATAAGAGCGCTGCAGAGGCAGTATTCACATCAACACCGACCGCGTTCACACAATCTTCGACCACACCATCGAGAGAACGCGCCAAACGCGTCTGATTTACATCATGCTGGTACTGGCCTACACCAATAGATTTAGCTTCAATTTTAACCAACTCTGCCAAAGGATCTTGGAGGCGGCGGGCAATTGAAACAGCACCACGCAAGGTGACATCTAAATCTGGGAACTCTTCAGCAGCAATTTCAGAAGCAGAATAAACCGAAGCACCCGCCTCACTCACAATGACTTTGGTAAGTTTTAAATCAGGGTACATTTTGATTAAATCAGCCACCAGACGTTCCGTCTCACGAGAACCCGTACCATTGCCAATGCTGATTAAATTGACTTGATGTTTTGCAGCCAGTTTTGCCAGATCGGTAATGGATTGGTGCCATTCGTTATTGGGCGCGAAGGGATAAACAACGCTGTAATCGAGAAGTTTTCCTGTGGCATCAACCACCACCACTTTAACACCAGTCCGAATGCCGGGATCCAGACCAATTGTAACCTGGGGACCTGCTGGTGCAGCAAGTAAAAGATCACGCAAATTACGGGAAAATACTTTAATGGCCTCTTCATCCGCCATTTCACGAAGACGTGTCAATAATTCCAGTTCAAGTTTGGTAAATAACTTTACTTTCCAGGTCAGACGAATGGTTTCAAGCAACCATGAATCTGCTGCGCGTTGGCAATCCATGATCTTAAAATGAGATGCGAGACGATTTTCACCGTAAGTTGCATCTGCCTCGGGTAAGGACATGCTTACTTGCAATACTCCCTCACGGCGCCCGCGAAACAGTGCCAATGCACGATGAGAAGGAATTTTTTTAATCGCTTCGGCATAATCAAAATAGTCAGCAAATTTACTGGCCTGATCTTTTTTCTTGGTACTACCCACTGAATTGACCAAAGCATGTTGCCAGAGATATTCACGCAACTCGTTGATTAAATCCGCATCTTCGGCAAAATGTTCCATCAGAATATGACGAGCCCCCTCAAGAGCCGCTTTAGCATCCTCTATGCCTGCTTCAACATGGATATATTTCTGCGCAGTTGTCTCGGGATCCTGCGTTGGATCTTGCCATAATATGTTTGCCAAAGGTTCAAGGCCTGCTTCAATAGCCATTTGCGCTTTTGTTCGGCGCTTGGGGCGATAGGGAAGATATAAATCTTCAAGGCGAGTCTTGGTCTCTGCAGCCATAATGCTGGCTTCGAGTTCTGGCGTCAGTTTTTCCTGATCCCGTATCGATTGCAACACCACCTGGCGTCGCTCATCCAGTTCACGTAGATATAACAGACGCTCAGCAAGATAACGAAGCTGCGCATCATCCAGTCCCTCTGTGGCCTCTTTGCGATACCGCGCGATGAAAGGAACAGTTGCCCCTTCATCCAGCAAGCGAATAGCTGTTTCAGCCTGCGCTACCTTTATTTTTAGTTCCTGCGCAATAATTGCCGCTGACGTCAACATCTCTTGAGTCATTTACTTACATCCCCGAAATACTTGGTAAAAAATCGACACATTATCACTCAACAGTAACCGATTTGGCAAGGTTACGTGGTTGATCCACATCTGTTCCTTTGGCAACTGCAACATGATAGGCCAGAAGCTGTAATGGAATGGTATAAACTAAGGGTGCAATCCAGGAACCACATGCAGGAACCTTAATCAGTCGGGCACCATTAGTTTGCCAGGTATGGCCATCGTTGACAAAGACAAATAATTGCCCCCCCCGCGCACTTACTTCGTGCAAATTAGATTTTAACTTATCGAGTAATTCATCATTCGGAGCGACTGCTATGACCGGCATATTTTCATCGACTAATGCTAAAGGACCATGTTTTAATTCCCCTGAAGGGTAAGCTTCTGCATGAATATAAGAAATTTCTTTAAGTTTTAAAGCGCCTTCCAAAGCCACTGGATATTGGACACCACGGCCTAAAAAGAGCGTATGTGCTTTATTTACAAAAAGCGAAGCCAATCCTTCGATTTCCTGATTCATCTCAACGACACGCTCAATACACTGAGGCAATTGTTGCAATTGTGAAATCACCTCTTCAGCGCGAGCATCTTTACCCAATGCTGCAGCGAGCATTAAAAACGCCGCCAACTGAGTCGTGAACGCCTTGGTTGAGGCAACGCCAATCTCTGTGCCTGCACGGGTCAAAAAGACACAGTCCGCTTCGCGCACTAACGTACTTGTGGCCACGTTGCAAATCGCCAAACTTGCAAGATAGTTCATTTTTTTTGCTTTATGTAAGGCGGCAAGGGTGTCTGCGGTTTCCCCTGATTGGGAAACGGTAATGAACAGGGTTTCCGGCGGAACAACCACTTCACGGTAACGGTATTCGCTGGCAATTTCGACCTGTGTTGGAACTCCTGCAAGGGCTTCTAACCAATATTTGGCAATAAGACCGGCATGATAGCTGGTGCCACAAGCAACAATGTGAATGGATTTTACTTGGGGGAATATCTGGGCTGCGCGTTCTCCAAAACTGGAACGCAACACCTCAAGACTATTAACTCGTCCTTCAATCGTATCCTGGAGAACTTTAGGCTGCTCAAAGATTTCTTTTAACATGAAATGGCGATATTTGCCCTTACTCGCCATTTCTGCATCACTACTTAACAAGTGGGTTGGTCTGGATACCGGATTTCCCGCCTGATTAAAAACCTTGATTTCTCGAGCAGTAATGACTGCGCTATCGCCTTCTTCAAGATACATTACTGACTGTGCGAACGCTCTAAGCGCTAATCCATCAGAAGCAATAAAATTCTCATCAATTCCTAAACCCAGGACTAAAGGGCTTCCTTTGCGTATCGCAACTAATTGGCCTGGACGCTGCTGATGGATAACCCCGAGGGCAAATGCACCTTCCATTTCAGCCGCAGCCTGTTGTACGGCTTTGAGTAATTCTTCCGATTGTTGATAGTAATAATGTATAAGATGCGCAGCAACTTCACTATCGGTTTCTGAGGTAAATTCATAACCCAGATTTTTTAAGCGTTGCCGTAATTCATCATGATTTTCGATAATGCCATTGTGGACTAAAGCGATTTCATTATGAGATACGTGAGGGTGGGCATTGAGTTCAGAAGGTTTACCATGGGTTGCCCAGCGGGTATGGGCAATTCCTAACGGCGCCTGAACCGCATTTTCTTGCATAGCCTGCGCAAGATTCTGCACTTTCCCCTGCATTCGTACCCGCACCAGACGCGAATCCGAATTGATAACAGCAATACCTGCTGAATCGTACCCTCTATATTCAAGTCGACGTAAACCTTCCAACAATATTTTACTGATATCCCGTCCAGAAACGGCACCGATAATCCCACACATAACCTGCTCCTCTGTCCACACTTGCGTGTTTCAGATCATTATCAAAAAAAGTTCGAATTATGCCTTTAAACCCTTAAAAAATCACTAAGGGCGGCAATATGAAATTAATATTAGAACATAAAGATCATAATTGCTCAAAAATTATACTTATTTGCGTCATAGAAAAAAGAGCGTCTCGTTGCGAGACACCCTTCTCATTATTAATAGGCCTGAGGCTCATTCTCTGCAAGCGCGCTATCAGGTTTGCTGCAACGCACTGAATATCCGTGATCTTTGAGCTGATTGCATATCTCAAATGCTAGATAGGCATGGGCACGGGTACCCGGATGAATTTCATCCCAGAAGAGGAATCCGTCGGGGGCATCACAAACATGATAATTTTTTTCATCCGGCGCTAAACGTGCATCACGATATTGTAATGTTTGTGCATAACGCAGCACATAGTTATTCGCAAACGGAGAATTTTTTAGTGCGTCAAACATAGGAAATTTGACATCGATACAGGCATCAGTCGTATTGCTAAACCCGTAGGTAGCGGGACTTGCCAGTGCGCGCTGCATGTACTTATTAATATCGACATACACAAAATCGGTATCCGGGTAAAGTTGCTGCCATTCTTTAAGGCGGCTTTGCAAGCGCTCGTTATGATTATCAATTGCGGTATTTAAGACCTCGCGATCGAGAGGGTTGTTTATTAATCTTGGCGTATCACCAAGATGCGGCAATCCCATGACGACAAAGCGTCGCGCACCCGCATTTACCAATCTTTTGACCGAAGAGCCCAAACCCGAAATGACATTATCTACATAGGTACTCATCACGGTGGGGTCGTAATTGGCTTCAAAGAATAAAACATTGATGTAGTCATTACTGCCGGTGAAAATAAAATATAAGGTTTCGGGATTCAATTTTTTATGTTCAAGCAAATAGGCCTGCACGGTAAGACCCAAACTGGGTGGCACTAACTTACCCACAATCAGGTTTTTAATAGATCCTAGAGGATGGCGAATAAGATTCCAAACCGTAAGTTGATAATCATAAGTTGCAGACCAACTTCCGCCAAAAGCTCGATTTAAATACTGGGTTTCATCATCTTGAGGCAAGGCCAGCATAGCGGCTAAATACTCATTCCAAACCCGCCCGTTGGAGAATCGTGAATTCCAATAGGGCTGCCCAGGCAACACGGGCACGACACGGACTTTGCTCACTAAACTCGCGATATACGGGGCAATTTGTTTGTCGAAAAACTCATTAACCACCGCAATTCCAGAATCCAATACCATTTGTGGAACATAGTATTCATCAGCAAATTCAATCATTTTATTCAGAACGAACGTTTTGAATGGCGCGACTAAAAATGCGGGGTCATCTTCTTGACGTAAGCTTTTCAGTAAATGGGTGGTATTTCCGGTATCTGAAAGACTATCTCCAAAAACAACCATTGATTTAACGGGGGTTGCTGCATAAGCAAGCATGGGGATACAAAAAGACAGTATCGTTATGCCACGAAAAAACCATGCAAAGTTAGCCATATAATCTCCTTATATTTGCGCTGCACACATCAGTCATCCTGAACTTGCCCATCCATCTTACGAAACCGATAATTTTCGGGCAAGATTTTTGGCCAGTATATAACAGTATGATCACTTAATGATTTTTGTCAACGGGATTCGTTAGGAGTATATATAACAAAGCCACAGCCCAAACCGTAAATAGGTCAAGGCCGTGCGCATGATTAATTGGTAATCAGACGAATACAACGTACACGAGCGTTGGCAAATTTATCATAATAATTTTGACTACCACTGCCCCCGAAAAACTGATCCCAGGCATCGGTAATATTTTGCTCGGTAGAACTTGCATAGCCGACCACTGTATCAAAAGAGCTGTAGCCTGCTTGGCTTAACGTATTGTATAAGTTTGGATTACTCGTGCCACAACCCGCATCGGAACCTGAGCCCACATAGCGTCCACCCAACTCGCATATAGATGGTAAATACCAATTACCCGCTTGATTAGAGCACGCTTGAGCGGCTGGATATTGCCCTGCAGGAGTTGTTAACGCCAGGGTATTGGTCAATCCATCGGTAATACTGGTTGCTCCGGTAACGTTATGTACTGTTGACCATTGAAAGAGGAAATCACCTGGGCTTTCTTGTTCATCGGCTAATGCCGCAATTTTCCCCGCAACACTTCCTGTGGTTGGTGTCGTATCATCGATAGAAAATACAAGCCCTCCCTGATATAAGCATCCATATCCAAGGACCAGAACATTAACATTTACTGAAGTTGCGCTATCTGAGGTCACGGTCACAGGGGTCGCAATGGGCGAGGTACTGGCTACGGTCGTACACGCGTTATTTCCCGCATCTAAACTCGCATTCGCTCCCGGAGTGATCGTCACATCGCAATTTGCTCCTGGATTTAATGTTACCCCGGTACAGGTATCTGCAGTAATTGAAGTTCCGCTGGGAAATGTACCGGGAGCTATGTTGATATTTGTTGCAGGTAAGGAGCCCGTATTCACAATACGTATAACTCGTGCGTTTCCTACCAATGGGGGATCAGATGCTGGAGCGCCAGGCAGCGAACTATTCAATGAGAGCAGTAAATTCTGGGTTAAGGGTGATAAAACCGCCTGACCAAAAACCACCTGTACAGTATGATTCGCTTGAATATTGCTTAACTGGTAGCTCGTACCTCCAGACTGTACCACATTGCCATCGAGCAACCACTGCACCACGCCAAAACCCGCATTAGGAGTTGCATTAAACGTTAAATTACTCCCAATATTTACTACCTGAGGGGTAGCAGGACTAATCACGCCATTGGCACTCGCAGACGGGGTGATGGTAAATTGTGGTATTGGCGGTGGTTCTGTAAGATGTATCCGTAAAGCATTCCCAGAGCCTGGTTGATAGCATTGTAGGTCATTACCCTGTTGGCATAATATCGGGCCACCGATTACATCACCGCTTAAACTAGAACCGATAATATTAAGCGTCAACGTACAGCTCCCTTTAGCTGGAAGCACACAAGGGGTGCTTTGACTTATCCCAGCAATGGGTTTTATAAATAACGTCTTGGCTTGCAAAGACTGATTTTGCACAGTATAGACGACTTGGGCCGTGCTCCCTTTAAGTATCGTAATTTCAGTGGCGGTTTGCGGAGTAAATAACCACAAGGGTTTCGCTGCAAATCCACTCGTACCTATTAGAAGAAATGAACAAATTCTGAGTATCGCAGTCTTGTATCGATGTATAATATTTTTTATGTTCATTGTGCATCCTTTGCTTTAGTGAATCCATGTCCCTACTCAGGGTACCAAAATAGCTTCATTTTTCCTACCCTTTACGAGCATTATCAAAATAGTTGTCCATATGCAAGAAACCCATTAGATTTTGCACCTATCCTGTTTTATCGAAAAGCCAGTGCATTTTACCAGGATGGCATGCTCGATTTCGTATGTACCCTTGATTAAATGACGCTTAAATGATACTTTCTGCCAATTATTTTTGCGTTTTTCAGGTTAAAATGAATCGTTCTATTGCACCTATTATCATTGCCTCATTTTATAAATTTGTTCCATTAGATAACTATGAAGAAATGCGTGCACCTTTGTTAGCCCAAATGAATGCCCATCGCATTAAAGGCACGATTATTTTGGCCAGTGAAGGGATTAATGGCAGTTTTGCTGGAGCGCCCGCGGATATGGATGCCTTTTATCAAGTGGTGCATGCAGACCCACGTCTGGCAGACTTGCGCTTTAAAGAAACCTTTGATGCAGAAAACCCTTTTGAAAAAACCAAGGTAAAATTACGTAAAGAAATTGTCACCATGGGTATTAAAGAAGTGAATCCCCTGGAAACTGTGGGCGTTCATTTAGAGCCTGAGCAGTGGAATGAGCTATTACAAGAGCCTGATGTCGTAGTCATCGATACCCGCAATGACTACGAGTTCAGCTTGGGTACATTTAAGGGTGCCATTAATCCCAATACCGAAAATTTTCGTAATTTTCCGGAATATGTTCAAACCGAATTGGCAGAACATAAAGATAAAAAAATAGCAATGTTCTGTACGGGCGGCATTCGTTGTGAAAAATCGACCGCTTATCTTAAAGAGCTTGGCTTTGAAAAAGTCTATCATCTCCAAGATGGAATTCTTAATTATCTGGAAAAAATGCCCCCGGAGCAGTCCTTGTGGGAAGGCCAGTGTTTTGTCTTTGATAATCGGGTTGCAGTTGACGCTGACCTAAAGCGCGTCTATCCTCAACTACCTCTAGATTATAAACACGATTACGACAAAGAGTAATTAAACGTATATATGACTCAAAAAAACGCATTTGACCCAAATATCGCTTCCAATCGTAAGGCTGGTTTTGATTATTTTATTCAAGATCAATACGAAGCAGGGCTGGTCCTTGAAGGCTGGGAAGTAAAAAGCCTCCGTGCAGGAAAGGTGAATATTGCTGATGCGCACATCATTATAAAATATGGTGAAGCTTTTTTACTCGGAGCCCAAATACAGCCCTTGCCTACGGCGTCTACACATGACATTCCTGATCCAACACGAACGCGCAAATTATTGCTTCATCGTAAAGAATTAAGTCGTTTGATTGGCGGTGTCGAACGCCAAGGATTTACAATCGTTCCTTTGTCTTTATTTTGGAAAAAAAACAAAGTAAAAATTAAAATTGCCTTGGCGAAGGGAAAAAAAGAGCATGATAAGCGCGACACCATTAAAGATCGCGAATGGCAACGCGACCGCTCACGAATTATGAAAAAAACAGGGAGAGATTAAATGAACATAGGGGAACAAGTTTCTAACTTTTCTTTTAATGCCACCAACAATACTTCCGGTCATTTAAGCGACTATCGTGGCAAAAGTGTTATCCTTTATTTTTATCCAAAAGATGCGACTCCTGGGTGCACCACTGAGGGACAAGATTTCCGGGATGCATACCCCCAAATCCTGGAAAAGAATGCTGTTGTTTTTGGTATATCCCGCGATAGCCTCAAATCCCATGAACAATTTAAACAAAAGCAAAACTTTCCATTTGAACTCATCAGCGATCCAGATGAAATCCTATGCCAATTATTTGATGTCATTAAAATGAAATCTATGTATGGAAAACAAGTTCGTGGCATTGAACGCAGTACATTTATAATTGACCCTGAAGGGATTTTAGCTCATGAGTGGCGTAAAGTGAGTGTCAAAGGGCATGTACAGGAAGTATTGCAAACAATAAGTTGATACCAAAACGCATTTAGTATAGACAACCAATAGTATTATTGCCGCTATTTTTGCCTTAACAAGGCAAAAATATTATTCTTGACGGACTGCGCCTTCACCGCGAAAATGAAAGTACGAGTTATTGTTGCTGTTCACAATAGCGCAGACGAAGCTAACTGAGGTGAATTATGGCCAATGATACTGCAATCAAAAAACTCTTTGTTCTTGATACGAACATCCTAATGAGTGATCCAACTGCCATTTATCGTTTTGAAGAACACGATATTTACTTACCCATGGTGGTTTTGGAAGAGCTGGATAGCCATAAAACAGGTACTTCAGAGGTAGCGCGCAATGTTCGACAAACTAATCGGATGTTAGTGGAACTAATGAGTCACGTATCTCATGAGCAAATTGCCTCCGGTTTACCCATCCCAAGCTATGCGGATTCAGAACATAAACACAGTCGCGGTAAATTATATTTTCAGACCGATGAATTCGCAGAAGCGGTCCCTAGTAGCCTTCCAGGGCATAAAGTAGATAATACGATTCTTGCCACAGCTCTTGGCTTACAAAAAAAATATCAGGGAAGCAAAGAAGTAATCATCATCTCTAAAGATATAAATTTGCGTATCAAAGCAGGTATTTTGGGAATCACTGCTGAAGATTATTATAACGATCAGGTTTTACATGACGTAAGCCTCCTACATCGTGGCCTCCATATTATAGAAAATAACTTTTGGGATACACACGCGAAAGACATGGGTTCCTGGCAAGAAAGTGGTAAAACATTTTATAAAGTAACGGGTCCACTGATTAACCATTGGAACCCGAATGATTGCATCAGCACCGAGGATGATAGTTTTCAGGCAATTGTAAAAAATATTGATAAAAATCAAGCCATACTACAATTGGTGCGTGATTATACTCAACCCAAGCATTCGGTATGGGGCATCACTGCGAAAAATCGCGAACAAAATTTTTCTCTAAATTTGCTTTTGGATCCTGATATTGATTTTGTGACCTTACAAGGTCCAGCCGGTACCGGTAAAACTTTATTGACGATTGCCGCAGGCCTGACTCAGGTATTAGAACAAAATCGTTACAACGAAATTTTAATGACCCGCGTCACGATTCCTGTGGGTGAAGATATTGGCTTTCTGCCCGGTACGGAAGAAGAAAAAATGACGCCCTGGATGGGGGCATTAATGGATAACCTGGAAGTGTTACATAGCTCCCAGACCGGTGGCAGTTTTGGACGCGGAGCAACCCAAGATCTGTTGCAAAATAAAATAAAAATTCGCTCCTTAAACTTTATGCGCGGTCGGACCTTTCTGAATCGGTATATTATTATTGACGAAGCGCAAAACTTGACTGCGAAACAAATTAAAACTCTGGTCACTCGCGCAGGCCCTGGGACTAAAATTATTTGCTTAGGGGATATCAAACAAATTGACACCCCCTATTTAACCGAAACCACCTCGGGTTTAACCTTTGCGGTAGACCGATTTAAACATTGGGAGCATAGCGCCCATATGAGCTTATCACGGGGTGAGCGTTCAAGACTTGCATTTTATGCAGCAGAACATTTATAGTATGCGTTTTACGAGGATGCACCATGACTGATCAAGCCATCACATTTGATGATGTTCTACTTGTCCCCGCCTATAACCATCACGAATCCCGCCGGGTGGTCGATACCAGCAGTACCGACCGCTTGGGCAAATTAACCCTGGAACTCCCAGTGATAAGCTCCAACATGGATACGATTACCGAAAGTGGTATGGCAAATTTTATGTCCAGCAAGGGAGCAATTGGTGCATTACATCGCTTCATGAGTGTGGAACAAAATATTCAGGAATTTAAAAAATGTACCGGTAAAGTTTTCGTCTCCATTGGCTGTACCGCTGCTGAGTTGGAGCGTGCTGAGGCATTACGCGATGCGGGGGCTGAGTACTTCTGTGTGGACGTAGCCCATGCACATGCTAAATATGTGGGTAAAACTCTGAAAAGCTTGCGTCAATTACTCCAGGATCGATGCATTATGGCGGGAAATGTAGCCACGTATGCCGGCGCAGATTATTTAGCCTCATGCGGTGCTGATATCATCAAAGCAGGTATTGGTGGCGGTTCTGTCTGCAGCACGCGCATCAAAACAGGTTTTGGTATCCCGATGCTTACGTGTATCCAAGACTGTTCTCGTACAGACCGCTCAATTGTGGCAGATGGGGGCATTAAAACCTCAGGCGATATTGTTAAGGCACTCGCGTTCGGGGCTGATTTTGTCATGATTGGTGGAATGCTTGCGGGCACAGAGCCTACTCCAGGCGAGGTCATCACGAAAGCGGATGGCACTAAGGTAAAACGTTATCGCGGTATGGCTTCCAAAGAAGCGCAAGAAGATTTTCTTGGGCAAATGCATGAATGGAAAACTGCTGAAGGCGTGGCTACAGAGGTCGCTTTTAAAGAAAACCCAGATGCAATCATTGGGGATATCGTTGGCGGCTTACGCTCTGGGTTAACTTATGCAGGTGCAGACACAATAAGTGAACTACAACGTAAATTGAACTATGTCCTCGTGACTCAAGCCGGTCGCATTGAGAGCTTGCCGCATAAATTAATGGAGCGTTAATACCAATCGCCGCCACGATTGTTATTAACCTCACTCGCACCCTCTCCCTTATGCCTTGCATGGGGAGAGGGAATCTTATAGCGCTTTCGTAACGACACCGAATTATTCTAGGTACTCATACCCATACCAGAAGTTTGTTCGTTCTCTAGATCTTGACCTTTACTGGGTTGTTCAGGTTTAGACGTAGAAGTCACATTCTTATCATTTTCCAATAGATCATCAAACACTTTTTCACCAAAGGCTTTTACCAAATCCGATTCCGCACTGTCCTCTCCTGCTTCCATCTTCACGGTGGCATCGTCTTCTTGAGCATCCATACCCGCATCCGCTAATAAGTCGGTATCTGCCTCAGGTTCAGCATCTTCTCCGGCTAATAAAGTTTGTTCCGTATCTAAGTCACTATCGGCTAACTGGTCGTTTTCATCTAAATTTTCATCGGACTTATCGTTATTGGGGGCTGATTTTGCTTGCATCTTCGCCTCAATATCGTCTTTTAATTGCGCAAACGAATCGCCAATTTTTTTCATGATGCTGCCCACAAATCCTTTGGCCGAATCAAAATCAAGCCCAGTTTTGTTTTCCATGAACTCTTTGGCTTCATTCAAACCTGCTTTTAGCTTTTGCATGGGCTCAGTTGGTTCAATTTTATCCCAAATTTTCTGACCTGCTTTTTTGAATAAGCCAGTGACATCCTCGTTAATTTCTTTAACAAACTGGTCAAGTTCATCCACTAAATCCTGCATTGGATCTTTATTTTGTTTCCCTTTACCACTTGCTTTTTCGGGTTTTGGAGCATCAGTATTAGCAGGCTTGGGGGCAGCTGAATTTTTAGCTTCGGCCTCTGGTTCTTCTGCTTGAGCCTCAGGAGCGGCCTCCGCCTCAGGAGTTAATTCCTCTTGTTCGTCAAATAAATTGCGCACATACAGCAGGGGATCATCGTCATTATCAGGGGTGTTTACATTGTTTTCATTGCTGCTCATCGCTCGACCTCACAAGAACTTTATTACTTTAAAGATAGCACACTGCTAATATAATAGTCAGTAATTGTCTATGCTTAGCAGGCTCATTGAATAAATAGGTTTTCAACAGTGGTACATCCACCCGTTCCATGTTAAAAATCATACCAAGAATAGAACGTTACAGGTATCGCAAATGAAAATTTTTACAATTTTTTTGCAGATGGTGAACCATGAATAAGAATGATTTTCGTTATATGTTTCAACAACAGCAAGTTCGCGACTTGGCGGATTCTGATTACTCGTTAATCTTGCCTATTCAACAAGTCAGCACCACTAAACGCCGAGCGCTCTTGCTGCTGCACGGTTTTACTTCTTCTGCTGCAGTATATCGCTGCCTCGTGCCACAACTAAAAAACTATGATGCTATTTTTTGCCCCAATCTACCCGGCCATGGAAGCAGTATCCAGGAGATGCACCAGGCAACAGCACAGGAATGGCTCGACTGCGGGCGAGAGCAGGCTACAGCGTTACTCAATGAATATGAACACGTTGATATTGCAGGTTTATCTTTGGGTGGATTATTGGCAAGCTTACTTGCTAAAGAATTTCATTTTAATCGAATTTTCCTGTTTGCTCCCGCATTAAAACTATGCATGAATGAACGCGCTTATCTTAAGCTTGCACAAACGCTGTATTTCTTGGGTTTTCGTGAATTACGTGGTTCCGCGGGTAGTATCATGCAGCCTGGACATGAAGAAATTTCCTACAGACGCCTACCTATTGCCAGTGTCATCGAACTATTCCAATTAATTCTTAATTACCAGCATCAACCATTCACTGCACCGACAGAACTATTTTTGGGGCGCCATGATTTGGTTGTCTCCTCGCAGCATGTTGCCGAGCTATTTGCCGATGATGCAAATACTACCATTCATTGGCTTAATCATAGTGCCCATGTCCTAACACTTGATGGTGATTTAACCGAAATTGTTGACTGCATGAACCAATTCTCTTAAGAAGCCGTATCTTACGGCTTCTTATTTTTTAGGGGAACTGCTTGTTGTACCGGTCGAAATCGCGATAATTGATGCGATCCCATTCCCGCATATCCAATACGGATCCATTGTAAGCCATAAAGTCAGCTCGGGTATTGGCTAAATTAAAATAGTAAATATCGCTGGCATCGGTTGCTAAGTTGCTTTGATGATTCACCGCAGATATTTCAGCCACAGCCCGATCGTGGGTTTTAACAAAACTACGTTGCGCCCGCAAATAGCGTCCTTTAAACTGCGCTCGTCCCCAAAGTTCTACATCCAGACGGTTGACTGTACCGGCAAATTGAATGCGTGCCCTATCTTTTGCCCGCACCACCATCGTATCACTTTTTAACCAATAGAAGCTAAACCAGGTATTGCCACCCATAACCA
Source organism: Legionella sp. (assembly GCA_017306715.1). Lineage (GTDB taxonomy): Bacteria > Pseudomonadota > Gammaproteobacteria > Legionellales > Legionellaceae > Legionella. The sequence goes on along the minus strand of JAFKHV010000009.1, from coordinate 4,886 downwards.
CATTGCTGATATTGGCTTTCCCCGTTAATTGTACTTTGGGACTTCCTTTTAAATAAAGTTGTAAATGATTACTGGATAGACCGTTGATACTGGTAAAGCCCTTGCCCGCCAACCGCAGACTCTGCACGCCGAGTACTCCACTTAAACGGGTAGCCCCATCATTGGTAATATCCAGATTGATTGCACTCGTATGCAAATTAGGCCCATTAATACTGCCATAGCCATCATATTTAAAACCATTTAAATAGTGACTGTGGATATCGGCATGAATAGGTCCATGATGTGGAAATCCTTTCCCCAGGATAAGCTCAAGGGTTTGACCGCGCATCTGGACTTTAAGTTGTGCCAGATCGCGCGTATCACCGCGCAAAATCAAACGCGGTTGACGATAACCGGTATGTAAAGTGACATTGATGCGTCCTTGGACATCGACATAATTAAACGAGTCTAAGGCGCGATTTTGCGTAATACGTTTAGCGGGTAAAGTATCAATGGGTTGCGGTTTGGGTCGATGGTGTACACAGGACATCAGCATACAAGCCAGTACCAAAACAATTGAACATTGCTTTACCATAATTTGTTGATTCCTCTAAAGATAATGCCCCTACATTAGAGGAAGTCGCGTGAATGTGCAAGGCAGAATTATGCTAAATCATCAACTTAAAACATAGAGAGATTCATCTCGCGTGAGAAGTTGGAAATCTTGACATTACGTGGGCAACTATCGCGACGCGGATAGTTCGGGCCTCGTTTAATGAGCGATAACAGGGGTTCATCCTCATCAATAATTGCCGGGAGTTCAATGTATACGTCAACCAGCGTGCTATTTTTGCAACCCAGATAAAACGTTTTTGCATAATCCACCCCAACCGTATCGACTATGGCCTGATGTAACGCGGTGAGTGACACATTTTTACCACGATTTCGCGTTAAAAAGACCCCGAAAGGTGACTCATCGACCTCGCGAGCTAAGCGCATTGCCAGGGTAAAATAAGCATCGGCATTTAAATTTTGACAACTGCCATGTTTATTCCACTCATGACGTTCCAGACAACTACCAAAATGAAAGCTTGGCATCAACTCGTGCAGTGCTGTTGCCACCTTGGTTGATAAGGGTACCTCGGGGTAATTACAGTGGTAACCTTGCGGTACGACCCCACAATATCCATAACTTTGCCCGCAGGCTTTCTGATTGGGCCATAAGCCATGTAATACCAGATGCTGGGCGGCGTACGATTTTTGCGCCAGATGGAGGCATTCCGGTTTCCCCGCCTCATAACCATAAGTCTGGCAAAACCCGGGTTGCCAACTTAAGGCCAAAACGTTGGAATCATAAATTCCCGGAGTAAAATCACAATTGGTTTCCGATTGCGTAAACGCATGAGGAGAGCAGAGGAAAAAAAGGGCACACATTAGAAATTTCATGGCGGTCATCCTAACCAAAAGATGCCACCATTATACCCTAGAGAAGAATAGTGTCTACTAAGAATGTCCGGGAGTCGATTCATCCAATGGCGCTGAACCATCTAATAATGGCTCTCGCTCATTGCCACTCGGTCTGGAACTATTTCGACTCTTATCAACCACTTGCTTGTTAAAAAACCCATGGACCTTTTTATAATCTATCGGTCTTCTTTCTTTCGCATGCTCCTCTTGCGGTGTTGCTGCGGATTTAAGAAAATTTTGGTCCTTCATTTCTTGTTCGAACTTAGCAAATTCAGCGTCATCAAATACTTGCGGAAGTTTTTTTATATCTTCATTCGGTTGCAACAGTTTATTAATCAGCATGTTGGTGGCAATTGCTAAGCCAATTGCGGCCCCCATAGCTGCCAAACTAATGCTGAATGGCAAAAAGAGTGTACATGAAAGAAAAATGGATGGAACCAACGCTTCAATGATGATCGAACGAATCAAATGCGCGGTCTGATAATGCACCACCTGTTGTTGATACAGTGTTTGTGCATAACCTTTTTTAAACTCTAGATACAGGAATTTTCGCTCGATTAAATTTTCCTTAGGGGTCGCGCTCCATTGTTTGTTGAATTGCCCTAATTGCAAGATGATGTCTTTTTCAGCATCCTGCGCTTTATAAAGTTCAATGCCTCCTTTAAAGGCATTATTTAAAAGAGTCAAAGCAAAGCACAAAACCGCCCCTACAACACCGAGAGTAAATGATATGGTTGCCGCGATGGGTAAAAAAGGTAGCGTCATGACAACAAATGCCGCAGTTAAAGTCACGGCGTAAATCATGGAGTTGTAAAGCGCTAATTTTTGGAACTGCCAGTTCTTTTTCAACTGTGCCAGTGAGTGCTCAAGGCTTGCTAGGTGATATCGATGCTTACTATTTTCACCTTCTTCTTCAATACTTCGCTTGCAGTTTTCTATTTGCGCTTCAAGCTCATGCTGCTGAGCATAATATTGTGTTTGTTGCTCAGCATGATCCCAAAAAGCCACAATCGTATCGAAAATTAATAACCCGACGGTCACCGCATCCCCTGCCGTGCCGAGAATAGTTTTACCGGTCAGCCAGAAATAGCATAATAAATTGGCAGTGCCCCAAATGGAGTCATTCAACAACGTGAATTTTCGTTGCGCCCATTGGGTTCTAAATCGCTGCCCTACAGTCAGCGACTGCTCTTGTGCGCTGAGATGATCTCCTTTAATCGTATGTTTTATTAACAAAAATAAATTGATCGAAAATCGAAAATAGTATAAACCCCAACTCAGGGCGCCGGTGTAAGGGTCTGGAACTTTAACAATATTCCCGGCTTGTTGGGAGTTATAAAAGCTTTCAGGAATAACACTGAGCGCGGTTTTAATAAACGAAGAACCCCAGACCCAGTATAACCGTTTTTGGTTTAATGCACTCATAAAACCGATGATGTCTTTACTTTTTACATCGGGAAGCCTGACCATTTCCTGAACAAATTCATACGCAACATTGCGCATTAAAAAAGCAACAGGAGTCCACTCGCGAAGCACGCTTGATTCTTGGTTTAATTGTCGATGAAAATTTCGACACCGCGCGATATGCTCCATGTATGTTTTGATATTTTCTTTTTTTTGATGTTCCACTTCCCACTGCAATTGCGCATTCAAAATTAATTCGGTAATTCTCAAGTCCATATCTAGCTGATGCCGTCGCTCTAGACTCATATAAGGGAATAACACCGGATCGACATTGTCCAAACGCGCCAAATAAAAATCAAGTTCCATTTGGAGGTCGCCACTATCGCTTCTACGTTCTTCATGAAACAGGCGGTCGATCAAGGAGCGTTTATCATCGTTATTTCCGGACAATTGTTCCCGAATGTATTGATGCAAAATTGCGCTACTTGAAGACATAGGTCACCTCAGTGTTAGTAATTTAAATGGCGACTCGCCCGAAACATTTAAGGCTTCGAGAATAGTGTGCTTTTTTATAACATAGCACTAATTTTGTATACAAGTTAATCAGTGAAAATTTTACATATTCGATACTAAATTTTGCAAAGTTACCAAACTACTGCCCGATAATGGTTTTAAATTCCTCCGTACTGAATGCTTCAACCATTTTAAGCTACAATTTTTCTTGAATTTCAGCGAACTTGGCCTACTCCAGATTGAAATTATTCTGACATCCATGGTTAGTTCATGGATTGAGTTAAATATGAGATAATGTCTTTCTAACAATCAGATTGAAGACTATATGAAAAAAGCCGTGGTGTTATTATCTGGTGGCCTAGACTCTACGACCTGTCTGGCCTTTGCGCAAGCCCAAGGATTTTCCTGTTATGCACTCAGTTTCGCATACGGCCAACGCCACAGCGTTGAATTACAGGCTGCCAAACGCATCGCCTCCCACTTTGCAGTGACTGAGCATTTTATCACCCAAATAGATACTGGTTTATTTCGTAATAACGCCCTGACGAATACACAAATTGAAGTCCCCGCGTACAATGGCGACACGCAGATTCCCGTTACCTATGTCCCAGCACGCAATACCATTTTTCTGGCCATGGCGTTGGGATTGGCTGAATCTGTAGGAGCCCGTGATATTTTTATCGGCGTCAGCTCCATAGACTATTCCCACTACCCCGATTGCCGTCCCGAGTTTATAGATGCCTTCACCCAAATGGCAAATCTTGCAACTAAAGCGGGGGTTGAGGGTGACTTATTTACTGTGCATGCCCCTTTGCAACACCTGAGTAAAATCCAAACCATCGAACTCGGGATTAAATTGGGTGTGGACTATGGCATGACCATTTCCTGCTATCAAGCTGATGAAGAAGGGCGTGCCTGCGGGGTATGTGATAGCTGTAGCTTTCGCAAGCAAGGATTTTTTGGAGCAGGCATTTCTGATCCAACCCGTTATGTAAGTTCATAATCTTTAGTAACTATTTTAGTATCTTGACGGGTCCTTTACAATTTTGTTACAACAATATGACCATTTTTGGTTCACGAAGGCGAAAATCATTGCTATGATTCCGCCTTTACTAACTTATGGAGTAAATAATGGCATTATCATTTAAAAATGTAGCAGAAAAAACACTTAAGGGACCGGGGATTCTTTTAAGTAAAATCACGGATTTACTGTTTGGTTATGAGCGTAAAAAAAAACCCCGTGATGAGTTTCACGGTTCTTATACAAAATGGAATAAAATACCTGATGAATATGTGGATTATGAGACAGTGGGTAATGCTCGAGTTAGAGTGCAGGTTAAGCAAAGACCCGGACTTTTGGGGCTTATAGCGAATGGTGTCCAATGGCTCGGTAGTGCCATTTCTTCTTTCATGTACAACAACCGGATGGGCGCAGGCATTTGGTTTTGGTCTTCTTTATTCGTTGCTGGCGCTGCAGCTTTAACTTTATTCCTATGGCCAGCTGCTTTGGCTGCAGTTGCAGG
>JAFKHV010000106.1 GCA_017306715.1 Legionella sp. | reverse complement strand
GGCATCGGTGGTTCAATTCATCTAGAATGCGTCAATGGCCAGTTTCAAATTAATCCCGAAAGCGGTGAATTACCCCCAGGGGCTCAGTTTACCTATAAATGTGATGATTTAGGAAATTGCTACGCACGCTATGAGGACTTTCGTTTAGTGACCAAGGCAATCAAAATGTGGCAAGAAGATGTACGCATGTAAACGATAGAATACAGGGAGAACCTAATCTCCCTGAAATCATATTGGCTGCACGATGGGTGCTGCGTAATCACAAATCAATGTAGCCACCGTGCGCGTTAAAAAATTTATTGGCGTATGAATCAAACTCAGCGCAAATAAAAAAATGCTTGCGGTTAAACTCGCTAAAGCCAAACCTGTAATTCTAAATCCTGATTTGGTGTTATCGATTGAGTCATCACAAAATTGATGGTTTCCCATAATGGCTGCAACGACCGCAACTAAAGTAGCCACAACCCCTAGAGTTAACCCCAAAACGGCGCAGACTGCAGATGCAAAACTGGTAATTGTCAATGCTGCAGGATAGATAAAATTTGCTAAAAAAGAGCCGATAAATTCAGATTTATTTTTAAATGGGGTGAAAAAGCTTGGCCGTTGTCGATATTTGCTAATAAAACGCTTCGTTGGGCCTTCCCATAACCATTTTTCCTTGGGATCTTGAGCTACATTTAGAACGTCCCAGATATCGTTTAAATTGACTAATCCCAGCATCACTCCTCCTTGTCAAACTGCATCCTGATTCCTAATTTTTCAAGCAAATCAAGTAAAGGATGCTTTGCGAAAATCTTTGCCTTTTGCCTGAGATCTACTTATAGTGTCTAGCAATGCCGCCTCCATCTTAAGGAATAGTCCAGTGAGTCAACGAACTCTAGATGAACAATTATCAGCCCATCTTAATTTTTTAGCACAAGACCAAGAGAACCTCACGCTATTGATTAAAATAAGCACAATTTATTTGGAGCTTGGAAACTATGACCAGGCGCAAATTTATCTGGATAAAGCACAGGTAATTGACCCTATTGCTTGTTTAAACTATCAAGGACTCCTTGATTTGCAGCGAGGGCAATTTGCAGGAGCAAGAAAAAAATTTACTGAAAGCTTGGCTCATGAGCAAACACCTACTCTGCGCTATAATCTTGCTTTTGCCTGTTTCCTGGACGGAGAACTATCTCAGGCCCATACGCATTTATCCTGTATCGATCCAGAGTTACTCCCTAGTGAAGGAAAATTATTAGAGGTACGAATTTTTCATGGTTTAGGCGAGTTAGATAAAGCATTAAGTTGTCTTTATTCTTTTCTGCAAGAGGAACCACATAACGCAGAAGCCTTAGGTGTTGCAGCTTTGCTCCATTTTGATAATGACGAACTCGCTTATGCGCTAGAGAAAGCAGAACAGGCTCTTAAACTGGATCCAGATAATTATGACGCCCGGCTGGTGTTATGCATGAATGGCCTAAATTCTCAAAGCACTTCCATAGAAACGGTTAAAGAGCTCTTGGCCATTAACAGTACCGATTGTCGTCTGTGGTTTGCTCTGGGAAGTTTACAAATGTCTCAAGGAGATTTCGTTTCTGCTGAAGATGCCTTAGCACAGGCAATAGCAATCTATCCTGATTTCTATGATGCGACCATAATGTATGGATGGTGTTTACTTGTTCAAAATAAATTAGATACAGCAGCTCGCGTGTTTGAAGAAGCCGCAACCAGAATAAAAGAACTCGCTGATGCTTGGGGAGGATGGGGCACTGTGTATGCCTTACAAGGGAATATGTCTGCGGCGCGCCCACTTTTAGACCAGGCATTCACTATTGATTGCAATTGTTTTATAGCACAAATTGGCCATATTCTTTATACAGCACATCAAGAACCAGAACGTGCTAATCAAGAACTGGTGCATTTTTTGAAAAATTCAGATAATTCAGTAAGTCAGAAACTTGCCGTATTGATGGATGAAGTGCAACAGCTTGCTATCGCTTAAACTGGGGTTCGCTTTAAAAGCGAACCCACCCATTTATCGAACAAAGGCCGGATCATAATGAGGCGGTATATCATTTCTAATTCTTTGCCACTGGTTTAAAGGTGAAAGCTCAGGATTGGCCATCCCATCAACCGGTAAATAAAAAGTTTGCTCTAATAAATGTTGTCCGCTTAATGCAGCATGAGAAACCTGATCCGTGAAGACTATCCAAGTACTATGCGCTGGAAAATCAACACGTACTTTAGGTACTGTTCGCTGATACTCTTCATCTAGTTTCATTTTATCATGTAAATGCAACATATAATGATCATAGGCAGAACGTAAACTTTTTGTGGCTTTAACCCAATTGAGTAGATACGCTTTCCAACGACTATAAGGACTTATTTGAGAAGCAAAATGATGCATCACCTGTGAAAATGGCTGCCCTAAATGCCAGACCCGCGGACATTGTTCGGGATTAATATTACAGAAAACACGCAAAATCCTACGACCATTGACCGGGCTTGCCGCAAACGAATCTACATGCAGTCGCGTGTCATCTTTTCTTTTTGAGGTTACCCGACCATAAATCTCTGCCGGACGAAAACTGGTACGTCCCCACTGGAGATGCGCAGTATAGCCAGGAGCAATTTGTTGAACCAGGTGATATGCAAAATCAGCATACCCCTGCATCATTTTTTCTAAAATAACTCGGGTGTCAGGAGTTTCTTTTTTAAAAGCACTAAGTTTCTTCCGTTGCGGGTCGTAACTAATATTTTTGCGGCTACCATCAAGAATATGCGCCGTCAACAGTTGTGGGGGAACCTGTGAAAAATAATATTCAGGAAAGAAAAGAACCTTACCCGCCTCCAGCGCGCTAATAGTTTGTTGCGCATCAATGTGTGGGTAGTCTAGGGTAAGTAAATGGGCATCCATGGTATTCCTTAACTGCTTTAATCAAAAGTTGATAACATTATCATTCTTTTTTAAACCGGACAATCTGCAGCACACACTGAGGCAGAATCGTATTTGTTTAAAATTATTTTTATTTTTCTAAAATTTTTTTTATGTATCGCATATAATTGCGTCACCTCGATTTGAACATAAAAAATTATGCCTCTTTGTCCCTGCGGCTCCCTTAATGCCTATCAAGAATGCTGTAAAAGATTTATTGATTCAGCCATGCTCCCCGAAACACCGGAACAATTAATGCGCTCCCGCTATACCGCGTATACGCAAGGAAAAATTGACTACATCCAGCACACGATGAAAGACAAAGCGCTTATTGACTTTAATCCGGATGAAGCCAAGGAATGGGCTTTGAGTGTACACTGGATGAGTTTAAAAATTATTGATGCACCTTCAGCACCTGAATCAGTAGGATATGTTGAATTTAAAGCTTCCTACCGCCATCAAGATACGATTAACTATATCCACGAACGTAGTGAGTTCCATAAAATCGATAAGCAATGGTATTATGTAGACGGAATTATGAACCCGCCCCGGCATAAAGCTCCACGAAATAGCCCCTGCCCCTGTGGCAGTGGAAAAAAGTTTAAAAACTGTCACGACAAGTTTCAATAAGGCACGTCTATGCAAGGTAATGTCCTGCTCAACATTTTTATATTTCTCGCTGCAGCGAGTATAATGGTACCCCTGGCAAGTCGCTTCAAACTAGGTTCGGTTTTAGGTTACCTGATTGTCGGGATTTTAATAGGTCCTTTCGGTTTAAAGCTCATTGGTAATGCGCAGCAAATCATGCATTTTGCCGAGTTTGGCGTGATCATGATGCTCTTTCTCATTGGTCTTGAGCTTGAACCATCAATGCTTTGGAAACTGCGAAAATTAATCATGGGCTTGGGTTGTTTACAAGTACTGCTTACAACCGGAGCTTTTATTGGCCTGGGTTTATTAATGGGCTATCCCTGGCGGCCTACAATCGCAGTTAGCATGGCTTTAGCTTTATCATCCACTGCACTCGTATTGCAAATGCTGCAAGAAAAGAATCTTTTAAAAACGGCCGAAGGTGAAGCATCGTTTGCGGTATTACTTTTTCAAGACATTGCCGTCATCCCCATTCTCATTATTATCCCCCTGCTTCAGATTGATGGGAGCGTCCAAATTAGTATGCATGAAGGGCATAGCTTCATAATTAACTTGCCCAAATGGCTCCATGCAGTACTCGTGACCGGCGTCATTGGAACCATTATCGTGATTGGTCATTATTTTTCCCGATATCTTTTTTTTATTATTGCGAAAACCAATTTACGAGAAGTCTTTACCGCTTTCTCCCTGGCTTTGGTTGTTGGTACGACCTTGCTGATGGAGTTTATTGGCGTATCACCCGCCTTAGGGGCTTTTATTGCGGGCGTAGTCTTAGCAAACTCACAATACAAACATGCGGTAGAAACGGACATCCAGCCATTTAAAGGGCTTTTATTAGGCTTATTCTTTATTTCAGTCGGTATGGGCATGGATTTTTCCCTCTTTCAGGAGCACTCCTGGCTAGTTATTGGCTCAGTTCTCCTGCTCATTTTAATTAAGGCGGTCGTTTTAATTCTCTTGGGTCGTTTTTTTGATTTAACCAATTTTCAAAGCATCGGCTTTGCCTTTGCCTTAGCTCAGGGAAGTGAATTTGCTTTTGTGCTCTTTCAATACGCTAGTAATATGCGGGTGATTAGCGATGTGGTTACGGGATTTTTTACCCTCGTCGTCGCACTATCCATGCTGACTACTCCCTTTTTGATGGTTTTATATTACCGCTTTATCCTTCCTCGGTTCATGAGTTTCATTCCCGAGAAAGAATATGATGCTATTGAAGAAAACAACGATATTATTCTCGCGGGATATGGCCGCTTTGGCCAAATTATCGGTCGCCTGCTTACGGGTGAACATATTAAGCTCACGGTTTTAGAAAACAGCGCCGAACAAATAGAATTGATTCGGAAATTCGGATACATCGGTTATTTTGGCGATGCAAGCCGTCTCGACCTTTTGAAAAATGCAGGTGCCGGACATGCTAAACTCTTGATTGTTACCGTGGGTAATGTTGAAGCAAATTTAAAAATCATCCAATTAGCAAAACAGGAATTCCCGCATCTGAAAATTTTTGCACGCGCCAGAAATAGGCAACACGCCTATGAGCTACATAAACTGGGGGTTGATTTTTTTATTCGCGAAGTTTTCGATTCCTCACTAACTATGACTAAAGAGGTCCTTAGGTTTTTAGGTTATCCGGATAAAGATATTGAGAAAAAAGCTGCCGCATTTCGCGAACATGATCACGATACTTTATTACAATCTTTTGAGTTTTTTGAAAAAGAGCGTGATTTAATTAATTTTTCACGACAAGCCAAGGGCGAGCTGGAACGAATTTTACGTTCGAATTAGCTGTTGAATAACGGATAAAAAATAATTTTATGATTCATTTTAATAATTTAGATACGGTTACTTTCCTTAAAGAATATTGGCAAAAAAAACCATTGGTTATTCGCAATGCCTTACCTTCCTGGGAAAATTTCATTACCCCAGATGAGCTTGCTGGACTCGCTTTAGAAGAGGATGTAGAAAGTAGGCTGGTCTGGGAGACGCCCCAAGCTATGCCACAATGGCACCTCGAACGTGGACCATTAAAAAGCACACGCTTTAAACGTTTACCTCAGAGCCATTGGACTCTATTGGTTCAGGGTGTGGACCGCCTCATCCCTGAGATCGCAGCGCTGCGACAACATTTTGATTTTTTACCGCAATGGCGTTTTGATGACATTATGATTAGTTTTGCTACTCTGCATGGCAGTGTTGGCCCACATTTTGAT
>JAFKHV010000105.1 GCA_017306715.1 Legionella sp. | reverse complement strand
GCTTTTGTTTTTTTTATACCTTGGTCAACGACTGCGTATACCACTTTTTTACGTAGCTCTAATAATACTTCTACTGATAATTCCCTGTTACTCATCTCAGACAAATTGAATAATTCAAAAGCACATACAATATCACATAAAATCAATAACTTTTAGACGCCAAGGTAATAATCACTAAGCTAAGGACAAATTGTTCAAGGTTATTTTGAGCTTATTCAAGAGGTAGCCCTCAGTTTTTTTGCTGCAATAAATAATTGATTACATTCGTCTAACATCACACCACCAATCAACTGACAGCTATAGAAATCAGGGGTTTTCGACAAAATCTCTTCTGCACCAACCTGTATTTGACGTCCAAATAACTCATGCAAAAATGCAATAGAAGAACCGTATACTACTTTAGGAATCATAGCCCAATAAATTGCAGCAGCGCACATTGGGCAAGGCTCCGCAGTTGTATAAAGGCTTAGCTTGGTCACATCACCATTAAATCCATTATTAAATAATGTATTAATAACCGATAATTCACCATGCATTAATGGATTACTGTGTGCGCTATTCACCGATTTCAGAAGAATTTCTTTATCATTATAAACAATGATTGAGCCATAAGGAGCTATTGGATTAGCTGTGGCCACCTCAATTGTAGCCGCCATGAAATCATCAATGTATCTATCCATTATCACGCTCCTCTAACTTGCTAAAGTTTTCTGAAAACTTATTTGCACTGACCTTATAATTAGTATCAATTCTGAATGGGTTTAAATTTGACAGCTCATCATAAATATCAACTTTTTCTTTAATCTTGAGAAAATAGATTAGCAAGATTGATACGGGCGCCAGAGCAATCTCATAAGATATTTTATATGCATCTTCGAAAATAATTATATTCGCTAATTTTTCAATTGGTACAATTCCATAAAATGCTACAAATGAGAAAAGACTAACATCAATAATAATTCCGAACGCTGACGAAGTTGCAATTCTTGTCCAAACGGTAGTGATAAACTCTTTTTTCAATGATATTCCACGCTGCCGTTGTCTCGATTTAATAAGCGAAATTACTGTTGAATTAATTGTCATACCAAGATAAAACGCCGTTGCCGATGCCATAAACATTCGCGCCTGGTTATGCAGAATAGCTTTAAATGGTTCCTTATCACCAATAGCTAACAAGTTCGTTATCCAAACATCAAAAACTAAGAGTAAATTACAAAAAATAACAAACCATACCATTTGTTTGGTACGCTCAATCCCGTATACATCGGTCATCATATCTGCTGCAAGGTACGCCAAAGAAAAAACAATTCCCCCAACATTAATGGTCAAAAATCCAATGGTAATAAACTTTGCTGCCATCGTTTTTGATGCAATAAAGAATACGATACTGGAGCAAAATAACATGTGATGGTATTTAAATGTTTTTCCATCCTTTTTTATGGTTTGAGGCAAATAAAACTCAAATAAACGAGCGCTGTCTTTCGGGCTTTCAATCTGCTCTAACTCTGAAATTAATTTAAATAAACCTGGATAAAAAATATTAACAAATCCGAAAATTAGCAAAGGAACAATAAGCTGTAAAAGGTCATTATTGTTATGTACATTCAGAAAGTGTAAATCAAACAAACAAAAAATTAAGAATGCAATCCAGGAAACATACCTTCTATGCACAGCATTTAAACCAAGCGAAAATTTTATTATTAGTAGAGAGCTCGCCCAGAGAAAAAATGAGCTTTGTACTAGATATAAAAAATCACGGCCCAGTACCTGCGTGTAAGTCGTTTGCATTTTCCAAAATGAAGATGCAGGAAGCCAAATAGCAAATTTTAAGAATAAGATATAAACAGCATGGAAAAGGATGACTGAATAAACTGTATGCCGGAGATAAGCAAAGCCGTATACACCGTGTATTAATCTCAGAACAAAAAAAACGATAGGCCACCATAATAATTCTGATGCAGTTTGTATTCCGAATATATTAATTACCTGAGCCTCAGCAGGCACAGTAATTAAAGAAAAGAAAACCGCAAATCCTAAAAGAGTATGAAAGACTTTAAATTGAAGAGGTGTTTTGGATTTTCCCGTGAGTAGGCTATTCATCAATAAAAACCCTCTTTAAAGTGGTAATGCATTTTCTTTTTAGGTTTGGTTCTATTTTTCTTCTAATGATTAGTCTTTCTGAATGAGAGCCAAATTGCTGCCCGATATCAAATACGATACGCGGATCAACAAGATAAATCATATCTGTCTTCACAAATTCAGCAACTGACATCACCTGATTGACTCGTTTGTTCGCGATATGAAAAGCTACTGATAACTCATTATTTTCTTGATCAAGATAGATATTGTCTATTCGAATAAGGTATGGTTCTCTGATTTGTTTTGTAAATCGTAAAATTAATTGCTGATATACAAAATGCAACAGCTTGTTTCCATTCAATTTTTCCATTATTAAATCCTACAACTTATTTTTTTGAATGCAGCCTTAGATGGACTTCAAGAATCACGCCTTCGACGACGTGTATATTATTATCAAATACTTCTATGGGTAGTTTAATGTTAATAGGGTACAAGTAAATTTTGCTTCCTTCAAGAACATACTGCTTAATAGAACTATGCTCAGGATTATCTTTTTTCTTAACAAAAACATATGAACGATCTTCTGGTTTTATATCTGGATTAATAATTAGTAATGAATTTTGTGGGAAGGTGGGCTCATACAAATCAGTGTCTATTGCCAGTGCATAATAGTCGCCTTCAATTTCATTTGGTACCCAGCGATACCATTCTTTGTTTGCTTTTGTTGGATTGCTAAAGACATACATAGGCAAAGACTGAGTTGTTTCTGTACTGGTAACTCCTTCACGAACTATGGGTACGATACCAAGCAACTGTTCGATAGAAATTCCAAAATAATTCGCAATTTGCAGTAATGTGCTAGCTTTAGGATCAGTAACGTCACCGTTTAATATTCTAGTAATTTTATTAGTGGGTATTCCCAATTTTCGCGCTAATGCTGCAGGCGTAAGCTTGTTTTCACGATCAATTAAGTCATTGAGAGTGTGTGCTAATAGCAAATTATTAGGTTCATTTAAAATATTTGTCGACATATCTTGATTTCGTTACATACATGTAATAAATTACATCTTTGTAACTAATTACACCGATGTAAAATTAGATATTATCATAATTTAAGAAAATATCACTTAATCATTTTGTAATGATTTATTTAAATCAGCAGTGCAATAGGTATGCCTTGCAGTTAGGAGCTTTCACTTATGGATCATCATTCAAAACTGAACATCTATAGAGGGATGATACAGTACATTTTAAACTCTACTCGTTACACCCTGAAAAATATTGCAGATCTATCTGGTACCTCAATTGAAAATATTCGAGCTATTTATTGTCATAGCGTTATACCAAACAGTTTTAAAGCAGAAATTCAATTAATAAAGCTTTATCAAATTATTCTCGAAATTAGATCAAGTCAAAATAACCACTCTCTGGCTAAATAACTTTCGTAAATAAAGGAAGATTTGATTATGAAATGGGTAAAACTAAAAAAATACTGCCAAGACACTGGAGACACAGTCAATGCAGTGCATTGTAAGCGCAAACGTGGCATGTGGCTGGATGGGCTCCATTGTAAATTAGGACCAGATGGTAATTTATGGATTAATTTAGTGGAGGTAGAGCGATGGGTGGAAAACGGCGATCGGGCGACTCTTCAAAAACTGCAACTGGGGTTATAGTTAGGAAATGGCCTTCAGGAAAAACAACGTTAAGACTTAGTTTTTATTACAAAGGAGTACGTTGTTATGAAACTCTCAAAATAGAGGCTACAGCCGCTAATCTAAAATATGCAGAACGCTTACGAGGTGAGATTTTAAATGCTATTGAGCGTGGCACTTTTTCTTACCCCGATTACTTTCCAAATTCAAAACGTGCTCATATTTTTGGCCATGTTGAGTCAAAAATCACTGTAGGGGAATTGCTAAGAGAGTTTTTAACAGAGGCGAAATCTACTAAAGAGGCTAGTACATATCGAGGCTCCAAGCAAGTCTGCGAAGGACATCTCTTACCCATGTTTGATAAGGTTCAAATACAGGATCTGCAACCTGCTATACTAAGGAAGTGGATTAGAGGTCTAAATTGCACCACTAAAACAGCTGCAAATATATTAACGCCTCTTCGTGCTGTAATTGAACAAGCACTAGTAGACCAATATATTAAAGAAAATCCGCTTAATAGCATTATTGTTGATAAATTACTCAATAAAGATACAAAAAAGAGTGATTACAAACCAGATCCATTTAGCATTGATGAAATTAAAGCAATATTAAATAAAGCCGAAGGCCAGGTAAGGCTATTGTTTCAATTTGCTTTTTTCACTGGCTTACGTGTATCTGAATTGATTGGTTTGAGGTGGGAGGACATCGATTGGAAAAATCAAATTATTCATGTTGAAGAAACAATTGTGGCAAAACAAGCAAAAGGGCCAAAAACGGAAGCAGGAATCCGGGATGTACTATTATTACAGCCAGCATTGGAAGCATTAGAATTGCAGAAGCAATATACTTTTTCTTTCAAAGGAAGAGTATTTCATAATCCACAAACAAATAAACCTTGGGAAACGTCGCAGCAAATTCGCCGTACTCAATGGATGCATATTTTAAAACGAGCGGGTATTCGTTATCGAAATACTTATCAAACGCGCCACACTTACGCTTCCATGATGCTCTCCCAAGGTGAAAATATCATGTGGGTATCCAAGCAATTGGGGCATGTTGATGTTGAGATGGTGATTAAAACATATGGTCGATGGATCCCAGATAGTTCTTCACAATCAGGATATCGTCCTGTTCATGATTGGAGTGGTCATTTAGATCCCAGAAGTTAGTCCAACAGTTTTATTGGCTCGCCTAGCTTAAATTGTTTTTTATCAATTAAAGTAAATAATTCAGCGAGTGATTCCTGGGTCTTTTTAATAAATGACATATAAGTTTCAAGCATTTTCAAATATTCAGGAATGTTGATCATTAAGAAGCCCATTAACTCCTCGGTAATATTTTCTTCCTTATCAATGCTCCTTTTCATATCGCCATACTTCTGGAACACTGAAAGCATTTCAGTGTATTTTTTATTGGCTATATAACAACTTTGAAAAATGGCTGGGTTAATTTGATAGTCAAGAAAACAATTTGAAATTAGGCTCACTAAATCGCCTATATGCTGAAATTTTATGACCATGGAAAAATCCAGTGAAAAATCCTGGAGTACTTTAATCCTTTCATTTCTTATTTTCATTTTTTCTGGAGCGTTCAAGACATCTAATCGAATTTGTAAATTTTTTTTCAAATTAAATAGTTCCGAATATTGCATAAGAAATGAAAATGAGATTAGATTTAGTAAGCCGTATATTTCTCGTTCTAGCCTCTTTAAGTCCGTGTCTTTAGCTCGTTTTTTTGCCGAAAAATGTGATATTGTTGAACCAGTGATAGCGTCAGCAATAGCACCAGCCATACCACCAACAGACAGTATTTCGATTAAATTCACAAGAGTCCTTTTAAACATAATGCGGAAAAATGGTGCCGATATGGTGCCGCGATATGGAGGTTATCTAATTTGTTCTATATAAATCAACAAGTTAATTGGTGGAGGCGGCGGGAATCGAACCCGCGTCCGCAGATCCTCTGCCTTCAGGTCTACATGCGTAGCCGTGTCATTTGCTTTAACTGTATGAGCTCCGACGGGCAAGATATCATACAGCGGTTCCCATAGTTTAATGGACTGATGCGGGA
>JAFKHV010000104.1 GCA_017306715.1 Legionella sp. | reverse complement strand
ACTCCAACGTACTTCTTTATCTCTTCTCGCACTCCTCTCAGAGCGCCCACACAGTTTGTCTTCTATCTTCTTAATGAACTCGCCCCGAAGGCGTGATGCGTATTCTACTGATTCCCATACCTTTGTCAAACACTTTTTTGAAAAAAGTTATCTTTTTTTAATTTGCTGTTTTCTTTTAGATATTAAGGTTTTTTATTATACCATTTTGGGAAATTTTAAATCAAATTCGATGTCAATCGCATGATCATACGTATTAATCAAAAAGCACCTTGGCTATTTTTCTTTTCCCTACTTGTATTATATATGTGTCATTCTTTTCTAAAATCAAGGCAGGGTCTTCGACTTTTTCTCCATTTATTTTTACCGCACCCTGTTTAAGCATACGTATTGACTCTGAAGTACTTTGAGTAAGATGAGCTTGCTTTAGAATTTGCGCTAGCGTCATTCCATCTACCATTGATAAGGTAACTTCAGAAACATCTTCAGGGATAATACCTTTTTGAAAGCGTGCGATAAAATCTTCATGCGCCAGCCGCGCCTCATCCTTATTATGGAAACGAGTAATAATCTCTTTGGCAAAATCGATTTTAATATCTCGAGGATTTGCCCCTTGTAAGACCGATTCATACATTGAACTAATATCTGCTCCGGATTTAAAACTTAATAAGTTTATATAGCGCCACATGAGCTCATCAGATAAAGACATAATTTTTCCAAACATCTCTTTCGGCGCGTCAGTGATACCAATATAGTTGTTTAGCGATTTAGACATTTTTTTAACACCATCCAAACCTTCTATTAATGGTGTCATCATAATCACCTGTGGCTCTTGTCCGTAATGCTTTTGCAATTCTCGCCCCATGAGCAAGTTAAACTTTTGATCCGTCCCGCCAAATTCAATATCGGCTTTTAGGGCTACTGAATCATAACCTTGAAGCAAAGGATATAGAAATTCATGAATAGCTATTGGTTGTCCGGAGTGATAACGCTTATTAAAATCATCCCGCTCAAGCATGCGCGCAACGGTATGAGTCGCCGCAAGTCGAATCAGATCGACCGCAGTGAACTCGCCTAACCATTGGGAATTAAAGGCAATCGTAGTTTTCTCAGGATCTAAAATTTTAAATACTTGCTCCTGATATGTCTTCGCATTGTTGATTACTTCTTCCTTACTTAATGGCATGCGTGTAGCATTCTTGCCTGTAGGATCTCCGATCATTGCCGTGAAATCGCCAATAAGAAAAATAATTTCATGACCGTGTTGCTGAAATTGTCGCAATTTATTTAGAATTACAGTATGGCCTAAATGAAGATCAGGAGCAGTGGGATCAAATCCCGCTTTGATTTTTAACGGAATCCCCTTTTCTAACTTCTTAATAAACTCTGGTTGCGGTATTACTTCCTCACAGCCACGCATTAATTCGGAACAAACTGAATCTTCAACTCTCATACACAAAACCTTTATAAATGATTGACCTATCTTCTCGCAGCGAGTATCTTAGCCCGGTTGGCAATTTCCTGCCATACCTGATAGATGATTTAAGATAAATTTGTTAGTACGAGATATGATCAAAATGAAAAACTTACAACCGTACTGGCAACATATAGGCGTATAATGGATAAACAACCTTATATTCAAACACGACAATCTGGTAATCCATCCAAAATACTAATGGGCTCTGCTCTTATTATTGCCTTATCCTTACCCTATGTACTTGTAAAAAATTTTTCACATCCTAATCCTCAGGTGCTTCAGCCAACACATAGTTCTTCTGAACAATTAAAATCAGAGCAGATAGAAGAAGTTAACGTTGATAATATAAAAAGTAAGCCATTGTCCCATATAATAGTAGAGACTCCTGCTCCTTCACTTTTAATAAACCAAGAACCCAACTCAACACCTATTCAAACAACAAAACTGATTGCTCAATCAGCAGTCAAAGCAACCTTAACAACAGTCCCTACACCACAGGGTAAAAAAGAAATTACACACAAGGCTGTTACGGTAGCAAATAGTATCAAAGATAATAAATGGCAAACCATCCATCCTCGTGCGGGTGACTCTATGGCGACAATTTTTCATCGACTGGGGCTAAGTGCACAAAATTTACAGCTGGTTGTTTATAAAAATCCTTACGCGAAGGCATTAAGCGCAATTAAGCCCAGTCAGGAATTAAAGTTTTTGATCGCGAATCACAAATTAGAACAACTCGTTTTTCCGTTAAATGATATTCAAACACTCACAATCTATCGTTCTGGTACAAATTATAAAACTAAAGTTGACTCTAAAAAAGTCACCAGTAAAGAACGTTATGTAACTGGAATTGTTAAAGGATCACTCTATACCACTGCTCAACGTATGGGTATACCACAAAAATTGATTCATCAGATGACGCAGGTTTTAAGTAAGCAAGTAGACTTTACTCATGGCGTACGTAGTGGCGACCACTTTGCGATTGCATACGAAGCGCAGTACGTTCAAGATAAAATGGTAGGTATTGGTGAAATTCTGGCGACAAGCTACAGCAGTAAAGGTAAAACAGCCCAAGCAGTACGTCATCGTAGTCGTAATGGAAGCGTTGATTACTATACCCCACAGGGGGAAAGTTTTAAAAAGGCATTTTCACGCTACCCTATGAGATTCAGTCACATCAGCTCAACCTTCACGACGTCAAGATATCATCCCATATTGCATTACCGACGTGCGCATAAAGGTATCGATCTTGCAGCACCTATCGGCACTCCGATTCAAGCAACTGGAGATGGGGTCATTCAAACAATCGGACGCCATAACGGCTATGGCAATATGATTCAGATTAAACATGACACAAAATTCACCACTCTTTATGGCCATATGTTACGCTTTCAAAAGGGATTATCGAAAGGAAGCCGTGTTAAACGTGGTCAAATAATTGGCTATGTCGGACAAACGGGATTGGCGTCAGGACCACATTGTCATTATGAGCTTCATGTACATGGACAGCCAAGGAACCCAACAACCACATCATTGCCTACAGCATCACCTGTTCCTGCACGTGAAATGGCTTCATTTAAGGCAAAAACAAATTCGTTATTTGCGAAACTGAAAGCTTTGGATTCAGGAACAACCAAAAAAGGTTGATGAAATAAATAGGCAAGATTGACAGAAGCAGAACACACGAGCAACGAGCTAACTTTGCAAAACGTATATTTAAGAAAACTCGCTGAACACGAGCTCCTTTGAATTTCCCTATCAATCTTTAAGTAAACAGATATCGACACACAACCACTGCTGCAATTACTCCTGCAGCATCGGCCAGTAATCCGGCGGGGATAGCATGCCGAGTTCGTCTGATGTTCACCGCACCAAAATATATTGCGACGACATAGAATGTTGTTTCGGTACTTCCCATCATCGTCGCGGCCATTTTTGCGATTAAAGAGTCTCCGCCATGTTTATGAATTAATTCAGCCATAATGCCTGTGGATGCACTGCCAGAAAAAGGACGGACTAGGGCCAGAGGCAGCACCTCTGAGGGCATACCAATCCAACTTAAGACAGGTGACAGAAATGCTCCCATTAAATTAAAAAACCCTGAAGCTCGCAACATCCCAACGGCAACAATCATTGCAATCAGATAGGGCAAAATATTTAAGATGGTGTCAAAACCCTGTTTGGCGCCAACAATAAAGGCATCAAAAACATTTACTTTTTTCCATGCAGCATACACAGGAATCCCCACAACAAATAATAGCATCATGCCATTGGAGATAGAGCTCGCTAGTTGGCTCATAGATTTTGCTCCTGCTTTATTTGAAAAATTTTAAGATGCGACAATTTCTTGACTGCGATAATCGCAACCAGGGTTGATATGCTCGTGGCAATTAAAGAGCTAAAGATCACGCTCGTAGGATTTGAGCTTCCATTTGCAGCAAGATAGGCAATTGCTGTTGCTGGGATTAATTGAACACTGGAGGTATTTATAGCTAAAAATGTACACATGGAATTAGTCGCCACCTTGGCATGGCTATTTAATGTTTGTAATTCTTTCATGGCTTGCAAACCAAAAGGAGTTGCCGCGTTCGCTAAACCGAGCATATTTGCGGCAATGTTTAATGCCATCGCGCCCATTGCCGGATGTTCAGGCGGTATCTCAGGAAAGAGTCGCTTAAGCACAGGGCGTAAGAAAGAACCGATACGGGTCATTAACCCAGATTCTGCGGCGATTGCCATTATCCCCAACCACAAACACATAATTCCGCCTAACCCTAAGGCTAATTCAAAACCCAGTTTAGCTGAATCGGTTACAGCTCGCACCACCTCATCTAAACGTCCTTCAACGATGCCAACGATTACCGATAAAACAATCATTCCCAACCAGATTAAATTCAGCATTCTTGCCTCCCGGATTAATAACGCGTTACTATGTATTTTTTGAGGACAATTATTTTAAACTTTTATGCGATTATATTTTTTAAAGCAATGTTTTTTAATAACATTTATTTGGACGTTGAGTATGTTAGCTCATGCCCTGGATTCCTCTGTGCTCGAAAAACAAGCGCAAACGTCGATTGAGCAACTATATCATAAGCTTGGTGTTAAGCCGAAACTTTGCATCCAAGAACGCATCGATTGGTTTAGTGCCCATTATCTTGGGATGCCTTACGAACTTGGCTCCTTGGGGGAAGGTCCCAATGGTCGCTATGATCAATATCCACTCTATCGGGTGGATGCTTTTGATTGCGATACTTATGTAAATACGATTCTCGCGCTGGCGCTTGCACAGTCGTTCACGGATTTTCAACGATGCCTACAGTTGCTGCGCTACGATTCAGCGAAAATTTCTTACCTACATCGTTTACATTTTACTGGTCTCGACTGGAATAGAGCCCATCAACAACAAAAACTATTACACGATATAACCCCAACCCTTGTAGATAATAATCGACAGCCCGTAGCTGAATATGCCACGGCTTTAATCGATAAAAATCAGTGGTATCAAATGAAGGATATTGACACAATACGCATAACCAGCTCAAAAAAAGAGCAAAAAAGGCGTCTTGAAGAACTAAAAAATAAAGGACGTTTAATAAGAACTGAAACTGAAAAAGTACCGTATATTCCTTTAAACAAATTATTTATTGATGGTAAAAAACCTGACCTGAAGTTATTTTCACAGATTCCTCAAGGTGCCATTATCGAAATAGTACGGCCAAACTGGGATTTACGCGCTAAAATTGGTACAGCCTTAAACATCTCCCATCTTGGCTTCGCCATCTGGAAAGGTCAGGTTCTGTATTTCCGCCAAGCCTCATCAGAGCGTGGAAAAACCGTTGACATACCCCTTGTTTCCTATTTACAGAAGGCGCTATCCAGCCCCACCATAAAAGGAATCAATATACAAACGGTGATACCCACCTACCCTGATGATTTTAAATGCGGCAATAGTTTCCATCAATCCGTAGATTAGGTAGACTATATTACTCACGATGGATGACCAGGTATTAGATATGAACTATGGCTTAATTTCAGATCCTGCCCTTAAACAAAATGAATGTCTTGTTATTGGGATAATAGCGGATGCACCTTTTCCGGTTGAACAATTCTTTCCCCAAGAAGATCAAGACCTTGCAGTGCGATTAAGCAGTAAAATACACAAAGCAGGTGAGCAAATAGGACAGGCAGAATTATCGGGTCAAAGCGTTTTATTCATACATTGCGGTACTAAAGAACAATATCATGCTGCCAATCTTAAAAAACGTTTAAGCGAGACTATCGATAATCTGCTGAAGCAACGTATTACATCAGCCACATTATGCTTTCCTAAGCTATCAAGCCATTCTCCCGATCATCAATTAGAACAAATGATTGTACAGGTGAGTTTGCAAACTTATCAGATGCTTGATTTCAAGAGCACCCATAAAAAACCCTCCTTACTAACAAATATTGATTTTTATTTACCAGAATCCTCGGAACAGGCTTTAAAAAATGGCATAAGTATTGCTGCAGGTATTAAATTAACGCGTGATTTAGCAAATCTTCCGGCCAATATTTGCACCCCTACCTATTTGGGCGAACAGGCTGAAGCCTTAGCAGCTGAATATAATTCTACGGTACACAGCAAAGT
>JAFKHV010000095.1 GCA_017306715.1 Legionella sp. | reverse complement strand
CTGACGGGCATAAATTGGAGCTTCATGTTGGTAATTATCAAACGAGAATTGAAGCCAAAAAAATGGATAAAGGACTCTGGGAGAATGTGGAATGGTTTGTATAAACAATAATTTGTCGCGCGATACTACTAAAAATGTCTTACAATGTAACAGTGTCGTACTCAAACACGCAAATTTCAAGCAAGATTATTTAGTTACTTATCTGGCATTTATAAGAAAATTCATTCAGTTCGTATCAAAAGTGATTGTTTAAGGGCTCCGAATCAGTGAACCACTGAGTAAGATTCAGATGATGCGCCCACTTTTGTGGATATAACGTTTTTCCTTGTTATAGGAATTAATCTCATTGGGGGGAGGACATTTGAGCCCAATGCTCGCTCACATCAATAATGCCCCAATTATCCAAGGAGGGCGCTATGGATTTGGAATTATTTTATCGCTTGGTTAAAGTGCTCTACTACGGGGTATGGGTTTTTTTAGTGCTGATACTTGGATTGGGCTTACGCTCCGGAGATTTAGATTTGACCGTATTGTTCGGTCTTCTGTTCCTCGGTTTGTAGCGTATTTGGCCAAAGAAAGTTTGATATACATTACACTGGAGCCAGTTAACCTCTTTTTTCAAACGCAACCCGAACTCGGTAAATTGGTTTCGTGTAGCTCCGAAGTGCGAAACTCATCTTCTTGAAAAATCGCAGGTTCTTTGTAAGAAAATAAAGTATAACGATTGCCTTGTGGGTTAGGAATGATAGAGCATATATTATTTTTAAGTTGATTGTTTATCTCAAACAATGATGAGATTACCTTCTTTATCATTGTATAAAAAACAGGATCGGAACCAACATCTTTTATTCCACCAATTATTCCACCCACTGCCGCAATAAGAGTCATCCAGCCAATCAAACCAAAAGGCCCAATTGCTAGAAAGCCAATCGCTAAACCGGCAATGGCGCCAATAATCGTCCCCCTGGTTGTGCCAGTTGAAAGTCGTTGCGTCCAGGGCAGGGTTAT
>JAFKHV010000103.1 GCA_017306715.1 Legionella sp. | reverse complement strand
ATGACCAACGCCGCTGTTTTGGGTCTTGGCGGCGTTCACGCTTAAACCTCGATGCGGAGGGTGTGCGTTTACAGGATATTTTTGACCATGCTCTACGAAATCAAGGGCATCGCACCCGGGCGGTTTTGCAGCAATTAGGTTGGCTGGATAAGCAAGGTCACATTTTAGAATCCATCCGCGAGGTAATGACTGAGGATAAAATTCAACAAGAACGCAATCCTAAATCGCCATAATGGCCTGGTGTGTACGTCTAGGTCGTTTTCGGACAACATTTTAGAAAAATTGGCTGCGTTGCAAAAACGAACGAGGTTTTATCCTGGAGGATAAAACTATTAAACGGGATCCCGGATGCGCTCAACGAAATCAGAAGCCTTTAAATGGCGTCATTTTCCTGGTGAGGTCATTCTATAATGTGTTCGCTGGTACTGTAAGTAGGGGCTTAGTTATAGAGATTTGGAGGAAATGATGGCGGAGCATGGTTTTTTTATAAACCACACCACGCTTTATCGCTGGGTTCAGTATTATGCCCCTGAATTAAAAAAACGCCTTGAGTGGCATAGGAAACGTGATGCCAATCGGCTGGCACCTCGATGAAACCTATATCAAGATAAAAGGCGAATGGAACTATCTGTATCGTGCAGTTGATGCAAGCCTGGATCGCAACTTGTATGAACTACAAAAAATGCAACTGATACCGCAATAAGAATCTCATGAATGAAACAATAGGCTCTGATTGAAAAAACCATTTTTACTATTATTTTACAAATTAATTATCTATTGGTCGAGATAATTATAACCCAAATGGGATACGATAGTTAAATATAAAATATTCAACAAGATTCTATAATGACTAAAGAGCAAATAGAAAACTTTAAAAATCGTATGGCAAAGATGCGTATTAATCAGGCAAATGTAATGGAAAATCGAGCAATTTTACAGTCAGAATACGGGGCACTTTCAAAGCGATGTGTGAAATTTGAAGGAGAAGAGAATTCTAGACAAATTTATGAAGATTGGCTTAAAAAATACAACGAAAAAAAACCTGGTTTTAATGAAGAAGAGAATAATTTTCGAATGGATGTAAATAAATATGGTTTAATAAGCTTTAACGATCCACAAGCTGAAGAAGACTTTGTTAGATATTTAGCTGCACATAAATCTCATGGTGGAATTTTAGATAAAGGAATTCTTATTGCAAAATATGAAAATGGGAAGCTCATTGATCCTAGAACAAATCAGGAATTTAGAAAAGGAGAATATGCAGAGCTCGTCCAAAAGCTTGATTCAGGCATCAAATATAGCGATATATCCTATCCTAAATCTATAGCCCCTAATCCCTTCTCTACGAGGCTTGTTTCTTAGCAAACTAACTGCTTTTCATATTTGAAATTAGAAAAAGAGTGTTTTTGTCAACTAAGCGATAAACCTATTTTATAAATATAGTTTGTCATAAAGATTGATATTTTTTACTGCCCTACTTATTATTTCTGTGGGCTAATCCTTTTTTAAAACCCAAATTCCCATAAAAGAGTTACTTGTTAAAATAAATGGGTGCAGATTCAAGTTAAAAAATCCAAGCTTCAAATCCATGTTGGATTGAATGGTATCATTGCGGATAAGCTTTCAAACAAGTGGTCACCAGAACAAATATCGGGTTATCTTAAGTGTACTTACTCAACGGATACCACGATGCATCTATCCCATGAATCAATTTATAAAACACTATATATCCAATCTCGAGGCCACTTGAATAAGGAATTATTGAAACGTCTACGCACACAGAGGTGATGAGACTGTCCAAACAATTTTTAATACTAAAGGTAATGCACGAGGAGGCATTATCGACGCAGTATCGATTCACGACAGACCAAGAGAGATTGATGACCGGACTATCCCCGGCCATTGGGAAGGCGATTTAATTTGTGGCTCAAATACATCTTATGTGGCTACATTAGTTGAAAGAACGTCCCGATTTACGATATTAGTGAAGCTTCCTGGTAACGATACAACTTGTGTTGTCAATGCCATTGCCCAGCAAAATTATAGAACTTCCAAGTCAATTAAAAAAATCGCTCACCTGGGATCGCGGGATGGAGTTGGCAAAGCACAAAAAATTCACCATCGACACGGACATCAAAGTATATTTTGTGATCCTCAATCTCCTTGGCAACGAGGAACTAATGAAAACACGAATCGCTTATTAGCCGAAAAAGACCGATCTAAGTGCTCACTCTCAATTTGATTTGGATCAAATGGCTAAGGAATTAAACGAACGACCTAGAAAAACATTGAACTTTCGATCCCCAGCAGATAAATTAAGCGAGGTGTTGGTTCTTTATCGACCATTAAATTGCTGAAACATGGCGTTATCCTGATTAGTAGTGACTGAAGCTTTAGCTGGCACCGGACTGCATCTTCAACTCATCCTCCAACCTTGACGCGGCCTTATCCGATGCATTGAAAACCAGAAAAGAAGCGTGCGGCGTCGGGTATTTATCACCAAAAGATGCAACTGGTCCAACACAAAAGAGGCTGCGCTGAACTACCCCATTGAGATTTTTCGGCTGGCCTGCTTCATTCATTTCAATACCGCCAAACGGTTTTGGAACCAGTAAGCCTTTTGCAACAGCCCCTTGAAGCAACGGCAAGTCTGTGTTGCAGTGGCGGATGTCATAACTATAGCCTGAGCTATCAACAAGGTATTTCGCTTTTCCTGTCTCACCCGCTGCAAAGTGAAGCAGAAACTCCTGACCTTCTTCATCATAATCAACAGCGGTCAATCCCGATTTTTCTACAACTCTACCGCTATTGTATAATTCCAACAGTAATCGTGTATTGACAGGGGTAATGCCTGTTAAATAAGCCATGATTTGAGTGTACATTAATTTGTTAAAAGACTCTTTCCCCTCATCCGTTAATACTGTCCAAAATGCTTCATAGGTGCCATTAAAGTAGAAGGTCTTAACAAAAGTCCGCAATTCATCGATGTTTCCGCAAGGTGTGAACTCTGGCAGCACAGCACGTTTTTCATATTTAGCCAGTTGATAAGATAATGCTGTGGATGTTGAGGGCTGTGCCAGAGGATCAACAGGATCTTTGGCAGCCTCCTTATATGTTCTCCAAAAGGAATCCCTGACAGATGAAAAAGATAAGCTACGGGGCATGTGCGTGATAAGTGATTGTTTTAGTGCTTCCAAAGGCGCCGTGTCACAGGTATCCGGGTTGCCTTTTGTTGTAATGATGGTTGGGTTTCTGGTTAAGCTGGTTATCGTTCCCTGGTGGTTTTTAGTTACCGCCAGCCAAACCGCATAATCAACAAAACTGGCTTGCCCACCTAATATGTGAACGGGTGCATCTGTCGGAATATCATCAAAAGCGGAGAGTGGTGTTGTTACTGAATAATAGCCGGGCTTGGATTCCAAATGGGGGTAATGATGGGCGGGTACATGCCCGAAACACAAAAATAAAAAATCGGATTCAATTTGTAGCGTTTGTGTTTTGAGCGCCCATCTATCAGCATCCAGTGCGTCAAACTCAAGCACTTGCTCAAAATGTTCGATTACCTTTATACCATGAAATTCTGCTTTGCTTTTGTGGCTTGTATATTGCGCTTTCAGGTAATGCCCGACTACCGCGCGCGGACAATATTCTTCATTCATATCTGGAAATTGTATACGCAAACTTGCGAGATTTTCTGCAATCCAGACGTTTAAGGGTTGTGCGTCTGGTATAAATTTGAAATCTTTTGCTGGATTGTTCAACGTCCAAATATTTGGCGCGTCAATCCGATAAGCGGCGCCTGTGGCAAAATGATCTTCCCGGGTTTCAAAAACGTGAATCGTAATTTCGGATTCAGGCCGTGGTTCCATAGATAACAAATGGTTTATCACCTGACAAAAGCTTGCTGTTCCACTGATTCCCATGCCTATGATTGTAAGTGTTGTCACTGATCAAAATTCCTTTTAAATAGATTGTGTTACTTCTTTAATGCAGCATCAAAAATCCGGCAAATCTTGCTGGGATTTTTGCCTTGCAGTCTCATTAAAGCCGATATGATAATTTAAATTAAACTCCAAAATTTTGCTTTAATTCCGATTCTCCCATCCAGTAACACAGTAATGGCGCTGGTATTTGCATAATACTTGTATTAATTTCGGATAGGTTTTTCCTAATACCAAAATCATCTAAAGATTTTGTTACTACATATTAAAATCAGCACTAAAGGTTCTTTTTATTCGTTTCATTTAATCACCTAATGGTTAAGAGTGCATGATAGCACTTCTATTTAGGTGGCCAAAAAGAATGTACCACTACACAGTGACTATTAGGATTGTCGGCTACAACAGATATGGAAATTTAGTTTTTAACCCATCAATTTTGTAGTTCAGTCGATGCCAATTTTCCAAATCAGATTGTTCATTGATAATTTTAACTTGCATACCTTCACCAGTATGGAGCGAAAGGTGTTGTGCTTCGAGGTATAATTCTTCGACTTCAAACCAGAGATGATTTTTTTCTAGCAACTTGGCGTGCTCAATTAGCGTGTTCATTTTCATGTGGATGTGTGCAATTTCTTGCAGGGAATCGTGATCCTTGGGATTCAGCGCTCGCATGTAAACTCCTTTTACATTTATGTGATTAATCCAAAGATACCATAATTGACTCATGATGATCGCACGAATTGGATCACTACCCCATTATTATTTTAACTGTCAATTTTTTGATTATTCTGTAAATAAAACTCATGCAACTTTGCCTGTAGTACTTTTTTATCAGGAAGTTGTGTTTTATACTCTGCGATAAGTGCTGGGGATAGGGTGCGATTTAAAGCATATTCGACCACTTCGTCGTCTTTGCTTGCACAAAGTAAGACGCCGATTGCCGGGTTTTCGTGTGGTTTTTTTACATCACGGTCAAGTGCTTCTAAATAAAAGGATAGTTTTCCCAAATACTCAGGTTCAAATCGCCCTACTTTCAATTCAAAAGCCACTAAACAATTTAACCCACGATGAAAAAATAACAAATCTAAAGCAAAATCCCTTCCACCTACCTGAAGTGGAAATTCCGTGCCTACAAAGCAAAAATCACGCCCTAACTCAATCAGAAAATTTTTTAGGCTTGCCAATAATCCATGATGTAAATCGAATTCATTATGGCCGTCCATCAAAGCCAGAAAATCAACTACATACATATCCTTAAACGAACTGATGGCTTCTGGACGGGAGTGCGTTAGTCCCGCGGAGGCTTTAACGGGATTTAACACGGCTCTTTCAAACAATGCGGACTTAATTTGCTTTTCTAACTCTCGTTTACTCCAGTGCTCTTTGATTGCTTGTTGAATATAAAATTGGCGTTCGTCCGGTCTTTTACTTTGACTTAAAATAATCATGTTATGGGTCCACGGCAATTGTCTCACCAGTGGCGAGACAATTTTATCTCCATGATAAGCTTCATAAAATTGTCGCATGCGAAATAAATTTGCTCGGGTAAATCCCCTTAACCCCGGCTGAGTTTGAGCGAGATAGTCTGCTAACTCCGGAACAATGCCATCTCCCCACTCCGCATTGCTTATTTTCGTGCTAATGTACTGACCAATCATCCAATATAAATTAATTAATTCCGTATTAACTGCTTGATAGGCACGTTCGCGAGACGCTTGAATCAGCTGAACTACTTCTAAAAAATTGTGTTCGTGATGATTTCTTTTTTTATCGGATAGATTCATATGTATTTTAACTTATATAGTCAGAACAAGATTATCTTGTTTTAGGGCGCGCTTTTTTTCGGATGAAATGGGTATCTTACGGTAACGCAGGTATTTATAAAAGGTGGCACGACTAATACTCAGTTGGGTGCAAATTTCGGAGACACTGAGTATCCCTTCTTTATACAACAGCTCAGCGGAGTGAGCGATTCCCAAAGCTTTTTTTGATAACCCTTGAGGCCTTCCCCCTTTTTTTCCTCGAGCTCGGGCAGCGTCCAGACCAGCAATTGTCCGTTCTCTAATGAGTTCTCGTTCAAATTCAGCCAGCGAACCGAATATATTAAAAATTAATCTACCTTGAGCTGTAGTCGTGTCGATGGGGTCATTTAAACTTTTCAAACCCACACCCCGCTCAATGAGGGTATTCACTAAATTGATTAAATCTTTAAACGAACGCCCGAGCCTATCGAGTTTCCAAATGATAAGAACATCATCTTTACGAAGTTCATTGAGTAATTTGTCTAAAGCAGGTCTATTGCTGAGCATGCCACTCATTTGGTCTTGATAAATCTTTTCACAGCCAGCATTTTTTAAAGCATCAAGCTGTAAATTTAAATTTTGACTGGTCGT
>JAFKHV010000098.1 GCA_017306715.1 Legionella sp. | reverse complement strand
GCTGGTGTTTTAAAGCCTAATGTTTTTCTAGGTCTATCATTCAATTTTTCCATGATTATTTTCAAGTGTTCATCAGTTATCGATTCAAAGCTTGTGCCTTTCTTTAAGTATTGGCGCACCAGGCCATTGGTATTTTCATTAAGTCCGCGTTGCCAAGATGAATAAGGATGAGCAAAGAAAAAATCAGCCTTTAATTCTTGAGCTATCTGTTCATGGTAGGCAAATTCAGAGCCGTTGTCGGCCGTAATGGATAAAACGGATTTAGGATAAAGCTTTAAAGCCTCTATTGCGGCTAAACTTACCTTTGCAGCAGTCTTTTGGTTAACTTTCTTAAGGATAGTAAACTTAGTCTTACGCTCAACTATTGAGACCACCGCGTGTTTATGGTTTTTGCCAATGATCGTATCGATCTCCCAATCACCAATTCGAGCTTTTTCATCTACGATTTTAGGCCGCTCATCAATGAAACGTCTATTCCTAATCGGCCCTTGCCGTTTAGGACTTCCATAACGCTTGCGATACTTCTTCTGTTGGTGTCTTAAATGCCTAAATAGACTGCCCCCTTGGTTTTTATCAGTTAAAATAAATTGATAAATCCATTCACTACTTAAGTTAAATAGCTGCTTATGCCGAGCATAGCCACTAATCTGCTCAGGGCTCCAGTCCTGACTTATCTTCTCTCTGATAAACTTCTTAATCTCATCATGGGCTTTAATGTGCTTTGGTTTGTCTCGCTTCCTATCATCCGCATACTTCTGCGCGTAATTTGCCTTATAGGTCCAATAGCCTAAGCGCGTTCGAACAAAGGTTAAATTGCGATTAAGCTCCCTACTAATTGTCGATTTATGTACGCCTAGTTCATCTGCTATTTCTTGCTGCGTATAACCGGCATGCACAAACGCTTGAATTTTACATCGCTTAAGATAATCCAAATGCTGGTATCCCATTTTACAACTCCTGTACTGAAACAGCAGGAATTTTAATCTCTGCCCTGCCTCTTTTATATACAAAAGTTGCACTAGTTAGTTGAATTCACC
>JAFKHV010000102.1 GCA_017306715.1 Legionella sp. | reverse complement strand
GAGTTATTGTCAAATCTGGTGTATGCATTAGGCGGCCATCCTGTCAGATTGCTCGACAACCTGTACCCCATCTTTAAATTTAACGTTATTCACGACAAGTGTTAACAAGTTAAAACCTCTAATTTTTATCCATCGTTTTTGCGCAGATTCCATTAACTTAAATACCATCGCCAAAGTGGTATCTCTTGAACCACAGTTACGGCATTTTTTTGTACGTAGACGTACTGTTGCAAAAGCGGATTCTATCGGATTTGTTGTTCGAATATGAATCCAATGCTCCGCAGGAAAATCATAAAACGCAAGCAGTTCCTCTCGATCTTTGTTCAAGCACTCCATCGCTTTTGGATATTTGGCGCTGAATAATGCTAACGTGTTATCAAAGGCCTTGTAGGCATCTTCACGAGTAGATGCCATCCAAGTAACTTAAACCCTTTATCATCCCACAGATTAAACTCTTTTTCACACTCATCGCAAAGAAACTGTCCAAATACACCTTGAAAATAAGTGGTTTTCCTTAGTTTTTGTTCGTTATAAACAAGGGTGATCCTATTTTCTCTATTATGTGGATCTTTATAAACCGCCCTCTGAATGATATGAGAATCAACTAAATTACTCTCCTCAAGACATAATTTACAATTACCAACTTTGTTTACCACTTTAACAACCTTATTTAACAAAATATGGGAGCTGTATTATAAATGATTTTGACCTTTGGTATATTTTCCCTATTAACTGACACTTCGTTTTCAAGACCTAATATTTGTTAAAATGGAACGGAATCACTTTAAACACTCTGAAAAAGTCTACTAATTTATAAATTAATAGACATGGATGCATTGCTATAATTTATAAAGGCATTTCCCCTTAATACGTTAAAGGACAGGGACGAAATATAATCAGTTATATTAATACCCATTTATAGGATGGATTGTAACTTTTCATATGGTATTTGCGAATAAGAATGAGCTCAGATGAAAAGGGATTCGCGTCAAGATGTTTTCAACCGCATTATCGAGAGCTTGTCTTGAATTGATGGACACCTCTTAAAGAGAATTAAATCTTAATCTGAGGTTTCTATCAATCCAAGTAACATTAAATGACATAGACTAAGTTGAATGTATTAACCTTTAACACTTCGAACTTGGAGTATTGTTTCCTAAAGCGGACTGAACGTCATGCTTACTCAGCAAAGAGACAATTCTTTCTTTGGTCTACATACATACTGTAGAGCTATAGAACTCTAGGAAATTTTAAAAGCACAATATGTTTTTAAATGCATATGTATTTGACATCATATGTATTTAATGACATAATTTAACCTATGAACTGGGAAATAATATTTCAAGAAGATTTTAATTTAGAATTCGATGAACTTAATGAGTTAGTTCAAAACGAATGTTTAGCTCATTTGAGAGTTTTAGAGAAATTCGGCCCAGAACTAGGACGGCCTCACGTAGATACATTAAAAGGTTCTAAACATTCAAATATGAAAGAACTGAGATTTAATGCAGATAATGGGGTATGGGGATTGGCTTTTGCTTTTGATCATTCTCGGAAAGGAATTTTGCTGATTTGTGGTGATAAATCTGGAGGGAGCGAAAAGCGTTTTTATAAAGATTTAATTAAGAAAGCAGACCAACGATTTGATAAGCACTTATCAACTTTAAAAAAATGAGGTGAATTATGACTAGATCACTTAATGACAAAATGAACTCTCTCTCGAAAGAGAGACAGGCGCTTATTCAAAAGCGAGCTAATCAATTAATTGCCGAAGAAATGACTTTGCGGGATTTACGTTTAGCTCTCGAGAAAACTCAAGAAGACCTTGGTGAAATTTTGCATATGAAGCAAGATGGAATTTCTCGTTTAGAAAAGCGCTCTGACATGTTGATTTCAACTTTGAATAAATATATTTCAGCTATGGGGGGATCATTAAAATTAATGGCTGAATTCCCTGATAGAGCTCCAGTAGAAATTCATGGAATTGCTGAAATTAGATCTCATTGAAACGAAAAAGCAGAGGGAAGGAGCTTCTCAATAGCAATTAATAAGAATGAGATCGGATTGCTTTAAAATATCAATGCTAAGTCTGATTAATTTTTCTATCAGACTTAATTTGTTGTCCAGCCTCATCGAAGCATGTCCATCCTTACTAATAGACCTGAAAGACCAACCTATTTCTCTGTTAGCATTATGGCGATTTAGGATTGCGTTCTTGTTGAATCTTATCCTCAGTCATTACCTCGCGGATGGATTCTAAAATGTGACCTTGTTTATCCAGCCAACCTAATTGCTGCAAAACCGCCCGGGTGCGATGCCCTTGATTTCGAAGAGCATGGTCAAAAATATCCTGTAAACGCACACCCTCCGCATCGAGGTTTAAGCGTGAACGCCGCCAAGAACCAAAACAGCGGCGTTGGTCATCTCTTAATCGGCTATGGTAGGCTTTGCGAAATTGAGCTAAGGCCTGCTGCTCAGCAAGCTCATCTAAGCGAAAATTAAATTGCGCCAGCGTTTGCCCCACAAAACACTGACTGAAGCGGTGTATTGCTTCTTGGGAAAATTGAACTGTTTTATCCCCTTGCACATACTGAATGAGGCGACCCACGGCCGCTGTATGCTCGGTAAGTTGGCTGTGTAGCGCAGGCTTAGCGGCAAAGAACCCAGGATGCTGGGTCAGCTTGTGCTGCATCAAGCCCTCCACCGTGCGTACATAACCCTGAAGCTTGGCGATACACTGGGCTTTTTGGACGTTAATGACTTGAGCAATGATCTGTGCCTTGATGTTTTGCACGATGTCCTGCAGCTGCTGTTGATAAGCAGCGAGCGCGCCCTCGTCAGTCGGAAAGGTCAATTGTGCCACCTCTTCGTGAAACAAACGATAGGCTAAATGGTCCGCTCCCTCCTGCGCATTGATATGAGGCAGTATATCGGGAATCAATTTGAGGTGCTCATACAGTGGAAATAAGCCACTAACCCAGGGCTCCCGCATCAGCTGATGATAAGCCTTATCCTGTAAACACATTAGGTCATAAACCGATTTTTTTATAAATTGTGCATGTTGATGCTGTGGAAACAAGTTTTTTATTCGCGTGAGCTCCTGATCCTGCTCAGTATCTACAATAATACGCGTGAGGGCGGTACATCCCCAAAATGCCCAACAATTTAGCTGAACCCCCTCAGCAAGGCTCAGCTCGGTAAGGGCGGTACAGCCTTCAAAGGCATGCCAACCTACGCTGGTGCCCGCAGCGATGCTAACCTCTTTGAGGCGCGTGCAACTCACAAAGGTATCTCTATCTATATAAACGCCCTCAGAAATATTAACTTTAATGAGGCTAGTGCGTCCTGGAAATGCGCCCCTACCTAACCAAACGCCCTTAGCAAGACTCACTTCGGTGAGGCCAGGACATGCAATATGTCCCCACGGACTTACTATAACGCCCTCAGGAATGGTCAGTGCGGTGAGGTTGGTACATTTTTCAAATGCAAACTGGCCTATAGTTGTTACCCCTTTGGGAATAATAAGCTGACCCTGGTGGATGTCTTCATTCGTTACCTCTATAAGTGTTTTCCCATCCGCCGATAAAAGCATGCTCTTCTCGTGTCTAGTCATTGTTCATTGAACCTAAATATATCAAAATTCTGAGCATAAATAAAACAATTGTTGCTTTGTGTGATTACTTTGCTTACCGATTGGGGTTTAAGCTGTGCCATGGCCAATGCAACCGTTTGGCATCCATCACGCCCTTGAGGAAAAAGAGCTAAGCCATTGCAAGCTGTTGGTGTTTGTAAAGAATATTATCCTATTGATGAATCAAGTTAGCAGTCTTTGCCACAGATTCCTTCACATGATAGAACAGGGAATCAACTATCCAATAGGCTTCATGGACAATAAGGTTTGGGAAGAGGAGGCTATGCACCGACTCGAATGCATTCTTAAGTCTGATAACTGCGATGTGTGCCGTAGGGCAGAAAGAATATGTCATGAAGAGATATTCTAGAGTGAAGCTATAAGGAAGATGATGGTAGGCCCATCGATATCGGCTACCAAAGAGCAGGTATCAAACCACCTTAAGCGGCTCCTATTAAGAGTAGTGGTCGTGAGCGTTAAGGAAAAGTCATACTTGATATGGCAGGTGAGGACTAGAAAGACGAATTATCCTGAACCACTGTAGACGCGTCGTTAATCAGTCAAGTGATGTGGAAACTAGGGTAGATCGTAGGCTCTAGGATAAGTTTACGGGCAAACTTGGGCGCTGCGTAAACGGCATCCGGCGTATAGGTGGCGTGAGACTAGTCTTGGCTTTCTTATGGAACTACGGGAACCAGTCGTTTTGATGTTAAGAGAGAAGCACAAATAACTAGGTTATGAGGCGAGCGTATCGATGCAAAGCACTGGGGCGGAGCTGTTCGTAGTAGCGTTGAAGTAGCTGTAATCGCTATGGAGTGAAGGGGCAGCATTAGGCGGTTTAACTTACTATTCAACTGAGCAATCAGGAGGAAATAGTTGGAAAAGACAAAACCCTTTGTAATACCTAAAATGCAAGTTGTACAAGCATATAAATTGGTGAAAGCCAACGCAGGAGCAGCTGGTGTTGATAAAGAAACGCTCGATGATTTTGAACAAAAGCGAAAGGATAATTTATATAAGCTCTGGAACCGAATGTCCTCGGGTAGCTACACTCCACCTGCAGTACGTGCTGTAGCCATTCCGAAAAAAACAGGTAGCGAGCGTATATTAGGTGTGCCAACAGTAAGCGATCGCATTGCACAAATGGTGGTTAAGCTTGAGTTTGAACCTGAAGTTGAGCCTCACTTTCTAACTGATTCTTATGGGTATCGACCCAATAAATCAGCCTTAGATACAATAGCTGTGACCAAATCGCGCTGTTGGCAATATGACTGGGTAATCGAATTCGACATAAAAGGACTCTTTGACAATATCTCCCACGAGTTATTGATGAAGGCGGTGCACAAACACACAACGAATAAATGGGTTATTCTCTACATTGAGCGCTGGTTAAAAGCGCCTATGCAGCAAGAAGATGGGACAATAATTAATCGAATTTGTGGCGTTCCGCAGGGCGGTGTTATTAGCCCTATCTTAAGTAATTTATTTTTACATTATGTGTTTGACAAATGGATGCAACGACATTATCCAGGCACGCTTTGGTGCCGGTATGCTG
This sequence comes from Legionella sp., assembly GCA_017306715.1. Classification (GTDB taxonomy): domain Bacteria; phylum Pseudomonadota; class Gammaproteobacteria; order Legionellales; family Legionellaceae; genus Legionella. Next base: position 1,281 of record JAFKHV010000102.1, on the reverse strand, counting down.
ATGATGGTGTGATTCATTGCAAAACTAAAGCTCAAGCAGAGGCGCTATTGTCTGCATTAAAGCAGCGGTTTAATGCTTGTGAATTAGACCTTCACCCCGATAAAACCAAAATTATCTACTGCAAAGATAAGAAGCGCCGAAATAAACATACAGAAACATCTTTTGATTTTCTAGGGTTTACTTTCAGACCACGGTTAGTTGTCAATCGTAAGCAAGGTGGCTTGTTTATGGGGTATACACCTGCGGTTAGTAAAAGCGCGCAGAAATCAATGCGAGCCAAAATCAAATCATTTAGGCTATACAAACGTAGTGAACTTTCCTTAGAAGAGATAGCCATAAAATTTAACCCTACTTTAAGAGGTTGGTTAAACTATTATGGGAAATTTAATCCTTGGGAAATGGAATCCGTTTGGCGTTACTTTAATAAAACATTGGTAGCCTGGCTTATGCGGAAATGTAAGCGTTTTCACCAACATAAAACAAAGGCAGCTAAATATCTAAAAGGGATAGCGGATAAACAGCGGTCTTTATTTGTACATTGGTATATTGGTATGCAAGGGCCGTTTGCCTAATGGAAGCGGAGTGAGTCGAGAGGTTCACGCTCCGTTTTGCGAGAAGCTATGGGGAAGTTCCCATGGCTTACTCTCCAATCAGACCTTAACCGATTATAGTATTCATAGTATTAATGATAGAAATTAAGCGTATATTCGCGTTCTTCATTGAGGTATTTATGAAAGTACAAAAAATCAAACAATGTAGGCACGTCACCATGTACAAGACTTTATGTTTGATGCGTTGATGTGTGGCCGACGTTTCAGAACATTTAACATAGTAGATGATTTTAACCGTGAAGTGTTGGCTATCGAAATCGATTTAAGCCTGCCTGCGCAACGAGTAATTTGACGTGGTCAAATATAGTAAGGATGATTTATCGATTTAATCAGCATATTTCAGGGTAAATATTAACCGCAGAAACAATAGGGGGCTTGGATGCACGATGACTTGGAAACAGATACTTAAACACCTCATTGCTTAAAACTAAATTTTTAAGCCTTTATAGCGTTAATAGACCCCCGGGCGCGATCCTTGTAAAAAAGGGTCATATTTAATTTTTAATCCCTATTAATACCAAATTGTAATGGCATTGTTTCGTGGCCTGACCAAATAAAAAACAGCATAGCGGCTCAGATAAACCGCTCATTGAGTAGATTGGCTGTGGAGTTTTTCATAATCCATTTATGAATTTAACTTTTGACGTTAATGGTTGCATGACGTTCATCA
>JAFKHV010000097.1 GCA_017306715.1 Legionella sp. | reverse complement strand
GGAAGTTGGTGGAATGAATACGTTTATGAGGCTTTTAGACAAGCAGGGATTATTTTTTGTTCCTCTAGTGGGCCACATTTACCTGAGGATCTCGTTGTTACCACGGATGAAGTGTATATTCGTTTTCATGGAAAAAAATTATGGTATTTTTATGACTATTCTGATGATGAGCTTATCAGCTGGGCAGAAAAAATCGCTCCGAGTGGCGCTAAACGAATTTGGGCGTATTTTAATAATGATCGCGAGGGGAATTCAATCAAGAATGCGCAATCCTTTATCGAAATAATCAAGCGCACCATATGAAAATAATAAAGAAAGATTTATTCTACGAACAAAACAACTAAGTTTTGTTATCCTCTATTATCTGCTCGATAATAGAGGATAGAAATTAGTTTTTTACAATAGTTGCTTCGCCAGGGCCATTGACAATTAGAGTATACCCATTACCAGAAAGCGTTTTAGGATTAATATCGCCTGTATCGATATTTAGGATTACGGTACCTAGTACAACAGGTTGAGGGGTATTGGTGGCCATTTTAATAACCGCAGGACATTCTTTACCATTTGTATGACCATAGCAAGCGATTTTTACCAAATTCCAATATACTTGTTTAGTTGATTGGGCAGGAGTTGGGTATATAGACGGTACACCAGCAATAAAAGCATTGGATTCTTCATTAGTATTATTATGAGTGACTAAATAAGCAGGGGCGGTTGCGAAAGAAGTTGCCGCAGCTAAAGTTAATGCGAGTGCGGAAATACGTTTTATTAAACTAATCATCATGTCTCCATTAAAAAGAATTACGGATAAAAGAAAATATTTAAAATTATCCGGATGTTCATTTTATAAACTGAACGAGGCGCATTATACCCGAAAAACAAAAACTTACCTACTTCCATGTCTGTTTAAACAAGCGTGCATAATCTTTAGCAAAATAAGAAATAATAAAATTAGCCCCAGCACGTTTTATAGCCGTTAGACTCTCTAACATGGCCTGCTCTTCATGAATTAATTGATGTTGCGCGGCAACTTTAATCATGGAGTATTCACCGCTCACTTGGTAAGCACATAAGG
>JAFKHV010000008.1 GCA_017306715.1 Legionella sp. | reverse complement strand
TGTAAGTTTTATCTTTATTTGGCAGGAAAATTTAAACTTTAAATGACAGACTTTAAATGGCAGATTGACTAAATTAAATATTTCTACTATTCTAGAAGTATGGATATAAAAAACTCACTAAAAATATTTGACGCCCTTTCTCAAGAAACTCGCTTGCAAGTGTTTCGGCTACTTGTTCAAGCAGGGCCAAACGGATTATCCGCTGGTGCAATTGGGGATGAGTTGGGTATTTTACAAAATACCCTATCATTTCACTTAAGCCATTTGTCTAATGCCGGAATTGTCACGTCCTATCGCCAAGGGCGTTATGTATTTTATTCTGCAAATTTTGTGTTAATGCGCGATTTTATCGCCTTCATGGTTCAGGATTGTTGCAGTAAACAACAAGTTCAAATTCAACAACCTGGGACAGACGATTGTCTGGTTATAAAATTAAATGATTGCTGTAATTCTAAAAGGAGTAAGTCATGAAACGTTTTCATATTCATATTGATGTTGACAACCTTGCTGATAGTATCCGTTTTTACAATGCTCTATTTGGAGCAGATCCCGTAAAAGTTAAGTCCGATTATGCCAAATGGATGCTGGAAGATCCGCGTATTAATTTTGCCATTTCAACTCGTGCTGGAAAACATGGCGTGGAACACTTGGGAATTCAAGTGGATGATGCCACTGAATTAGATGCACTGAGAAACCAATTTTCAGAGGCTAATATTTCAACCCATAGCGATGGTGAAACAACCTGTTGCTATGCCAAATCACAAAAATCATGGGTGAGTGACCCTAACGGAATTGCATGGGAAGCCTATCATACCATGGAGGATGCTCAATTTTTTTCTGGAGATAATACAACTGAAGGCTCGTGTTCAATGTCCACCAAAAAAACATCAACCTCTTGCTGTGATGTACAATCAAAATCAACCGGATGTTGTGATTGATACGTACTGAGCCAATTAAATTATTATTTCTTTGTACAGGTAACTCTTGTCGGTCCATTATGGCTGAGGCAATAACTAATTATTACTCGAATGGCCGCTATCTGGCTTTTAGCGCAGGCAGCATCCCGACTGGAAACGTACATCCGAAAGCGATAGAAACTCTTGCTCGTCATGGTATCAAACCGAATACACCTCGCAGTAAATCCTGGAATGAATTTAATTCAGAATCTATTGATTTAGTCATTACTGTCTGTGACCAGGCAGCTAGTGAAAGCTGTCCTATTTTCCCTGGTCAACCAAAAAAACTCCATTGGAGTATTCCTGATCCTGCTAAAGCAGAAGGATCTAAGATGAAAATAAATACAGCATTTGAAGCGGTATTTAATCAACTAAAACAACAAATAAAAAAGGAGCTGTTGTCATGAGCACGTGCAGCACTCGTCGCCTTTCTTTTTTAGATAGATATTTAACGTTATGGATTTTCCTGATTATGGGTTTAGGCGTTGTTATCGGATCTATTTTAACCGACATGCCACAATTTTTAAATTCCCTATCGATTGGTTCCACCAATATTCCTATTGCGCTTGGCTTGATTTTAATGATGTACCCACCCCTGGCTCGGGTAAAATATGAAGAATTACCGCTGGTCTTTAAAGATTGGCGAATTCTATTGTTGTCCTTAATTCAAAACTGGCTTATCGGGCCATTTCTCATGTTTGGTCTTGCTGTTTTATTCTTACATGGATATCCCGAATACATGACTGGACTCATTCTCATTGGTTTGGCTCGATGTATTGCCATGGTAATTGTCTGGAATCAGCTGGCTGAAGGCGATAATCAATATGTTGCGGCTTTAGTGGCGTTTAACAGTATATTTCAGCTACTTTTCTTTAGTGTCTATGTCTGGTTTTTTCTAACCGTTTTGCCACCCCTTGTTGGCATGACGGGACAAATGGTTCATATCGATTTTATGACTGTTGCTGAAAGCGTCTTCATTTATCTTGGAATTCCTTTTTTATCAGGATTTCTGACTCGCTTTATACTGATAAAGAGAAAAGGGATAATGTGGTATGAAACTAATTTTTTACCAAAAATTTCTCCCATTACTCTAATAGCCCTATTGTTTACTATACTGGCGATGTTTTCTTTGAAAGGCGCGATGGTATTGCAACTTCCATTAGATGTAATTCGAATTGCATTTCCTTTAGCTGTTTATTTTGTTGTGATGTTTTTTGTCAGTTTTGCGATGGGGAAGCTCATCGGGGCTAACTATCAAAAAACAACAGCAGCTTCATTTACTGCTGCCAGTAATAATTTTGAATTGGCTATTGCTGTTGCAATTGCCACCTTTGGGCTTAACTCCGCCATTGCTTTTACAACTGTGATTGGCCCACTTGTTGAGGTGCCGATTCTTATTTTACTAGTAAATATTGCATTGTGGTTGCGCCAACACTGGTTTTATAAAGCAAATCATACGGGGTAGGATTGATTAAACTGGTTTACTTTCAAATCTCTCGGATTTACTCGTAACGTGATTAAAGGCAAAAATGAACATGCAATCAATAAGAGAATTACTAGAGGCTAAGCAAATCATAATTTATTTTTCTACAGTTATTGTAGCAATCATAATTGCTTTGCTCGTGCCGGCCACGAAAGTTTTTGCGAGCAGTGTAAACCTTGCATTAGCTCTGATGCTGTTTGTAACGTTTCTACAAGTGCCGCTTGCTGACTTTAAGCAAGCATTAGTGAAGTTTCGTTTCCTCATGGTTCTATTTCTAGTGAACTTCATGGTGGTCCCGTTAATTGTAGTGGCGTTAGTCCAATTTCTTCCCATCGATCCAATGGTACGACTTGGTGTGCTATTAGTTTTGCTCACTCCGTGTATTGATTATGTCGTAACTTTTGCGCATATTGGACGCGCCGATGCTCGACTACTTTTGGTGGCGACACCTGCGCTTCTTATCTTACAGATGCTGCTTCTACCTATCTATCTTGGACTATTCCTTGAGGAAAGCGCTGCTCACTTGGTTCAACCTGGCCCATTTGTCGAAGCCTTTATATGGATAATTGCTATTCCGCTTGTGCTCGCAGCACTTACACAAGCGTGGGCTAATCGAAAATCGATGGGCAAACGGGTTTTAATAGCACTTGGATTGCTGCCCGTACCAGCGACAGCTCTTGTGTTATTCGTGGTCATTACGTCGGTGGTACCGCAGCTCGGTCTTGAGGCAGACTCAGTTTTAAAAGTAGTTCCAATCTACATTGCCTTTGCTATTATTGCTCCCTGGGCTGGATGGTTTATCGCTCGAATCTTCCGCTTGGATGTGCCTTCCAGCCGATCTGTAGCATTCAGCGCAAGTACTCGCAACTCTCTTGTTGTCCTACCGCTTGCTTTTGCGATACCAGGCGCTGTTCCTATACTGCCGGCAATCATTGTCACTCAGACACTTGTGGAGTTGATAAGTGAACTGTTCTATGTGCGCTTAATTCCTAAACTAATGAACTCATAATGCTAACCTACTCATACAATTAAGTATTGTTGGTTAAGACAGCCGGTTGTCGTAATTCTCGTTTTTTGACATAAGTATTAAGACCGATATGAGGCTAAGAGCTGCCCAGCAGTTAGTTTATCTGAATTAAGTATCGCTTTATTTTCAAAAAGTAAAGCGTCTCTCTTTAAAACTTCATCCAATTTCGGCTTAAATTACAGACTCAGTACTAATGCGAACTGGAAATACGACTTTGCTTTAATTTACTACAATTTCGCCTCTAAACCATAATATTATCTAACGAATAATTCCTGTCATTTTCACCTTATAACCTTCTGAAATCATAATCTCCGTGCGAGTTTTGTTTTGATCTATCATCATTGGTCTGATCGCATAATTATATTATTTCAAAATACTATCATGATTCCCTTGACCCTTGGGTATACTCTAGAGTCTAGACTATTTATATGGAGAGAGTTATGGTTTCGCTAAGCATTGGTGAACTAGCTAAAAATGGCGGTGTAGGCATAGATACAATACGCTATTATGAGGTGCTCGGCATATTATTACCGGTGGGACGAACAAAAGCTGGATACCGGCTTTATAGCGAGACTAGTTTGGAGCGACTGAAGTTTATTCGACAAGTACAGCGTCTTGATTTTACTTTAAAAGAAATCAAGGAATTATTAGATCTTCGTTTGTCAGATACAGCCAAGTGTTCTGATGTGAGAAAACAGGCCGAAGCAAAAATTGCCCTGATTGAAGAAAAAGAAAAGGAACTTAGGACTGTTAAAAAAGCTCTCAAAGATTTAATAATGGCTTGTAATGCTAGTGGAAACAATGTGTTGGCTAATGAATGTCCTTTATTAGATATGATTGATTCAAAAGGAGAATAACGGCTTTTTATTTGTCTCACTATATAGCCTGGAGATACATGATGAATGAAGCAAAGTATGTAAAGCGTAATAGTATTAAATGGATATTGCTCTCGGGAACCGCTGCGGCGATTGCTTCGACTTTGTGTTGCATTGCGCCTTTAATATTGTTTAGTTTGGGTATAAGTGGAGCTTGGATAAGTAGTTTAACGGCAATGGAGTCCTATAAACCCTATTTTTTAACTAGTGCTATTCTATTGATTGCACTTGGATTTTGGAAAGTTTATCGCAAACCCAATCATTCCGATTGCAAACAAGGTACTTTTTGTGCGATGTCAGCCTCAGATCGCATCAATAAAATAATGCTCTGGATTGCGTTAATCATTATAGGGCTTGTGCTGCTTTATCCTTATCTGGCGCCAATTATTTTAGAGCGATTATAACGATTAGGAGACATATTTATGAACAATGCATTTATCGTATTAGCAATTACCGTAATATTGGGTAATGTATCGACTTTTGCCTCTAGTTTGCAAGCACCCACAGCAGCTGAGGAAATTACAGTTAGCAGTAATCTGAAAACAAGCATTGTGACTCTTGATATTCCAGGAATGTTTTGTTCTACTTGTCCATATACTGTGCGAAAAAGTCTTGGGAAGCTACCAGGTGTATATAAGGTTGAAACATCAGTTAAGACTAAATCAGCCACAATTACTTATGATCCAACTAAAGTAACAATTAAGTCATTGATTACTACAACGACCAATGCTGGCTACCCCTCTTCGATAAAAAATAACAACCAGCCCTAATGATGGAGAACAATATGTCTGATTACCTCAGTTGTCCTGATGAAATAGGAAGTGCCAATACATCACCCGATATTTTGGTTATAGGAGCTGGATCGGCTGGGTTTTCCGCTGCAATTACAGCAGCAGAAGAAGGTGCACATGTCCTTATGGTTGATAATGGCATCCTTGGCGGAACCTGTGTTAATGTAGGTTGCGTCCCTTCAAAAAACATGATTAGGGCAACAGAAACAATACATCAAGCGAATCAGGCCTCGCGTTTTGATGGCATTGAAGCAAGTGGCAAACTCAGTAACTGGTATGAATTAATTCAACAAAAACAAGCACTGGTGGATACACTAAGGGTAACCAAGTATGTTGATGTATTGCAAGCTTATAAAAATATTAATTATGTAAAAGAGCAGGCGCGCATTGTGAATCATGGTGTAATGGTAGGTAATCAGCTCTATACCCCCACATCGGTTATCATTGCGACTGGAGCTTCAGCATCCATACCTCCTATCGATGGTATACATCAAATTCCTTATCTAACAAGTACAACAGCATTGGATTTACACAATCAACCTAAATCATTATTAGTGATTGGTGGCGGGGTCGTTGGCGTTGAATTAGGGCAGATGTTTGCACGTGCAGGCACTAAAGTCACCATTTGTTGCCGCTCTCGTCTTGTTCCAACTAGTGAACCAGAAATAAGTATGGCTCTTACGCATTATCTGCAGCAAGAAGGCATTGATGTGTGTCAGGGCATAGGTTATCAGAAAATAGAGGAAATTGATGGTTATATTCGTCTAACCCATGACAAGGACGGCGATACCCGCATTATTGAAGCAGAGCAAGTCCTTATCGCAACAGGCCGTACTCCAAATACTTCAGGTTTTGGGTTAAACGAATCAGACATTATTTTAGCCGACAATGGTGGCATACGAGTGAATCAGTACATGCAAAGCAGTCGTGATCATATTTATGCTGTCGGTGATGTAACAGGGGTTGATATGTTTGTTTATATGGCAGCATATGGTGCTAAATTAGCTGCATTAAATGCACTCGAGGGTAATCAGCATTGCTATGACAATTCAACTATGCCTACCGTAATATTTACTGATCCACAAGTGGCTGATGTTGGTTATACAGAAGCAAGTGCCAAATTGGCTGGTTATGAAGTAAAAGTCAGTGTCCTTGGTCTTGAGCATGTTCCTCGTTTTTTTGTGGCTAGAGACACAAGAGGGTTAATCAAGCTCGTTGCTGATAAAAAAACCGATAAGCTACTAGGCGCCCATATTTTATCTCCTGAAGCAGGTGACTTAATACAGACTATTGTTATTGCATTAAAAGCACAATTTACCATTAAAGATTTAGCAAATACATTATTTCCTTATCTGACCGGAGTTGAGGGTGTAAAACTTGCTGCATTATCTTTTGATAAAGATGTTAACAAATTATCCTGTTGTGCTGGATAGGCATATTGGGAATCTATGCGTTAATTACTAATCGTATAATGATTTGTTATACGATTAGTTTGATAAAGGGCTTACTGAATTCAATGAGTCAGATACAAAATCAGTCAATAATAAACGCTTAATCTTATCTAAGCATGTTAAAATGGACCTTTAGTATAAAAATATTTAATGACTTTTTGGAACTACGCTTTATGGATGCTGGATTTAGTGATTATATCATTTATGTAGATGAAAGTGGCGATCATAGTTTGGAATCAATTGATCCCAATTACCCTGTTTTCGTTTTGGCTTTTTGTATTTTTAATAAACGGGATTATGCTCATACTGTTAGTTCCGCTATAAAAAAATTTAAATTTAATTATTTTGGTCATGATATGGTTTTATTACATGAACATGATATTCGCAAGGCCAAAAAAGAATTTGTTATTTTAGTAAATGAAGAAACCCGCCATACTTTTATGGACGATCTCAATGAGCTTATAAATGACGCTCCATTTACTGTTATTAGTATGGTTATTGAAAAAAAATCTCTTAAAAATAAGTATGCAGATCCAGCAAATCCTTATCATTTAGCACTGGGTTTTGGATTGGAGCGAATTTATACTTTTTTAAAGGAAAAACAACAAGGCCAACTTAGAACACATATTATCTTTGAATGTAGAGGCAAAAAAGAAGATAACGATTTAGAACTGGAATTTAGGCGAGTATGCGATGGTTCCAATTATTGGGGAGTGCGATTACCTTTTGATATGATTCTAGCTGATAAAAAAACAAACTCTTGCGGCCTACAACTTGCCGACTTAATTGCTCGCCCAATTGGTCGATATACACTTGATCCAAAACAGGAAAATAGAGCATATCACTTAATCGAGAAAAAATTTTATCGTAATGGGAATGGTAAAAAAGAAGGATGGGGTTTAAAACGTTTCCCTTAAAAAGCGAAAAGCCCCGATCTTCACCGAGGCGTTAACGCCGACCGAGATTCCCCGATCCACTTATCTATTATTATATTCTATTCATGAGAAAAGTCAAATATACTCAGGTGCAAAATGGAAGGGATGAGAAACCAGGGTGTTTGCATTAAAAGGCACCATGACTTGTGATACCTTTCAAGCGTGTCGGGTTGTCTTTCACGTATTCTGAGGTAGTTAATTTAAGATCATTAAAAGATACATCGCTGGGAATAATAATATCTTTCATCTTGCTCCCTCAATAAACTAAGCCATTTCCGCTGAACGTAACTCTCTTTTCTTAATATAAGTATTAAGACCAATATGATTACTATAGCCCAAAAATGTTGCAATTTTCCTGACGGATAACCCTAATGCCAATAACTCTTTAATTTTATCACTATCCTTATCAAATTTACTTTTCTGGATTGTTCCTTTGGGTTTGCCCAATTGAATTCCTTGCATTTTTTTGCTGGCAAGTGCTTCCTTTGTTCTGAGACTTATAAGATCACGTTCAAGCTCAGCAAAGAGTGAAAACAAGGTAATCATCACTTTTGATGTCATGTCATGTTGTTTCATGTCCAAATTTTGCTTAATAGCAATCACCCTCACTTTTTTTTTAATTAACTCATTAACTAATCCTATGACTTCCGCAGTGCTTCGTCCCAATCGACTGAGTTCAGTGACGATAAGTGTATCGGCATCATCTAATACTGAGATCATTTCATCGATGCGGCGCTCTTTGGTGGTTTTTCTACTTGAAATAGTCATCTGGATAAAATCATCCACTTCAAGTTTATTTATTTTGGCGAATTCAAAAATCTCAAGTTTTTGATTGTTCAAATCTTGTTTATCTGTTGAAGCACGAATATATGCAATAGTTTTGGGCATAATTTACTCAAAAAATAGTCCGTTAATGTTTAACCTTAAATAATAGATTTAATTATACATACTAATATAGATTTATAAAGTGTAAGACGATAATAAAACATGTGCATAAAAACGGTCGTTATGTAGTATACAAAATAAAAAAGGTAAAGTATAATATTTGCCAAATAAAGTATTTAACAATCAATATATTTTTATCTTGATCACAAAGTACAACATAAATCCTTATTTGGAGTTTTTAAGTATATATGAGCAAAAAGAGCGCTTTTGATAAATTTAAAGTCATTCAGTTGTATTTAGAAGATAAGGCGACTCTGATTTCTATCGCGAAGGATTCAGGTATCTCGATTAGGAGTTTGCATCGGTGGATAGACCAATACAAAGTCCATGGGTTAGACGGATTAAAATCTAAAGCGCGTAATGATAAGGGGTGCCATCGCCAACTAACAGAAAATTTGGCGCAAGTAATTGAAGGGTTAGCTCTGCAAAAACCAAAACGTAGCGTTGCTGCAATCCATCGACAAATAGTGCGTCATACCAAAGATAATGGGCTGCCAATACCTAGCTATGCCGTTGTTTCAAAGATTGTTAATAATATCTCCCCTGATCTCATCAGCCTTGCGCACGAAGGTATAAAACCATACCAGCAAAAATATGATCTTCTTTATATCAGAGAGGCCTCGAGGGCAAATGAAATATGGCAAGCGGATCATACATTGCTTGATATCTACGTGCTTGATGATAAAGGTGGGATTAAACGACCATGGCTCACAGTTATTATGGATGATTACAGTAGGGGCATTGCTGGATATTATTTAAGTTTTCATGCTCCATCATCACTACAAACATCGTTAGCGTTGCGTCAGGCGATATGGATAAAAAATGAGAAGCAGTGGCCTATCTGCGGCATTCCTGAAATCATGTATACCGATCATGGTTGCGATTTTACATCCCATCATATTGAAGAAGTTTGTGTCTCATTAAAAATACAATTGATTTTTTCGACTATCGGCAAACCCCGTGGTCGCGGAAAGATTGAGCGATTTTTTGCAACTATAAATCAACGCGTTCTTCAAGACTTACCTGGATACGTGCAACCAGGTACTTCTGTAAAAAATAATGAATGCTTGACGCTTGAAGAACTTGAATTAAAACTAAAATTATTTATGTTGGATGAATACAATAACCAGCCACATAGTTCAACCAAAGCTGCGCCAATCATTAAATGGCAAAGCAATTGTTTTTTACCCCAGATCCCTGAAACACAAGAGTCTCTGGATTCATTATTATTGATGGTAGCAAAACCAAGAAGAGTTCACAGAGATGGCATAAAATTTCAAGGATTCCGTTATTTTTCTACAACCCTTGCGGGCTTTGTGGGCGAGGATGTCATCATTCGTTATGATCCAAGGGATCTTGCCGTAATTCGCGTGTTTCACAAGGGTAGTTTTTTGTGCCGCGCAATTTCACAGGAACTAGACACTGGGACAGTCAGCTTGAAAGAAATTATCCAGGCGAGAAATGCTCGAAGGAAAGAATTACGAGACAATATCAGCGAGCGGTGTTCAATTGTAGATGCCTTGTTAAAAAATCCAACAAAAATAACCGGAAAACCAACGCCAATACCACCTATCGAACAACAAAAAAAAGCTAGCCATGTCAAAATAAAGATGTATAAGCATGAATGAGCTACCTGACATGGATGATATGTTTTTAGAAACCAAGGGATATCAGCGATTTGAGGAGTTTTGTGATGCTTGCGTCGAATATAAATACATTGGCATTTGTTATGGATCTCCCGGGGTTGGTAAAACGCAATCTGCAGAGCATTACAGCAAGCGTAAGCTAATCTTGTCTGCAAACCCGAATGGATATGCAATTGAAGACAATCGTCATGTACCAACGGAACTCAGTAACTGCACGACCATTTTTTATACTCCAATCGCCCCGCTATCTTCTCTTCAAATGCTAAATACCTTGAATCAGAACATTTGTTATTTTGATCGTGTAGTTCAAGCTGCACAAGCAAATAAAATGTTCGATGAACAAACCCAATTAAATCAAGAAGAAAAAGAGAACTTTATTAAAACGCTAAAATTATCATCGAAAAATTACTGCAAACTAATAATCATTGATGAAACGGAACGACTTAGTTTCTCTGCATTGGAATTATTAAGATCGTTATACGATGACAGGGGTATTTCCATTGTATTTATTGGTATGCCAGGGCTGGAAAAAAGATTATCGAGGTATTCACAACTTTATTCACGAATAGGATTTTCTCATGAATACAAACCACTTTCCAAGGAAGAAATGTTATTTACCCTAGAACATAACTGGCGAAAATTAGGGCTTAAATTAAAGCAAGGGGAATTTTCTGATCATGAGGCGATGGCATCCATTATGCGCATCACTAATGGTAATTTTCGATTACTAAATCGGTTATTTATGCAAATTGATCGACTATTAAAGTTGAATCAATTGCAATATATCACTAATGAAGTGGTATTGGCAGCAAGAGAATGTTTGTTAATTGGTAATACTTAATCTATTTTTATGGTGGTGCTGGCATGGTAAAAAAAGGGAAAGCGAAAATTTTGAATGAGTTTGAATTCGAACAACTACTCATTGCAGCAAAAATTGGCTCATTTGCCATTCGCAATATTGCTCTTGTATATTGCTCATTCGGGTTGGGGCTGCGTGCAAAAGAAATCGCATCGCTTACTATAAAAGACGTTGCCGACAAGCAATACAGACTTCTTGATGAAATTTGTCTTAAACGCTCCATGCATTGGGGCAAAAAACAACATTATGCTTATCTTACCAATAAAAAGGTTTATGCAGCACTTACCGACCACTTAAAAACTATAGTGGGTTCCGAGCTTAATAAACCATTATTTCAAACGCAGCGGAAAAAAGAATTTACTCCTTGCACGCTGCAAAAATGGTTCAGATCTCTTTATGACAAAGCTGGTATAATTGGTGCGAGTTCTCATTCTGGTCGTCGCACTTTTATTACCCGATTGCTTGAGCAGGGTGTCAGTATCAAAGCTGTATCATCTTTATGCCGAGAATAAACCTGAATGCTTACAAACCATCGCGAAACTAGCAGCATTTTGATACAGATATTTTTTTTCATGTAGGATTAGATGGTGCTCATCATGCCATTTAAAGTTTATAAAATCCTGCCAAATAAACATAAAACTTACAAAAACCCTCTCTAGCATTGAGGACATCCTCTTTTGAGTATAAGAGGATGTCTTTAATGTTGATTCAAATTTGAAACCGAAAGTACAATTTGTTTTTATCAATTAATTCCAGAATCTTTGGAAGTCATTTATCAAAAATAGAAATTTAAATCATATGATAGGTATTACCCTCTTGATTTCTGATTATCGCTAAAGTGTACTCTAGTGATAGCTATGATTGATTTGAAATGTAAGCAAATGTCTTATATACTAAATGTAAGACATTTACTTACATTGATGAGGTATTTATGGCTCGCACAATGACTGTTGATTTGGGTAGTGAACTTCGTGATTATGTTCAGTTTCTTGTTGATTCAGGTGATTATAGAAGTAATAGCGAAGTATTAAGAGAATCATTACGTCTGCTTCGTGAAAAACAAGCTGAATCAAAGCTTGAGCAGTTGCGTCATCTTATCGATGAAGGGGAAGGGAGCGGAGATCCATTAATGTGGAACGCGGAAGAATTTCTTGAGCGAATGAAGAAAGTCCCCCATGCCCAATAAAACATATCGTCTTTTTCCAAAGGCTATAGAGGATCTTGAGTCAATCTATTTATATAGTAAGCGCGAATTTGGAATAAAAAGAACAGAAGATTATATTTTGGCAATTGAAACAAGCTTCCAACATCTTGCAGATGATCCACTTATTTCTCGAACATGTGATTATGTCCGTCAGGATTTGAGGGCTTTCAATGTGGGTTCTCATGTTATTTTTTTCAAAATGACCCATTATGGTATTGCGGTGATTCGGGTGTTGCATCAATCTATGGATTTTAATAGACACTTTTGATTACTCTTGTAGCCATCCTGCTTTATATTAATTCTAGTGACATATCCCCGCCATGAATTGACTAGTCCGCTCCGGTGGGAGTATGTCACCAAGAGCTGAATTAGCCAAAAGCGGTATCCAGGATTTTACAATCGCGCAGTTCAGATTGTATTTCACGAATTCTATTTAAATTGATAGTTAAATCGTCATTTTTTTCTGGTGATAAAAAAACGCCATTTGAATACCGTTGGTCATTATTTATATCAAATAACCTTAAATATTTAGCTAGTGCTGTTTTATTCATCCTGCATCTGGAAGCTACTTCATCAGTAAGGGGTATGGAAGAGGTATATTTATCAGTCAAAGTTAAAATATTATGTATTACTGTACTCTTTAAGCAATGATAAATATTGGGCTTATTGGTTTTATGGCTATCATTAACTGATATAGGGAAAATTTCAACATCATCTAAATCATCTACGCAAAAACTATTTGTTAGACGATTTTTATTAAATAACTCTACAAGATGGATACTACCATCCAGTATCATGTCGTGTTGTTGTGGTGTAATCAAATAGCCGCAAGGGAAGCTAATGATATTATTTTTTACCAGTACAAGAATCATTTTTACCAAGACAATAAAGTGGTGCCTGCACTTTTCATAATTAATGTTATCTGATTCAAATCGATGATATGTTTTGGTTTTTATTCCATTAATACATCGATTAGCTATTACAATTGGGGTAATATTTTCTAGTCTTTCAGAGCTAATACCTGAGATGATGTTATCTATCACGTTTTTATCGCAGCATAAAAAAGACAACTCAAAGGATTCTACCGTTTCGTCCAAATAAAAATTGATAATTAAATCTTGAATAAATGACTTTACATTTTTGTACCAGCGATCTTGAAAATCAGGCCATCGGTAGGAAATAGACCTCTTATTATCTTGGATCCATTCATAGCTGTAGCCAAATGTTTGGCAGGTTTTTAATTGCGCATTTTTATCAATTAGATTAACCAATATTTCTTTATTAGTAATATCAGCTCTATTGAGTTTAATACCTGTTATCCATTTCAGAAGAAGACACAAGTCGTTGTAATCTATTTTTTGATCGTCAATGATTTTAAAAAAACTGTTTATTTGATAGTCATAAGTGTCATTGATGCTTGAGTATGATTTTTGATATTCACTAATCGTTTGGTCTTTTACTTTGCTTAATGTGCTGACAATGGCTGTATTAATAGAGGTCATTTCAGCCTCAGCAATACATTCATAAAATTCCTTTATTTCTCCTGGTATCCTTAAGCTTGTTGTAATTGATTTATCTGCCTCTTCTCCCTTATTTCTTTGTAAGAATGTTTTAACCGCCCTAAAAACAGTTGATTGGAAATTACTAAATAAGTTATGGGTCATTTCTTGATTCATTTCGATCCTTAAATTCTTTATAGCACCAAAATGATACTATCAATTGTCATGATATTACAATTGATATTTAAGATTAAATAAGAGGCCTTATTTTTAGTCATAATTGGGTCTTTTATTTGAACTTTTTAAATACGTAGCTTTTTATAGCAACTGAGTAGCATGAATTAAGCTACATAATTTTATATTAATTATAAGAATGCTATTATGGATAACCCTTTGTTGGTTGACAAAACCTATAGCACTCATCAAATTACCCTTAGGTTGAACATGGAACTTTTAGATAAAATTAGTGCTCTGGAGGAAGAAGCCTCCCAATTTGGGTTCAAATGGCAAAGTGCAGACCAAATCATGACTCAAATTCACAGTGAGTGTGATGAAATCAAAGAGCATCTGGAACATGATCCTTCTAAAGCGAATCAAACTGCTTTGCAAGAAGAAATTGGCGATTTACTCCATGCAGTGTTTTCCCTGTGTATTTTTTGCAAGTTAAGTCCCCGAGTAACCCTTGGGCAATCATTAACTAAATTTGAAAGGCGATTACGTGCGGTTAAACTGATTGCTGAAGAGCGTGAGTTGATTAACCTGGAGGGCTTGCCCTTTGATGAATTGATGCATATTTGGGATAAGGCTAAAGAGTTAGTTGGTTAATGGTGGTTTTTGTTTTGTGCCTGTGCGCAGCTGTAAATGCCATTGATTTGAGTTCATCCTTGAACTCGCTAGTGTCTCAACATCCTGTCAACATCTCAGCTGCGCCAAACAAATTCAGTATAGCTTTTCGTCACTATTAAGGCATTAGCCAAGATGCTGTTTATTATGTAAGACATTTCTTGGGGGTAATTTGCTATTAAGTAGTGATTAATGCTCTATTCTTAGCCAAGTTTAATTTGGTCATATAATCGTCATTGCCTGAATTGTTGCAAGCATCAATTGATCATCATCCTTAGCTTGTTGAAACAAAGCATAACCGACTAAACTTTGAATTAGCATCAGTGCAGAAAAGAACAAAGTCATTTTTAATTTAAAATGGTACATGACAGTCAAAGTCCTCAGAATAGTTATGAACAAATTATTAATTCATTTGATTAAATTGTGTAATTCTATCAATAAGTGACTTATTTTTCTCTAGCTTTTGCGCTTTACTAATCAGTGCTTCTTTTGAGAGTGCTTCTTTCAGCAAAGGCTTTGCCCAAAGCATAAAAATATCGTCACTCGACAGCATAGAATCAAGAGGTGCGGTTCGTTCATCCATAAGAATATCTATAGCACAGGACACCAACCACTTTGATGGTGTGGTTTCACCTTCAGCCATTCCTTTAATTGCCAGTGGTGAGTAACTTTTATCTTTGTTATATAAATCTTTGGCTTTAAGGTGTAGTTTTTCAGAGCGGTTGTGAATGGCTTGCAGTTCTGCAAATATTGCTTTGATTTGAGGGCTAAAATCAATTTTTTTATATTCAGCAAGGTTTGCGCGATCTAGCAATCCAAGGGCTTGTTCTTTGGAATGGCCTGAGAGTTTGTTGGTAGCAATTTTAATTTGCTGAATCATGCTTGTAATCATCGAATCAAACACATTGAGTTCCACTTTTTCTTTATGACATAGGATTTCAATTTGTTCTAAAGTATCCAAGAATTCATAAGGAAGGCGGAAGCGAAAGTCTGTTAGTGTGTTTGCAGGAGAAGGGTTTAAATGCTGATATACGGCAGTAACGTTTTGCATGAATTGTTTAAGCTCAATGGTTTGCTCAGCAGACAGTAAGTCCCATCCCTCAAAACCATCAGGGGCATCCACATGAAACGAGCCATAAATTGTTTTTAAATCGATTGATTTGACGTAAACCCGTGGGGATCTACGTAAATTTTGTTTAATTTCAAGTCGTAATAGTTTTTTCATTTTATTATCTCAATCAGGGTAAGTTGTGGATTTATGTAATAATTCGATGCAGTTTTCTTTGAATCATTCAGACGGCTATATGCAGTATGAGTTGCTAAATTAATAAAGTATTTGTTACCAGACTGTTTGTAGGCGCACTTTACTCGAAAGGCAAAAACAGGGCTCTTGATACAATCTCTAATACAATCTGTTCTCATCACTTTTTTAATAGTAGTTTCATTTCTTTTGGTGGCCTTATTATCAGCCTCTAAAAGAGAGTTTTCGTTGAGCTGATAAAGACTGTGCATTGCTCCAGATCGATTATTATGATCATCAAAATAGTAATTGATATCTGAAATATTGGGTTTTTTAGATGAAGGTGGTCGATAATGATAGACCGCATGCCTCATTGTAAAATAGGTTTTAAAATTCCTTAGTATAGGTGTATTCGTATTTTTGCCACGTAAGCAAACAAAGTTGTTCAATTGAGCAATAAGCTCAGGTGGCGCCTTCGTTTGGTTTGTAGTAATCATGTTATGGCTCCGGTTTTTCATTATTGTCCTTAGTGACTTTTTTATTTTAGCAGCAGTCAGTACCATGTCAATATATTACAAGTATAAAATACATCTTTTAAATAGGCGTTATATGTTGACCTTTAGTTGCTGATTTGTCATAATGTAGTTGTTCACTTAGGAACATAAACGATAACAATAAGGAAAAAATATGAATCACAACTCCCTTCAAATAGGATCTATCCTTTGTGCAAGCTGGGGATACGATCAAACAAATATAGATTTTTACGAAGTGACCAAACTTATCGGCCGCACCACTCTAGAGTTACGAGAACTGGAACAGGAACTTATTTCTGATGGTTCGGGTTTTAGTGGAAAAACCAAGCCAATCCCCGGTAATTTTATAGGTCAGCCCTTTAGGAAAAGAATTGGCATTCATGGTTCGGTGAAGATTAATGAAGTCAGTAGAGCTAGTATTTGGTCTGGTGAAGCACTCTATTACTCATCTTATGCATAAAAAGACGTATATAAGCGCATACCAACAGAAAGGGGTTATGCCTCTTTCTGTTGATAAATAAATTGATAAGGATATTGTTATGATTAAAAAAATTAGAGATAGATTTTGTTTTCTTATTTTGGATATTACGTATGCTTTTAAGAAGCAGAAGTATAAAAAGAAAATGATGCATTATTATTTAGGCATCAAGTGTTCCAACTAAAATAATTACAAAAACGTCATTAAAATAGATGTTTATTATTGACATTATCAGGGTATTTTGAGATACTGTATTTGTTCACTTAGGAACATAATAGAAAAATAAGGAGCTTCACATGAATACTGAAAGACAACAATTCCTCATTCAATCTCAATTAATTTCAGACAATCAACGATTGGCCTTTCTCCCTAAGCATTTAAACAAAGAATACTTAAGCTTTGAATCTTCGGTATACCGAACCATGGGTACTATTTGTAACACATACCATGGTGGATATTGGGATTTTTACGAGCTGAGTAACAATGGTTTTTATATAGCACCCCAGTCAAGCGAGCCATTCAATATCTTTGTTCATGGTAATGGCTACGAGGGAAGCGTATCTAGCGATGCTGCGGGGATTATTGCCACAACCTACGCCCTAAATAATCTCGCATGGCGAACCGAATCAGATGAAATAATAGATAAATATTACGCCCTCTTAGATTTTGCCGGACAACATCACGAATTCAAACAAATTTTTGCGGCAATTGATTAAATCCGTCCCCACAATAAAGCGATTATTTGTTGTGGGGTTTTAGCAGCGATGAATAAAATTAGAGGGATATAACATGCAATTACATTTATTCCATGGCAGAACAACACCTGATGAGTCTTTGCAAGATTGGGGTTTTGATGGTCCAACGATTAACGGAATTACTGGTTTAACTGGTACGTATGGCGAAATATATGTTCATTTTGAGAGTGAGCAAGACCTTTATAAAGCACAAAAGCAAACAGGGTGGGATGTATTTGGAGATTTCGCATTGGTTTTGAGGTTTCAAGAGGATCTACTCCAAACGGCTGATGGGTATTTTGGGGATTGGGAGTTAATTCAGAGTTAATCAAAAATTAAGTAAGTGGCAGCCTCCTGTCGAGTGGAGGCTCTATCGATTAAGATCAAGTATAAGGATATTTCATGAATTTAATTGAATGCGTTGCTCAAGTGATGGGTGAAGATGAGGAACATAGTGATAAACAATCAGATTATCTGACGGAACTCTATAGAAACAGTCACTATCAACAAGAAATAGATTCTGTTTTTATTTGCTTGTGTGGCTACTCACTTAAATCATTAATTGAGATGGTCGAGTGATTACTCGGCTTGCATTTTTATATAAAATTTTATATAATTAACCATGAAAAGAATAATATGGTTAGGCTCTAGTTACGATGATCTACTGGAGTTCTCTAAACAGGCAAAACAAGTAGCCGGATATAATCTGGATAGAGTGCAGCGTGGCTTAGAACCGGCAGATTGGAAGCCAATGGTTTCCATCGGAAAGGGTGTTAAAGAAATACGAATTCATGTTGAAAATGAGTACCGTGTGATTTATGCAGCCCAATTTGCAGACGGCATTTATATATTGCATTCGTTTATTAAAAAGACTCAAAAAACGAGCCAAAAAGATATTGAACTGGCGAAAAAGCGATTTAAAGAAATAGCTCAATTAAAGAGCGAGGTATAAAATGACTACTCATGAAACAAAAGGGAGTATCTTTGATGATTTAGGTTTTGATAGCACAGAGGCTGAGAATTTGAAAATTCGAGCTGCTTTGATGCGTGCTATAGAACACTATATTAAAGAACATCACTTAACCCAAGCTATGGCTGCAAAAGTGCTGGGGGTATCTCAGCCGAGAATTAGTGATTTAAAACGAGGTCTGATTCAAAAATTCACTATTGATATGTTAGTGAATATGTTGGCAAAAGCCCATGTGTCTGTTTCTTTGGTTATTAATGATCGAGTTGCTGCCTAGAAGCAATTATCGAGTTACTAATCTGGCCATATGTTTATGACCATAGAAATGAATATGTATTTATTAATCTGATTTATTTCTAAATTCTTCACCACGTAAATGACCACGCAAAAAACGAACGAATTTAGATTTAAAAGAGAAATAAATGCAAAAGAAAAAATAAACAAATGCTATATTAAAAATAGAGGTGTCTTGTTGATTAACTGCCTTATTAAAAACATAAATTGTTATTACAAGTAATGCGCTTTTTATACCAGAAACCACGCCTTTCTCTTTCAATAAATTCAGATATGTTTTGTTTGCTTCATTTGGATCATACATAATATTCACATTGACTCTTTGATTTTTTCACGTTTGATTGATCGAATGTGATTTTTCCACTCTTTGTCTTTCGAAAAAATAAAAGAAGCAGCTTCTTCAAAAAAGTGATCTATTTCACTAATTCCAGACCATGTGCAATAGTTCTTAATTTCCGCATAGATATCTTTATCAATCTCAAGTTTAATTTTTTCTTTATCTGCAATTCTTTTAGCGTTCAGTAAAGCCATAATAAATCTCCATTTATCGACATCAATAATGTATCAAAATAATTTTTATTTATCATTAGAAATTAATTAAAAAATAATAAAAATATATGTATCTTAAATGAATGAAATTATTGCTTGATGAACCCTGCATTTACTATCTTAATAATTTCTAAATGGATCATGATAGTCATGATGAGAAAATGAATTTTGTAGCGTGTCGTGATGATTGTGATGGTTATGATAATCATTAAAAGAATTGGTATGATCATTAAAATGATTATGATGGCGATGACTTTCTGCAAAGGGATCATGACTTATTGAGCTTCCAGTGCCAAAAGGATTGCCATGGATATCAACCGAACCATTCATCGGTAGACTACTTGCTGGATTTATTCGGTTCTGGTTTTCGTCACTAAATGGATGCGCATCGTGTCCTGTATTCGCAAATCCATTTTTAATGGATGATAAGGTTGAATTTAACCAGTCAAAAATTTTCATAAATATTCCTTATTTAATTTAACTTATTCCTAAATTGTAAACCTGCACACGCCCAGATTTACCTGCTTTTAAATCACTGATTTTGTTTGTACTAGTAGTATATCTAAATTATGTCCTTTTTGAATTGTATCCTGTGCTTTGTTCTGACCCCTCACACACCACGCAGTGGCTCTGGCCAGATAGTTCCGTTGCAAGTCATTGATTATTAACGAATAAATAATGTTTATACCATTTTTCTCAAATAATGTAACATTTTTAATGAAATCAATCTGTATACAATAGTATACTTAGATTATCCATATAATACAGTATTATCAATGGTCATATTCATTAGTATACTATAGCATACGCATGTATGCCAGAGTATACGGAAAGTATGCTATAGAATTCAAATGTATGCCAAGGCATACGACAACATACTTGATTCTAATTACAAATCCTTGCAGTAATCGGTCAATAAGGAGAACAAAGCAATGATGCCTTTATCCATAAGAATAGAAAGAAATGAAGAAAATTATTTAAAAAAAATAGCAGATCAAAACAATATTTCCATTGGTAAATCGCTTAAAAAAGTTTTGGAATGGTGTGCTCTTAATGATGTTGATTTATCAAAATCACACAGTGTTTTTGATGAAGAAGTTAGAAAAATGATAGAGCATATTCACGTATCCATTCCCAACTTAATGTATCTATCCAGAATGAATACGTTGTTTTCTGGTGAAGGGATTAGCAAAGAAAAATCAGAAGAATTTAAAAAGACTTCTCTGGAATATATCAATAATACCTGCGGTGATTTTCAATACATCCATTACAATA
Organism: Legionella sp.; assembly: GCA_017306715.1. Classification (GTDB taxonomy): domain Bacteria; phylum Pseudomonadota; class Gammaproteobacteria; order Legionellales; family Legionellaceae; genus Legionella. Next base: position 122,232 of record JAFKHV010000008.1, on the reverse strand, counting down.
ATGTACGTGTTTCGATTAATCCATTTGGCATGAAACAGGTACCAAGCGACAAGGAAACAACCCTATGGAAATGATTTTGGATGTGGGAAAAGACACCATCAATTCTTTAGAAAAAATAGCAAAAATGGAAAACAAACCGCTCGATGTCATTGCCCTCGAAATGATGGCACTCGGCACCCGTGTTTATCATGCTTCTAAAGAAGAAAAGCCTAATAATGATATAGACATGCATAGAAATATATTAAAAACTGTTCTGGTTAATCATGAATTATTGTCGGAAATATTAACCATCATCTTTAATAAAGAACGCTCAAAACTTAGGGCTTATGACAGTGAAAGCGCCATTAAAATTGCCGAACAATTGGCTGAAAAATACTTAAAAGGTGGCGAGAGACTATAACTCTCGCTCTAAATTTCTTAGTTTGTTTATGGTGGAAATGGACATTTCCTGCTTCATGAAGTCTTTTATTTTCTCCTGACTTATTTGTCTTTCTATGGAGTGCATATAGGTTTTTTTTGTTATTTTTTCATCAGGATTATTGTGAGTTTCTTTAATTAAATTAGTTACATTTTGGTCGTGCATTTTTTTAAATTCTGAAGGCGTTATTTCATTTTTAATGATGGATTTTAGCGCTTCTTTTCCATCCATTAACAACACATCATTTAAATCATGACCTTCTTTTTTGGGCATGATGACCGATACTTTTTTCCCCTCTTTTTCAAGTCTATCAAGAGCATCTATAATAAGGCTCGTTTTATAGGTATCCTTGCCATCATTATCGACACACAAGACCACTTCTTTACCTAAATTCAGATGTTTTATATTCTTAAAATTACCCTTTCCAAGCACTGTTACTACTCTTGCCTTGTTATCGACACTGACGATACTAAGCCCTGTTTCAACTCCTTCTGTCACGTATGTTTTTTCTTTTTGATACGCTTTATTAAGCTCCACATAGCAGCCATTTTTTCTGCCAAAACTTTGCTTTACTGGGTCTGATTTCTCATCTTTCCTGGCATTATTTGGATTCAGCTTAATGACTTCAATATTGTTTACAGCCCCTTTTTCATCCCGTGCAATAGCAACTAAGGCAGGCACATAGGCTTTTTTCTTTCCGTGATACGTTTCAAGGTGTTCTACAAAACGAATATCAGCTTCATCAAAATGACTTAAACCGCGCGTTTGTTTTAAATAGGTTTCAGCCAGAGTATCTTTCACGGATAGTGAGCGACCAACTATTTCCATGACTTTTTCTTTTTTCTTAATGTGCTCCTGCATTTCTTTGGCCTGTTCGTTTACTTTAGATTCTTTTTTAGATTTAGGTATGATCACCTGATAACCACCTAAGAACTCTTTAGCAAATGCCAATACTTCTTTAAAATCACTAAAATGGTGTACTGATTTAATTAACCCCAGAGCATTGCCAGCTTCCTCAGTTTCAAAATTTTTCCACAAACCCTTGTTCAAATTAATACTTAAGCTTCCTTTAGCACCATATCGATATTCTGTTTTGTTTGATAAATTGCGGTTAGGCTCGCCAAGAAGAGCCAAACACAAAGACTCCATATTTAATGCAAGGCGGGCTTCTATATCCTTCGCACTCATTTCCTGGTGAATAAACCCTCTTGCCTTGTTTTGATGAGATGATTTAGCGGGGCTAACCAAGTTTGGTTCTGTATTGGTTTCAAGCGTGAGTGTGCACTTTTCAGCATGGATGTCTTTAAGTGACTTCTCTTTTTGTTTTTGTTGATGGTACTTCTTTTCCATCAACAAAGCTGATTTTTTATTGGCCTCGTCTTGTTTTTTAAAATCGGTTAAGTCTTTTTTTAATGCGGCATAATCTTCGGTATAGAGAGTGGCCTGACTTTTAGCTCGTGATATGATGATTTCATAAGAACGATGGTTGGTTGCTTTTTGCCTATCAGAAAGCATAAGACCTATCACAAAATTGTCTGTTCCACCCTGGATGGAATAGGCGGTATTAGTGTAGGCGTAATCCCAGTGTTTGCTGGCATGATCGTTTCTATTAAGCAGTAACTCACCGTCTTTGTTTGAAAGCTTCAATGTATCAGAGTTTAAGCTACTGACTACATACTCCGTATTGGCGAGCAAATTAGCTTCTTTTTGAGTTTTCTTGATCCTGATCCTATCGCCTTTAGATAAAACGGAACTGACTTCGACATAGACGGACATTTTTGCCTTGTGTGCCAATTCATGAGGGCTTATTTTGTACTCTATTCCTTCGTGCATACAGGTTAGTTCGTTTTTTTCACAATCTATACCAGTGATTTTAAAATAATCCCCTCGTTTAGCCACAGAATAGGTTTTATCAAAGCGAATAATATCATTAACCTCATAGCTTTTAGCGTAGAGCATGTCCACCTTGTGCATGTCTTTAGGTAGATAGCGATTCACCTGAATGTCCTTATTATCAATTTCTCCTGTTTGTTTAAGTCCAGAACGCACCAGCAATTCAATTTCATACCTGTCAGCGTTGGCAGGGGCAACAATAAGCGTTTGTGAGCGATGCTCTTTGGTTCTACTTAAATAATCTTCAGCAATGGCTTTATAAATAGGTTCATAAGAGGGATTTTTCTTGTTCTCATCCAATACAACAGGTATTTCTTTAATAGAGACTTGGCTGTCATATGAGAAGCTTTGTTTGCGCTGAATGTAATCCTGGGGATTGATTTTTTTTACCTTTTCAAGGCTTTCTTCTAACTTCATTTGAGATGCGTATAAAACCGCTTCTTTGAGGTCTGGGTTGGGGTTTTGGCGAATAATGTCTTCCATGAACGCTGTTTTTTGCGTTTTTGAGGTAATGGTTAATTCGTGTGGTATTCCTGCTTCAAGAGATTGTAATTGGGTGATATCTCCAGCATAAATTAATCGGCCATCGAACTCTAGAGCCTTTTTTTGCAGCTCACGATATTGTTTGTTGCTGACCATGGACGTTTCATCCACTATGAACAGTGATTTTGGGGGGTAGGATGCATTATTAAGGAGAAAACTATCGATGGTATCGCTTTTAATCCCCTGAGCGGACAATTCCTGCCTTGCTTTATGAGTAGGGGTTAACCCATAGACTGCAATATTTTTGTGTTCAGCGAATTTCTGGATTTCCTTAGTCATAGTGGTCTTTCCAACCCCTGCCAAGCCTTGAATAGAGATAAATCGGTCTGTATTGGTGAGTGCCAGAATAACTGCACTTTTTTGTCCTTTAGTGAGGTTGGGATTAAGTTGGTTTAACTCATCAGCATTTTTTATAATAGCTTCCATCGTATTTTGGTGCGCTAAATTATCCCTAATCACTTCCTTTTCAAGTGCTTTTGCTTCATTTGTTGTCCAATGGGTATCTAAGTGAATCAGCTTACCCTCTTTTATTTTCTCATGAAGGACGGCCTCTAATTCAGAATAGTTGTTTTTTCCCAAGGAAAACATCATGGCGTGGGTTAGCAAACTCACGTGGCTGAATGCCGCTTCTCTTTCTGCGCATTTAGCCGTGGCGAAAGCTATTGCCTGACGTGCAATGTCTTCGGAATTGAGGTTTCGTCCTTTTGCAATTGCTTCGCTTAAAAACATTAAATCCCCATAAATAACCTCTTTTCCTGACGATAATTCTCTTTCAACCAACCTTTTTTGCTCATCAATAGATTGTCTAATTGTCCAGGAGGTTTTGGCTGCATCGAAACGTGCGGATGCTTCTTTTTTATTAAGGCAATAATAGTCAATGCTTTTGGTATGAAGAGACACTTCATTTAAAAATTCTTTTGAAACCTGGAACGGCTTGGCGCAGACTATCGCTTTGTCATAGGATTGATTTATCTGAGACAAGCGTTTTACATAATCATGGGAAATAAAGGCATTTTTTAACTCATCATTATTTATCTCAACGACTTTGTTATTGCATTTTAAATGCAGACTATTTTGAGACAGGGACGTGACCTCAAGCTGCTGTCCCCTATCAAATCGCAGGTTTTTAATTTGGAATGGCTTTTCTAAAATGATTTTGTCACCACAAGAAAGGGCAATCGTTTTATTTTGGTAGACTTCAAATGCCTGTACATCCTTAATTGAAAAATTAGACAGTTGCCCTTTTTCATTTATCAACTTTAAAGAGCCCTCCTCTTTGGACACCACGGAAAAGGATTGTTCTTGTTTCGTAAAAGCATTAAAAACCAGTAAATCCCCCTCCCGATAAAAGCGAAGGTGTTTTTTTTGAGGGTTACTTAGTTGGTTTGTTGAAAGCACTGAAATCTCTTTTTCATTATTGGCGAGTTGTCCTTGTGCTTTCATTACGTGTCTGATTGCCTGTGTTAGCTCATCTTGTTCTTTTTTAGAAGTCGCCACGATAACTTCTTTTTGATCTTTAACGTTATTATTAGCTACAAATTGTTGTATGGCCTTCCCTTGAGGGGAATGGGTTTCAATAATTTCAGCCTTGAGAAGGTGTGCATTGCCAAGATGGTGATGGGTTTTAATTCCGGTCTCTTTTAAGATTTTAATAGGGCTTCCAGCTCTATATCCATCCAAAGATTGCTGGTGGTTTAATAGGATTAATTTAGAATTTGAGGACGCAGCCAAACTAGATAAATGTTCAATGTCTTCAAATGCCAGCTTTTGGGCATCATGAACCACGATTAAATCATTACGATCTTTTTTTGAAAAACGCTCGTCTAATGTCCGTTGGTATTTGTGGGAAAAGGAGGATACCGTATGCACTATCTCGTCAGCAAATAGGCTCTTAAACCATTTAATGAAGGAGGACGTATCCCTTGTAGCATCATTTTTTAAAAAATCACACTGGTACTTACTTTGAGACAACACATAGATGTTAAGATTATTGTGATCAGCATCCCTAACCAATTCCTGGATTAGTTGTTTTTCAGCGCCAAAATTTTTGATATCTACTACCTGGATTTGGCTTTTTTCTTTAAAAATGTCTGCCGATACCCCAGATTTTTCAAGAATATGTATTTTAGCAGAGTGAGCGTTTTCCTTTTTAATGAATTGTACGAAGTCCTCTTCTTTCTTTAGCAAAGCACTGCTTGTGTAGGTTTGATATTTCTCTCCCAGTAAGGCTTGGGTTTTGAGCAGGTGATCAATGGTGTGTTCAATGTCACCGTGCTCAATCAGTCCGCTACCAAATACAAAGGCCATGCGAACCAAATCTGCGTGACTTATTTTCACCCTAAAGCGAGACAAATGAGACAGCGCATCATTAACCGCCTCAATGGCATTGTCACAAATGGGCAGCTCATTTTGGCTCGTTACAACACCTGTTCCTTGTTGCTTGGAGGTCTCGATAAGTGCTTTAAAATCGACCTGGTGTTGTTTTGCCATATCATCCCATAATGCTCTTAAGGACTCCTGGTCTATGGCTACTTTGGGCTGCCTTGTTTCGTGATTGGCAATTTCTGCGGATTTTGCGCTATTAAGTCCTAATTTTTGTTGTTGTTCTTTGATTTCTTTCCGTCTGGTAGAACTTGCCTCTATGTACTCTTTAGAGAGCCCTTTGATTTCGAAATTTCCGTATTTGTCTTTGATCTCAATGTCAAAGCCCAGCTCTGTTGTTTTTTTGGCAAGGGTTGCATTATAAAAAAGCCCCAAATAATGCTGATTATCATAAATAAATTCCCTAAACCCATTATATAAGTGCTCCTTATCATTTTGACGCCTTGAAGACAGCGCACGCCATAGGCCATCTTGTCTTTGAGTCGCATTAAGAATAATGGCATGGGTGTGTAGATTGGCATCAAATGTTCTGGATGTCGTATGAAGGAACAACGCAGCAGTCAAATTACCTGTTTTTTCATAGATGGTCTCGCCATTAACCGTCAGTCGTGCTTCTGCTGCTAGTTTTTCAATATGGGCAATCGTTAGCTTAACCGCCTCTTCATGCGCTTTAATTAAACGCTCATCCCTGCCCACAAGACCAATAAGAGATATCGATTTTGGAGCTGAAAAGGTCAAGTCCGTTCCAGGACGATGCTGTCTTTTACCATCTTTATTTAAAATAATGCCCAGAACATCTCCATTGGGGAGCTTGCCTTCCAACATATTTAAAAAATCTTCGGACTTAACCGCACCTGTGAGTCCAAGTATGGCCGCCCCTTTTCCCTGCCAGTAAGAAATTTCCAAGGGATCTTTTTCTGATAAGTAATAATTGTCTTGTTCCATATAATAATGGCCTGCTTCTTTGGCATTTTTTAGAGGATATAAACTCAGCATCATGACTCCTTTTTATTTTTTAGGCGCAAAAAAGCCCCTAGGCCTTTAAGCCCATTGTTTTTGATTCAATAGTGACTAACTAGAAAAGCAATTTATGGATTAGAAAACAGGCTCATCAGCACTTATCTCCTGTTCCTGGTTAACGGATTTTTTTATACGCATTGATTGTACGGATTGTTCTTGGAATCCCTCGTATTTCATCGGTTTTTTGTTTTGGTCATTGTCTAAATAAACGACACAATGTGTTCTCTCATCACCTGATCCCGCCCCATGGACATTACTAACAGAGTCATTATCATCATCTTGTGCTGAACCATGGTCTTTTTTGGGGAGCGGACGCTCAATAAAGTCCAGGGCGGTTTTTTTCCTTTCTTTAAAAGACAAGTGCAGCTTAACCACAGGGTAATGAGCGGGGAGCCTTAAATAGCACTGCATGTCTTTAAGTTGCATGATTTCTGGATAGGTCACGAGCTGTCGTTTGGTTTTATGCTTGCCGACAGAGATCCCATCACGAATTGAATTGGCACCATAAGAATAACTTTCTGTTGATTCTTCGATTTCTTCCTCACCCAGCTCATTGGCTACCAGCTTGGCCATGTCATGAGAGGGGCTTCTGAAAAAAAAGCGCGTGTTTAATAAATCAAAAATTTCGCACGCTCCATCGCGCCCATAGACTTTGCCAAGCTGTGCCTGGCTTTGCATGCCCAACATAAAGCAACCGCCAAATTTTCGCACCTCGGCTATGGTTTCAGCTAAAAGGGGTAATTTATGCAGCGAGGGCAATTCATCACAGATAAACCAAATCCGTCTTTGCCTGTCCTCTTCAAGGCTTAACAGCGTTAATGACGCCATAGCAAGCCACATGGAAATCAAAGGCTTTAAAGTAGCGTGTTGCTCCCCTTTTGAAGAAATAAATAACCACCCTTTTTGCTGGTCATCCAAAATGTAATCACGAATAGTAAATTTAGGATTTAACTCTGTATCCAAGCCCTTTAATGATTGTAACGATTTTAAATAGGTGGTAATCACCGAACGTATGGAAATAGCGGTTTTTTCAATTTTACCGCTCACCAGTGTTGCTGCGGCTGTACCCTTTAAAAATGGCTCTAAGTGCTCAAAATCACTGGTTAATAAAATATCCAATAATGCATCAATAGAAGGTTCTTTATCTCTAAGTTTCATGGCAACACTGGAAAATACAGTGCGTGCCGCATCAACCCAGAAGGGATCGGTATTGCCGTGCAGAGGGATTAGACTTTCTGCCATATTTTCAAAATCTGAATCACGAGGCGCTTCCCCCCACATATCCCAATTAGCACAACGGCCATCAAAAGGGTTTAATATGACATCACGATGTTCATCAAAAAAATGAGATGTAAACGAACACCCTTTGTCATAAATAATAACCCTGTCTCCCCTCCTTCTGATTTGTTCTAAAAACTTCATCATCAACTGGCTTTTTCCAGTACCAATTGTTCCGTGAATTAAAAAATGCTGCACCTCGGAGTGCTTGATAATCGGCATTCCATCTATGACTAAATCACTGGCCATGTGTTCCTTGTTTATTTGCCTGGTTACTGCATGTACGGGCGCCAACACAGAGCCTCTTAGAAAAGTGGACTCCCCTTGTTTTTTTCCTTTAACAATAAAGTAGCCTACTAAGCCAATAAACCCACACCCCGTAATGGCTAAAGACCATACAGATGCTTTAAATACATTGACCCAGATTAAATCTGCTTTTTGGGAAAAATAAGGGTATTTTAAAAGCGCTTTAGAGTTTAAAAGGACTTGTTTGCCGTTAATGGGAAGGCTTACCTCATAATATGTATCAAACCAGCCAAGGATGGACGCACGGTTGTATTCATAATAGGTTAGTAAAATCTCCTTTGGTGTAAACCAGTAAGTAAGTACTATAATACAGCCTATTACGGCCAAAATTACCACATTCCAGATGGCTTTATTGATTTGAAAAAACATCCTGATGTTATGAAAGGATATCTGTCCGCCACGGGTAAACAACTTGCTTGTTGTATCATTCATATTGGCTTTCCTACTTAGGTTTTTTATGATGTTTTTGGAGGGGTTGTCCAATAGTTGATTGAACTTTTTGGGCTTTTTGAGTCCCTTCAATCACTGTGCGCTGTTTTGTTTTTTGTATCTGCGCCATGGCGTCTTCGAGTTTTATTTGTTCACCTGAATTAACGCCCAGTCCTTGTGTTGAGGCTTTTAAGTTGAGTTGTTCCGATTTTTGAGAATAATCTGCTGTCATCTTTTTTTGAGATTCCTTGAATGAAGCTTTGCTGTTTTGATAAAAGTCTTGCGGATTGACGTTATTTAGAGCGCTTGACTGAATCATGTGTGATACTTTTTGGTCTAAAAACTCAGACTTAATGCGCTCGTTTTCAGCCTGGGCTTGTGCATCATGAGGATGGTTTTCAAGTGCTCTAATTTTCTCATGCCCATATTGATTAATAGCCCACTCGATGGCCTCCTGGTTGAGGTTGTGATTGAGCTGACTTCCATGAGTAGACACAAAATTCGCAGATTCTGCAATGCGCTGACTTTGAGCAATGCTTGCGCTGAAGGACTCACTAAAGGTTTTAGCTTCGCGCAAATCATGACCCACTTGAATAAGAAGGTTTTCAGATTGTGTACCGCTTGAATCGTAATGATGATTCGCTGCATAGTTTTCTATGATGCTTATATCATTTCTAAAACTTTGCTCTTCACGGTTTGAGACACCTAAATCATGAGAAGAAGTATTTCGATTAGAATCGGTTGTTGAGTTTTCTATGCCGTGATTGGTTGATGTCGATGCACTGGCTCCTCCATTAATGCCTGTAGCCCAGCTTGCCATGTGACCTAAAACAGAGCGCTTGCTGTCGATTCCAACATGCGCCTCAGCACTGACACCATAGGCGTGTCGAGTCAAGCCACTAAAGGCTTCTTCCGTACTAATCCCTTCTCTTTTCGCCACATCTTCTGCAATACTCCAGGCATGTGCCAATGCCTGTTGTGCTTGAACACTATCTGATTTAGAAATACCCTGACCTAAACGGGTATCGTGACCGACAGAATCATTAAACTGGGACGCATGATGACTTGTGACACTTAAACTGTTCGATAAATTAAGAGCGTCAGATTGCTGGGCATTAAGCGCTTTTTCGGCTGCTCTTGATAAGCTTTGTTGCAGACCTTCGGTGGATGCAATGGACACCGCACTTTGAGTAATCGCAGGGCTTGCATTAAACACATGGTGGTTATCACCAGTGAGTGTTTCTGTTGCCCCTGATAAGGCTTGTACGGTACGTTGACTATTAAAATCAGTGTAGTTGGTGTCGTGCTTGTTCGCAGACAAACTGTTTGCAGTAGTATTATAAAAACTGTTATTACCTAGACTATAACTGGCACTGGCTACCTCATTGGCCACTGACATGGACGAGCCTTGCAAATGCTGCATTTGGGCGGTAGCAAGACCTGAAAAAGCCTCCCCTATATTGGATACAAGTCCTTTGGCTATAAAAGGAATGGACATCATTAAAAAACCAGCCACTCCTGCTAAATCTTGATGGGCTGCATCAAGACTATCAAAGTTCATCAGCGCTATAGTGCTAACACCTCCTAATTTAAATTGCCCAAATTTCACCATCAGTGCGTTGAGTATAGAAAACAACACAGGCCATAATTGCAAGGAGAATAAAAACAATAAATAGCCTTTTAAGAGTTTTAGCCCCCCAGTGACGCTTGCAAGAATAAAGATTAAAGGAAAGAGCGCAAACATCATGGCCAGCAGAACTGTATGTAACGAAGGTAAAAACCAAACCGCTTTTTCCGTACCTATAGACCATGCTGCACGATGCTGTGCTTGTGATTTAGCAAATTGACTGTTTAAAATGGCAGCACTTGAATCCACATGAGCACTGTAGTTTAAAAGTCCTGAATGAATGGCGTTAGCCATCATGGTTTGCAGTGTAATATCGCTACTGGAATTGGTAAGCCCTTGCATGTGAGCATAAGCACTACCTAAATGCACTTCAAATAATTGCTTGTAATCATTCTTCTTTTGATGAGAGAACAATTGCTTACCAAAAAAAGTATAAGCATTATTAATTTCTCTTTGAAGACGCCCTTTTAGTCCAATTGTTTCTTTATTTGCAGCATCGACACAGCTTAAGTTCACTTCTGCATTCGTTTTAGGATCGTGAATAATCACCCTCCTTACCGGTGATGGATGGCCAAACACCATACCAAACAATTCATTGCTTTGTTTTAAATCGGAAACGGAGTATTTTCGATTAATAGCAATGTCTCCAACCACACATTGCCTGAAATAGGCATCCATATCGGATTTAAGCTCAGGATTTACGATATGAAAGCCCAAAGAGGACTGCATCAGGTGAGATCCAAATAAAAGTCCCGTCTTTGAGTAAACCAGACTGTCAGGTTCAGATAATAAAGACTCATATTGCTGGGTTAGCCCATACCCTATAGTTGTAAATAACGATGCAATCTTGCCAGCCACCCACGGTACATTGGCTACATGATAAATGGGAGCATTGGGCTGCGCCACGGCAACGATAGAGACGGTGGTTTTAGGAATTAAGATAAACCAGCTTGTTAGCGTGTAAAAGGCCAACCATTTTATCCAAACCATGGGATCTTTTTTTGTGACAAAACTAGTCAACGTGAGAATGATTCCCCAAAGGGCTGCAAGCTTTAAAAGGGAAGCAAAAAAATTCCCTTTAACAAGCATAGCAATCATATCAAACACCATTTTAAACGCCTCTGGAAAAGCAATCACAAAAATCGTGGTAGTCTCTTGCATCATCTTTACTCCATACTCGTTTGTTGGGCTACGGCAATTTGCTTTTCAATCATGGCAATGCGCTGTATTAGTTTTAGTTTTTCATCCAATTTATGACCCACCTCTGGAGTTATCTTGGCAATCGATTGCTGCGCTGCCTTCACTCTTTTTTCCAAAGTTTCAATCATGGCTTCGGTCAGTTCACTATTAGCCGTGACCCCATGAGCTTCTTCTAAAAGCTCATTCAAATACTGGGTTAATAAGTCGTGGGATATGAGACTTGAGTAATCCGATAAATCAATGGCATTCACCCCATATTCAGTTGAGGCAAGCACGGTTAAAAACTTAAACACGGGAACATGGCTCATGCTTATTAAGTTATTCTGCTCGACGGTCAAGGGATTATCAGTTTTTATGTTGTGGTAAATGCCAGTAACAAGCTTACTTATCCGCGCCTTTAGACTTTTTTGAGCAGAAACAGCTAACACCCCTTCATGAACCGACATGCACTCCAAATCAGATTTAGCGCACTCCCAAATCTTGGCTCGCACCTCACTTCCATCATCACGACCTAAGAGCGCTTGAATGACATTTTTATTGTTCGCTAAAGAAGGGACATCAAACACATGCCCCTCTTTGTCAATAATGATAGTCCCCGTTAAGGACATCACCAGTTCTGAAAGTTCTCTATCACCACCTAGTGACGATTTGGCTTTGAGTAATGACCATACTAAATTTTTACCCAACATCACCTGATTTTTTCTTTTAGGATCTTGTTTCGCTCTTTCCATGGCCTGTGCGTACTCATCCCCATTTTTGCCCTTACCTGAGCACCCCATGCGAGCCGTTACATAATCAGAGAACATCCCCTCATTGCCCATGGTGCCTTGATCGTGACAAATCTTTTCCTGGCTTGCCTGGGTTTTAGGCCAAAGACCTCCCACTAGATTTTGTGACGTAACGCAGGTATTGATATTGGCCTGATTGACCTTTTGCTCTAAATCCTGGAGGTTGTCTTTAATTTGTTTTAACTCAGGAATGGTGGTGGCCAGTGCCACATCAAAGGCATAGGCTGCCGAATTAGACATCACCGCTTTACCCAGTTCCTTTAATCTATCCCCCTTTAAAAAAGAGATGCTTCCTGTGTATAAATCAATACCAGAACACCCTGCTTTGTAGCTTGGCAAATCCAGTTGGATTAATTGAAATTGCCGAACCTGATTCCTCGCCACTAAGGAGCCACTGCCATAAGAGCCTGCGGCTTGGGATTCATAAGCACCAGGGGATGTGGTATTGCTTGAAAAACCAATTCCATCAAAAAAATTATCCAAATCATGACCTACATCACTATAAGCCTGATGCGCCAGGGCAAGGCTTAAGCATAGCCCTGCGGTCAATAATTTATTAAGATTCATAAGTGTTGGCCTCATATTGAGTAATTTTTTCCTTTAACCCCAGAAGTCGATTGTTCAGCTCATAAGAGTCTAAAAAGCCATAAGAGAGTGGATAAAGTTTCAAAGAATGATTGGCTACAATAAAAAGAGCAGGGTAGGACACCTTGCCATCAGGATAAGCGGCCTGTAATAAGCCACTTGGGGCAAGACTAAACTGTTTAAATTGAGGCAATGGCTGATTGTCTAAGCTAAACAGTTGATGAGCGATGTTCTCTGATTGTACCAATGGCGCTAACACTTCGGCCTGGTGGTGACAATGGGGGCAAGTGCTCGCATAAATCATCACGAGGGTATGGGTGCGCCAAAATGAGTTCTGTCCTGCCATCGTGTTGAGGCTTACACACAGCAATACAAGACTTAAAACCTTATTCATATAACACTCCTTCTCCAAGTTTTCTTCGAGTAAGCTCTTTGGCAATAATTTCGAAATTTTCAGTTAAATAATCCTGAGTAAGAAATCCATGGGCAACAGGCATGGTTTGTCCGGTTTTTGGCTCAACTAAAATCAGCGCAGGATAGACTTCTACATGAAGGCGTTTGGCTTGACCGCTATCGCGCCTGGAATTGGGCATGCTATCAAGCACTACCCCATCAACACTCACGGGGATGTATTTAAATCGGTAACGTTGAGCAAAGTCTTTCAACACCAAGGCTTGTTTTTCTGAATACGGCGAGGCTCCTTTATAGAAAAACATCAGCCCATAATGCTGGGTTAACTCTGAAATTGCTTTTTGGCGGTTCAGTCCCTTTTGCTGCTCATTAAGGCTTGTGCCAATGGCTGAGGTTGGGTTTTTAACCGTTGAGTCAAGCTCAGGTGATCGCAGCAGCGCATACTGGAAATTATGTTGAAAGATGCTTGCTTCATTGAGCCAGTAGCGTTGGAAGCTTAAAAACACTTCCATGTCTTTAACATCATGAGTCTGTCTTGCTTTATGCAGCGATTCCATCGTGAAATAATGCAGTACTTTATTGCGCTCCTGATACGATAATTTAGAAAAGGGAATTGCTCTTGCCTTTTTAAGCGGTTGTTCAACTTTGGGCAGGTTATACCAGAGGTATCCTTTTTTTGGAGTTGGTTTAGCAGCATTTGAACTCCCCTGCCCCATAAATACACTAAGCATCAGGATTTGGACGAACAACAAGAGCTTATTTTTACTCATAACCCCCTCCTTGCTGTGCCTTAACCTGTTCTTCTGCACGACTGGTGACTTGGGTTTGTTCTGGAAGACGTTTCTTATTTTCGAACACTTGTGCTAGTTCATTAAGTGCTTGCTGCATTTGAGGCGTATCAAATTGAATTGCAGACACTTCATTAGGGGTTAAGCCCCTGCAATCCGCATAATTAGCCTCACCGCCAACAAACCCGAAATTAATGCCTAACTGTCTTCTTGCTTCTACTTGAATCAAGTAAGCAAGCCTGGATTGAAACACACACCAGGATTGACGTTTTTGAACGCATGTTCTATGGCCTAAGATTTTTTTAAATTCAGAGCAATAGGTGTCAGGATAGGCGATAATCGCACGTCTCTCACGTTGCGCTTTGTGTAATTCTTTTTCAGCCTGACTGGTACCCCAGCCGTCATGGTTTTGATTACAAAAATTAAACCGATTGGTTTTATACACCACACGACAGGTGATGTTGGTTGCTTTAAAAATAGCCGCTACACCTTGTGACGCTTGATTGTCTCGAACTTCTTCGGCAACCCCGTTTAGAGCGCCCATCTGAACTGCTCCTTCGGAAAAATCATGACTTTCATCGGCAGGCGTTGCAATACAAGAGCCATCCTGGCAAGCAATCTCATCATTCAGGGTGTTTTCTAAATCGTTACGTCCTTTGTCTTTATGTTCCTTATCAAGTTGTGTTTCTTTATTGGCATCAGCAAGAGCGCCTAAGTACTTCCCTTCCTGGTCTTGCGAGATAAATTGCTTGCCTTTTTGTTCAAGCTCTCCCTTTTGTGAGGGCTTATGGGACTGCTCTTTAGGATTTGCATCAAAGTTAGGCAGAGTTTTAATATCAAATTCACCCAAGATGTTCTTTGACTCTTGTAATTGGTTTAGTGCGTTTTGCACTTCATCGAAGTAGGAGTCAGCGAAGGCTGAATTGAAGCACAGGGACAGGAGCAGGATGGATAATGGCGCAGTGTTCATCGCACATCCCCTTTACGTTTAAGCCATAACAACCCGTCATCAATCGTTACATTGCCATACAAAACATCAAATTGATTTCCCTTCGCAACAACCAAAGCTGGAACTCGATCAATGCCGTATTGTTCAAAGGCAAAGGGATCAATTTGAACCGAAAGGTTGGGGTATTTTTGAGAATATTCAAAAATTCGTGATAAGGTTTTTCTCATATCATCTTCAATTAATCCTTTGAGATACACAGGAATTTCATGATTTGATGCATCTTTAAATACCGCTTCCAATAAGTCATTTGGCATAGAAAAGCTCACAAAAACTGATGTGGTGAAGCTAAATGCACTTTGAGCTAAAGCAAAAGCCAAAATCATCAGTGTCTTTTTAAACATGTCATTGTCCCTTTATAAAAATGTGCAGTTGCGTTTTCGCCACACCAAAAACCCATATTGATCCATCTGGTGAGGCTTGATTTTTCCGGTTTCCAAGAGCAAAGAAGAATAGCCAGAGGGGTAACAATGCGTGCCATCAGCAACTTGATTCACGAGTTCGTAGCGATAACGTGATTTAGGCGTGACCGGATAATTGATTGGCCTACACGTCTTGCCATCAACACCCACACTGTCTGTAATCATAAAAAAGCGGTGCAATTTGAAATTAAGGCGCTGGGCTAACAAAAAAGCCATTTGCACAGGCGATTGAGGTGATGTGATGTGTCCTGTTAATGGGTAATGACTTCCCTGACTTCCAGCACACCAAAATAAATTATCAAGTGGTCTTTTTAAGGTGCTTGATGAACTGCTGTCTGCGGCACAGGCTATCTGTGCCACGGGATTGGCAAAAAGGGCTGCATCGGGATGAGATATCATGGCAAGTGATGAATCTTCCCAGGAAGGATCTAACTCCGTCATCCACATGACGTCCAAATCACCACCTTCCTGACACCCTAAGTCCATTAAAAGATTAAGCCAGTGCATTAAAGGATATTTATACCAGTGCACGTGGTAAAATCCTTGTCGAGTCGCATTACCTGTTTGTAGACGACCGCCTTGTCTTAAACTTTTTGATAGCTTGAATCCGCCTAAATTCACCATGCAATAAGGGGTGTCCGTGACATCAACCAGAGCAAAAGGCTCCCAATAACCAATCTGCATCCCAATGCGTGAACCACATCGATTAATAATACTTTTAGGATTATCAGGATCGTATAAACCATTCGCGCTCTTTACTATCCGGTTGTGACCAATAGATAAGGGAAATAAGCATTTCCAGCAGATGTCTTTAACTGGATTAACAAAATGACCCTGGCATTGTGCTCCAAAGCATCCCGTTGCGAACACTATTAAAAAAGCAAAAACTATTTTAGCGTTCATGCGCGCCCTCCTTTGATTTTAATTTCATGAACCTGCAATACATCGCCCTGACGATACACATGAGCTGGAACCTGTTTAATGCCAAAGGTTGATGAAAGCTTTCCCCCTTGGTCAAAATAGACTTTTTGGTTTAGTGCTTTTTGGGCATCTCCAATGCTTCCTGCAACCAAAATCAACTTGGTATTGGATGTGACTTTGATGTGTTGTGCATAAATCATTTGTGCCTTGTCATCTGCATTAAAAAAATAGAGCTGTGGTTGGTAAAAAGGCATACGAGCTAGCACATTAATGCTGGTACCCGCTTGTGCTATAAGGTGTCCTTCATTGTCTTTAATATCCTGATAAGCATGGGCTATAGGGGCATACTCATGGCGACTGGACTTCAACGCCCTGGGCAGTGCTACGACACCTGGTCTGTCTGAATACTGCTTTGCACGGTGTTGCCATTGGTCTTGAATATCCTTGGTGTTTAGCTGTGCCGCACGTTCCTGTAACAGCTCTGCCATATTTCGTTCTAAAACCGGCCAGACAGAGCCATGCACAAACGTTTGAGCAAAGCCTGCGTGTGTAAAAACCGCCATTAAAATTAAGACCATCCAATTAGCCATGGTTTTTAGTCCCTCGGTTTTGTTGAACCATCTCGGTCGCAATGTAGGCTAAAACATAAGGGGTAATGTTTGGGGCACCTGCAACTACCTCTTTATCAGTTAAAACCACCACATGGTGCTTTTTGGCGTACTGCGCTAACGCTTTTGGCAACGCACGTACAAATCGATTAACTAAAAGTCGCTGACGTGCATCAGACACCCCTTTGTCATTGAGTTCTTTGGCGAATGTTGCGATGGCTAAACCTTTGCTAAAAACTACCGGTTCCAATGCTTTTTTTTGCCCTGCAACGGCCACGGCAAGCATCAAAATAAGGAAGGTGTTTAAACCATTTAGATGGCTTTTATTTCTTATAAGTATTCGTTTAACGGGTGATAAAACCTTAATTAATGCGTTGAACCAGATAAGGCTTTTCATGTTCTTGCCTCCTGTTCCTCAAGCACTATCTGGGCGGCTTCAAGGACTGGAATACCTTTATCAATAAGTCTTTTAATGGCATCAAATTCATGGCCTTTAGTTGAAAATAAAATTCTTGAAAAGGGATCGATAAAATAGCGATGAAAGGTATAACCCTTTCCGTACTTCACCATCATGGAGGCAAACCCAAGGTTGGATGCCTCACCAAAAGAGCTGATTAATTTAACTTGCTGGTCGTTAAATTCATCAGGGTATTGTGACAAATAGGTGGTTAAATCGCCTTGCAAAAAAATATGGCTGATGCTGGAGCACGACTTAATCGCACGCCCCTGGGCGGAAGCGACCAAATCATCCAATGTTTGAGTTAACACCCCAAAGCCACCATTATGTTTTCGGGCGGTACGAAAGCCTTGTACAATAAATTTAGAAGTAGTAGGACTGTCCCCTTCTGTTAAAAATCTCCAGGCCTCATCAATGACGCAGCGCTTATAACGACTCCGAGAAGTATGGTAAAATTGGCCTTGAATGATCACAATCATCACAAACATTACAATCTTTAAAAGCTCGTCTTGCTCTTCAAGTCCGCCTAACTCAAACACCACTAAATCCTGATCACGAAAACTAGGCGTCTCCCCATTAAAAATAGAACCATAAATGCCCGTTTTAGTGTATTTATTTAAAAGGGTGGTTAAATCAATTAAGCGACCATCTCCAGGATAAAACTGCACCATATCCTTTAAAGCCAAAACTACATCATCAACACTTGCCTTATTTTTCTTTTTACCCCAGGCCTCAAGGACTGCATTAAGCAAATATTCGAGTGAAATACTGTCTAAAGGCTCATTAGGCGAGGCCATGATGGCCATCAAATCACGAATTTGAATGTGGTTCTTCACTTCTGAGCCATCAATTTCCACCGATCCTTCAAAATCAAACAAAGTAAACGGATTTAAGGCAACACTGGCTGCATTCACATAAACACCGCCAACGGCTTGACATAAATTCTTATAAGAATCACCAACATCTATAATAAATACCTGCTCGCCCCGAGCGAGCGAATTCATAATGCGGTATTGCTCAAAATGTGATTTCCCTGAGCCTGGGGTGCCGCACGTGATGTAGTTGTAATTGGAAATTGGGAAGCTTTTGTCGTCAAAAGTATCTAAAAAAGCCACTTGATTGCGGTAAGTCGGTAGTAAAATCCCTTGTCTTGAACCTTTGAAATCAGCAACGATTGGCAGGTGCGCTGCTGCATTGGTATTGCTTAGTTTGTGTGTCTCACCCAATACCTCAAGCCCTTTCCATAAGCCCTCACTTGGCATAAAAGGCAGCGAGGTTAAAAACCGTAACCATTGTGTGCATTGTGCTACCTTAAGCTCAAAGCCCATGTCACGGTAATTACTCACCGCTTCCGCAACGTGTTTTGTTTTATTGGCAGTGTCCGTAAATAAAATCAGGTTATAACAGGTTTCAAACAAGCTGATTTCATCTTTAGCTAATCCTTCAGAGACAGACGACCAGTCAGCAAGCTCGTCTTGATGGTAGGGATTAATGAAGTTTTGAATGGCATTATTGCTTTTAGCAAGATTATAGGCTTTCGTTTTTGCAGTTCCTGCCATTTTGGTCTGGTTCTTACCCATGATGGTAAAAGAGAGTAAAAAAGGGCAGGAAATATTTTTTTGGACTTTGTAGATATTGGAGAATAAGTCGGGGGTTTGCCACAGAGTAAATTGCTCTGGGTATTTATTAATACCGCAATTGACCAGAACGCTTTTATATTCCTGTCCATGTTCATCAAACGTTTCTGCATCGATGCAACCATCATAAACCATTAAAGAGGCGTTCTTTTTCAAACAATGGTTACTAATAGAATCTCCTTCTTGATTTATGGACTCATCTGTTTTTGGCCAATAAAAGCTGTTTTCAGGAGTCACTATGACGCTGACAAGGCTCGCCAGCATTTTTTTATCGACAGGCATTGGGCTTAATCCCATTACTTTAAGCTCCGAACCAACGCTTTGAGCAAGGGAGGTCATCAAGTGTTGTGCTCGTCCTGTTTTCTTTGTTGAAAAAAACACATAGACCCTAAAATCACACAGCGTCGCTGGAATATTGGCCTGGTTTTTGTAGCCCGTATAAGCCGCTTTCGCGTGGTATTGGAGACTTTTTTCAGCAAGTGCTTTAAAAACCCCGCCCTTCGCAAAATAAGGCTCAAATCCCCAATCAAGCATTGAGCCAATATAAGGATGCTTTACCATCATAAATTGAGCGGCGACCTGATCTGGCAGATTGTTTTTAAGAAGCTCCGCTAAAGCCTGCATTAACGAATTATCAGCACCACTTGCTGGCGCTAATTCAAAACCAAATCCATAGGACTGTTTGTTTTCAAAAAGACCATCGTGATGATATTGGTAGGGTAAAATCGCTTTTAAATCTGCTTTGTCAAATACCAATGCTTCTTGGGCTTTTTTGCGCGCTTTAGCATCACCTTCCAGTGCAAATCCCACCCCAAAAAAAGAAGCCACTAAAGACAAAAAATTGGTTGTTTTATCCTTAATCCATTCATGCATGACCCGCTCCTTGCTGCTCTTGTTCTGCTATCCATAATCCCGCAGTGCCTCCTTGGTGGGCTTCTCGTGCTTGAATCACCGATTTAAAAACCGGTTTACGAACATAAGCCCCCTTCTCTTCGGTCATGGCATTCACTTCATCCATAGTCAAGCAACTGTCTCCTGCTGTTTTATTACAAGAAAATGACTCATTCACAGTGGAACATCCCGAACTTAGAATCACTGCAAGTAGTGTAAAAACCCTTAATCTCATGGCTGAACTCCTTGGGAAATTTGGCTGCCTAGTTCATAACTGACGCCTTGTTTATTCATTTCATTTAAAAGTGTTTCTGGAATCATTGGCTCTTTGGAAACGTGGGTAATGCTGTCATGTCTTGGAGCTGCCTCCTCATACACCATACGCTCTTTTTCATCGTCTTCTGGAAGAAGACTAAAGCCGTCTTTAAAAACGATATTGACCAAATTACCCGATCCCACTTGAATAATGGGGTGGTATTGCTCGGCACGCCTAATGTAGTAACTGGATAACTGATCTGCAGCTTTAGATACACCACCAAGTCCTGCAAATCCAGCAACCCTATCACTTGGTAGAATAGAAGTTGCGCCATAAGGCGTAATATTTTGTATGCTTTGCGCGGCTTGTGCTGCTTGTGCAACCCCCGATAAAGCACCACTGACACCTGCCCAGCCCATGATTTTTCCATCACGCATGGTCGCTTTGCCTTTAATACCCGCCTTACCTGCAAAAAATGCCCATCCCGTCACCGATTTATCAATAAGAGGCCTATCGTTTTGAGCGCAAGAAAGCTTATCTAAGACCACGTAAGCGCGTTCACTGGAAATATCTCCATAAGTACTTCCGGTAACAAAACAGCCCTTGAGATGAGAACGTTGATTATTTGGCAATACCCCGTCTGAAATGATTTTAAAGAGCATCACCCCATTATTTTGCCGCTCTCCATTGACTGATGCGTCCGCATCAGCGCCTCCTAGAATCACCGCATTTGCAAAAGTACCGCTCGGCACGTAGTTGTCTGGTGTTTTTTGGTATCGGTTCACATGTCGCTTGCGAGACTTATAATTAAAGGACACCGTGTGAATTGGTTTGGATTTTATCTTTGAATGCGTTGGTGCATTGTTCCAAGCGGCAGCCAATACCTCTCCAGATTGCGCATCACTTAAAATCTGCTGACCATTTAAGGGCTTTTCAAGGCTTGCGAATTGGCGGCCTTTTAATTCGTCCGTTATTTGTTTCGTCAGTTTTTTCTCAAGCTCTTCGAGTGGTACTGAACTGCTTGTTTGCTTTTTTAATTGTTCGGTAACTGCTGCAAGTTCCTTTTTTAAATCGATTAACTCCATTTGCTGGCTTGTTATGGCGCTTTGCGCACTGGAATCTGAAAAAGTATCGTCAATCACCCCTTCAAATACACTTTTATTGTGGCTTGGTTCGTCAGCTTTTGGTTTACCATCAGAAAACAGGGTGATAATGACAAACAACACAACCACAACAATGCTTGCAACAGTGCCTAAGTTTTTAAACTGCTGATACCGCTCTTTAAGATTAATATTAAACTTAGCCATGGGTGACTCCTTCTTCAATGCGCACCACCGTAATGGTTTCGTTTGGGTATATCACCTTGTCTTTCACTAAAAGCGCTTTGGTGTCCTTGTCTTTAAACCATTTGTCATCAAAGGACACAGGCTTTTTCCCTGTATTTTTAATTTCAAACTTTTGCCCCATTTTTTTGGCATTTGATAAGGTATAAACAAGCTTGGAAGTTAAGTTAGGCTTAATCTGGACGGATTTAAGATTTGGCCTTTGTGCTTTAAATCCTGCCTTTTGTTCTTCTTTTTCAACCGATGAAACCAGGGCAACAAGCTCATTTTCACGATTCGTTTTGGTGGCTGTGGAAATAGCCGTTCCTTTCGGTTTTACGTTATTTGGATTAGCCGCCATTAACCCTATGGTTTGCCCCGTCATCTCACTGGCTTTAATGAGTGCTGAAAAATGAGTGCCTCGCTCTGTTGTTACAAATAAGGTAAACGGCTTTTCCTCTCGTACCTCTAAATACACACTGCCGTCTTTATCATTTTCGACACGCAACGTTCCCTCAGGATAACGAAGCGTTGTGATTTTATCGCCTTCAACAAACAAACGATTGAAATCACTATGGCTTAAAGCCAGTTCAATGGTTTCATTTTCTTCAACATTGAGTCTTGTTTGAGCTTCGACACAGGTCACACAGCCAAGATAGGCAATACATAAACTGATAAGTGCTCTTTTAATCATCTTGATGCTCCACTGTCTTTTCAAAGGAAATAATGGATAAACGCCCCAAATGATAGGTGTACTTCAACTCATAGGTAGCGCTTTTTGCGGGCAACTCTCTCATTCCGACAAAGCGGCGTAAGTGGCCTTTAAGGATTGTTTTAAGTTCAGATGGACTTGAATTCATGGACTCTATATCAAAGTAGCTTGATATTTTTTGATTAGTCACCTGCTTTTGCTCGCGCAACAGGATTTCGGTTAAGGCATGGTAATACCTGCTGTCTATATAGTTAAGAAGTCTCGCATGGTTTGCCTTGATGTTAGATGGGGTTACGTTAAGTCGTGTCAGGATGAAATTTTCTGACATCTGATCTAAATAATGAGTGTCTACCGCTGTATCACTTTTCATATACCCTTGATTACCGAAAAATGGAGTCACTTCAATTTTTTGATGCGCAATGGCATACCAGCAAATCAAAGCCAATATGACATTGCTTAACATCAATGAAGCTGAAATCACTACCCAGAGGTTGACGCTTTTTTTCAGCAAGTATTCTTTAGAGTTATTTAAATAGGTCATCTTGTTTTCCCTTAATTTTTCCAAAAACGTGTTGCTGAATCGGGGAGCCTTGGTAATACAAACCGTGTGATTGCATGAGGCAGGCGCCAATATAGTAAAACTATTAAAAAACGAGGGCCTCGGTTTTTCTTAATTTTTCTAAGCCCATACACCATCGACATAAAACTCAAAATGACGATGATTTTTTGAGTGCAGAGTGCAAGAAACAAAGCACCGATTACAGCGATTACTGCTTCATCAATCGTTAGCCCAATAAATCGCTTGGGATGACTTAAGTGAGATAAAATAGTATGGGCATTTCTATCGCTCATCATGTTCTCCTAGAGCTTAAGCGGCTGGAAACACATAACGTTTCACCAAAAACCCAGGAACAAGGGCTGTCATAAACACTCCGACAAATACCATAGGGTTTTTTGATTTAAGACCTGCTACGGTCGCCAGGGCTATATCTGCCAAAATGAACATCTTCCAAAACCCTGCATCACTACCAAAGATGCCTTTTAAGGATTGCTGCATAAAATCCTTCACTACATCCCCTTCGGCACTAAAGGCTGGATGGGATAGCAGAGTCACTGAAATCACACAGGAACATTTAAAAAAAACATCCTTTATTGCTGCTATTTTTTTACTCACTTTCATCGTTTTCTCCTGTTTTGAGACAAAAAAATCCCCTTGAGCCTAAAAAGGCTCAAATTTTATTCTTTAAGTGTGAAATTAAGAGCGACTAGAACTTCCGCTCAATCTATTTTTTAGCTTTCAACAACCGATTGGTTTCACGCATTTCTGCAATTAACACATCCAGCTTCTTTTCAATATTCGCGGACTGATTGAGCATGACGGCCATTTGCAATGCATTAAATTCCGTTGGTTTTTGGTAACTTAATCCCCTGACAAACCCAGGCATTTGTTCGTCAATTTGTTCTAAGAACTGTAACGATGACTTTCCTACTGCACCAGAATTTACTGTCAATGGGGTGGCGTTAAGGGCACAAGCACCAAATAAACTGGTGACTATTAGGATTCCTTTTATTATTCTCATCGTTCTCTCCTTCTGATTGTTATATAAAAATCTAAGTTAAATGCCTTGGTGTAGGTCACTAGTATACTGAGATTAATCTGATGCATTATCTGGGTCTTGGCCTATATTTTGGGCATCCAGCTCGCCTTTAATCATGATGACCTCAGCAAGGTATGGCTTGATGTTTGAAGCCAAGCGTGCACAATAACTTCTGTTGTAGCTTATTTCCTTTAATTCGTTTTGGGCATAGACCAATGAAACAGAAGCACTTTGAACCTTATCTCTTGACAAGGCGAAGCCCGCGGATTGCACATAGGCTGCTGCAATTCGGACATCACCTGCACACAAATCACTGTCCTGTACTTTAGCTATCTCATTCAAATGCTCTGCTACTCTTAAGCTTTGTCTGCCTAAATGTTGATTATCTCCACTTGCAAAAGAGGCCTGGGATACCATTAAGGTCATGATAAATCCTGCAATTAGCTTATTATTCATTGAATTACTCCTTTATTAAAAAATTCCAGCCAATGTTTTTATCAGACCTTGTTCCAATGCGGGTCGCGCTTCTGCAAAACTAAGATTCACTTTATCGGCATTGGATACCACCCGCGTTCTATAGCGTTGGTAATCACTGTGTTTGCTCAATGTCTGGGTTGTTCCAGATGCAGTGCCATTTTGAAGGTTGGAATTAAACTGCTCATGAACGGTGCCTTTTCCAACGCGCTCAGAAATTTGTACATCGGTAATCATCGTGTAATTCACTGCCTTGACTAGAGAATCTGCAGCCAAACCAATAATTCCTCCACCAATACCTGCACCAATCATGGTGCTTGAATGACCGCTTAATGCACCCAGTGCAGTTCCTGTTGCTGCCCCTGCCAATGCACTGCCATACCCGCCGCCTAGCGCGGATTGGCTTGCAGACGCGCTCATTTTTCCAACCTTAAGAATATTGGCCTGTAGCAGGTAATGGGCTTTGGATGGATTTCCAACCACTTTATAGCCATGTTCTTCTAATGCCTGCTTTAGTGACTTATCAATGGATAATGACTCTTGAGAAGTATTCTTAACCGTGATGTAAATCGTTTTTTGACTTTGAGCCACAGGATCAAGAAAAATCGTTTGGCTGAGTTTTGTATCTGTTTCTAAGTTACGATGTTCGATCACTGTTGATGTTGCAGCACAGCTCACCAACAGGGCAAAAGATCCAGTTAAAGCTAAAGTGGTAATTGCCTTTTGTATCTGGTTAATGCATGGTTTCATCTTATTCCCTTAACTCGTTAGTATGGTGATTTGGTTGGTTAATGAGTCTGTACGCCCCGTGCTTCCTTCCACTGACCATGCGTATTTAAAAACAGAGATTGTTCTTTTTTAATTTTTTGATGTATTTCCTGACGGTGAATAATTACATCTTGTGGTGCATCGAACCCTAAGCGGACTTGATTACCCTTAACACCGAGCACGGTGATATAAATGTCATCATTGATTAGTACGGTTTCGCCTATTCTACGTGTAAGTATTAGCATGCTGTGTTCCTTTTATTGTTAGTGAATTGAATATTCTTTTTTTTGTGAATCAATCTCGAATCGAAGCGCTTCGCATGCCAATCGTGCCTCCATTGCAATGTGCCAGAAATCGCATTCAGGGATTTCCTGATAGGCCAGAGCTAATGACTCAGAGCAGGCGTTTAAAAGACAGTACAGTTCTTCCTTTGTAAACAGTTTTAAACATGGAATTTGTTTCATCATGCAACTCCCAATAACTGGCGAATTTTCGCAAGGTGTGTTGTTGCAATGTCTTTTGATTGAGGTAAAGCGCACAGCACCTTCTCTTTAATTTCCGGGATCTGGTGTCCTTGTTTCATTAAATGACATACCTGTTCATATGCCTCTTTAAATACTGCAAAAGAATGGCCTTCATTATCTATTTCCATAAATTTAAGCCCCAGTCTTTTAGCCGTAAATTTAACCACTGCGTGACTCCAATTTGGGTTCGCTGAATAGGCGCTGTTTAAAACTTCCCTATGTGCCTCGGCAGCAGAAGGCAGGCGTAAATCACTATAAAAGCCAAGACACAAAGCTCGAAACTGCAGGCAATTGGGTGGAAATTCACAAAACTTGTCACCTTTACTCAATGTCATTAATCGCTCCACACCACTGTCTAATGCTTTTGGAGTTAAATCTTTAAGTGCAGCAAACCAAACTCCTGTATCTTTCACTCCATGCTTACTGATAAAAAGTTGCCCGTATATTGCAGTCAGCTTCATCCAGAGGCTGGACAAGTGTTCCTTCGATAAATGAACCGGAGTTGAGTTCACTGCCTGAGGTGTACCAGAGTGAGTCGATTGAAATGCCATGATGTTCGCTGACTCGCTCAAGTGCTGTTTGGTTAAGAGTGCTTTGATTTGTACCACGCTCATTGTGATGACTCCTTAATTGTCCTTGTGCCTTTTGTAGTTGTTTTTGCATGTATTGGGCATCTCGCTCCAGCCAGTTAATGAATACTGGATTAAAGTCAGCCCATAGAGTGTTATGTTTCTTGTTGTGCTTGATAAACGCCTGAATTTCTTCTTTGTCAGTGACTTTGGTTAGTCCCATGGAAAATGCCATTTCGATGGTTTTTGTGTTTGGGTAAAAGTCATCGCTAATTTGCTTTTTGCTGCAAGAAAAATCATAGCCCGCAGTTTGAGTTTGTTTGTTTGAGTTAGTTATATTAAATATATTAATATTCTTTACAGCAGACTCCTCTGTGTATTGATCTGTGTACAGATCCGTGTACTCCTGCGTGTTCCCTTGTGATTTTGATTCATCATTTTTTTTCGATTTATCAATAGGGTTAGGTATGTATTGTTCATTCCTTCGCTCTGTGTACACTTCTGAGTTTTCGAGAAAACCAGCATAAATCCCTGGTAATTTTGGGAACTGGAATTGTAGTTTTTGGCCTTCACTAATAACTTTAAAATCTTCGGGACATTGTTTTTCAATGGATCGCAAATAACTTCGAATGGTTTCTTTTTGAGGAGTTCCTGATTCAGTTCTTCCTGGAGCTTTGCTGATAGTTAATAAATCGGCAATGTCACGGTAAGTAATACCAGTAACTATTCCTGTTAGCGGATTTGCTAGGGTTATAAGAGATTTTATTAAGGTTGTGTGCACATGCAGTAGACCTGAAAATTTGGTGTCCATTTCTTTTCTTGCTGCATTTAATTTTACTAACACGTCTATCGTTAATTTCATTCCTAAGACTTCCTTTGCTTTATCTTCCTTTTAAATAAGACCATAAAATTTTAAATTTTTATTTAAAATTCAGTCATATTAATGTAAAGTAAACAACACATCGGTATATATATGTTTCCTTATGTGTACTATAGTACACGCAATGAAAACTTATCTCAAGTATTAATTATGAATATCAAGCAAGAAATTGGATTACGTATTCAAGAAGCAAGAAAAAAGAATAAGATGTCAGCGGTAGATTTATCTAAGTTAACCGGTTTTAATAAGTCGAGAATTAGTAATTGGGAGAATGGAAGAAGAACTCCTGGATTGGATGAGGCTAAAATATTAGAAGATGCCCTCAGAGTCCCCGCAGCTTATTTATTATGCATGGATTTTGACGATTCCTTGATTCAGAAATTCCGCTCAATTGAAAAAGATTATTTCTATAAAATCCCATTATACGACATAGGAAATTTAATTAATGGATTTCCAGATGTATCAAATAATTGGATTCCGATCCCCCATCATTTAGAGAATATATTATCACCCGAAATTTTTGCATTTTCACTTCATGATAGTAGTATGAGTGATTTATATAAGAAAAATGACATCGTTATTTTAGAAAAAAATATTTCTCCAATACATGGGGATTATGTGTTATTTAAAATAAACACCTCGAATACTATATTGTTTAGAAAAATGTATATTGATAATTCTTTGATGGATAATCAAATAATTAAGTTCTGCCCCCTAAATAAAGAGTGGCCGGAGATAACAACCTCCTCTGCCATGCAATTTACTATTTTGGGCGTAATGCAAAATCATTTAACAATTTTTTTCTAACAATTTTTTAAGACTATCGATTTTAATTTGATCATACTTGGTTAGTTTATCTAAGGATGAAAGACGCTTAATTGGTATTGCAAGAATTTCAGATAATGAAGAAATATTGTGACTAGTATTCTCCAAAACATAATTTATAAATAAATTTGAACTATCAAAAAAAGTATTCATGTCCTTATTCTCCATTACTAATTTACAAATAATCGTACATAAAATTAATTAATATCTATTCCAACATGGTTTGGTGTTATAATAAACAACATTAAAAACACTTTTAAAAATGGTTTTTAGATCGGGGTTTTATATTGACCAGGATGTGTAAATGTTTTCACATGAAGATAATAATTTTGGTGTTGTTAGAACAACATGGCAAAAAATATCCGAAAAAGTTAACAAAGCTGATGCTGAATTTGCAGCTTTAGCAAACAAGCTGTCTCCAGGATCAGATTACCCCGTGTATCTCCTATATCTACCATATGGTATGTTAAAGGGGGATACAGAAAGCTCCTATCTACCGTCTCCAGATGGGGGATTTCGTAAGTTGTCTGATGAGTCTCTTCCAATAGAAATTAAAAATGAATTAGGTTATGGAATGAGTACCTCTCCATTAGGGATGATTTTGGAAAATGAAATTGAGTATTTTATTGAGATAGATGGTGAGGTTATACCATATGATGTTGCAGGACCAGGTCGGATCTTTAATAAATCAATTATTTTAAACAAAAAACTATCTAGAAATTACTCACCGAATGGTGTATTGAAAGCATCTGCTGGATCTCGCACTAGCTTTTTGCTTCCAAGCATCAATAGCCATAATAATATTATTAAGCTTAGTAATAGCTTAAAATCGAAAATAGTAGCACCTAAAAAAATTTCTGAGCATTGGAATGTTTTTAAAAAAATTGCTCTATCTGAAACAATAGAATCAAATTGGAAGGTTTGTTTATTATATTTTTCGGAAAAATGGATACAGTCTCTTGCACAAGACTCTGAGTGGAGAGATCTTAAGGCCTATATATCAGAGAGTGATCGTATACTTCATCAATATGACTCAAATAATATATTTTACGAAATATTTTACTCTTATGTACAACGTAACCATAATCTTAAGATTACTAATCCTTATATCACCAATACTGCAATACATTTGATAAAAATCGCTTTAGGAGAAATGCCTGGATATATTCCTGCAACAGATGAACATTTACTCCCTCTTCATAATATACAACATGCTTTTTGTGATTATTATGACATTGAACACCACCCTACTGTCATGGTGCCTAATATATTTAAATTTGAAACAGATAACAATCCTATATATTACTCTTTACAACATCCAACAATGCCTAGTTTTTCAATAAAGCGAAATAATAGAGTTAGCGCTAATGATGAAATTAAAGCTATAGACTACATTCTCCCTTCATTTTTAGAATCAATGAGATATGATTCGAGTATGCTTAATAAAACTGTTTTTAGTGAGTTAGCGCAAAGAATAAACTTTACATTTTTTCATAACGTGCCTTGTGGGAATGATAAAATTAATGGCTCTGAAACTTTGCAAGAAATTGATCCTCGTTTTGTTTATAGTTTTAGTGAATCAAATAAGAAATTTTGTCATGAAGGAAAGTTTTTAAGGGGATGTATACAAATAGCAACAAACTAGGTTAAAAAATTAATTTTAATTCATTGATTACATCGAGATTAATGGTTTTCTCCTTTGATGGAGGAATGTATAGGGTTGCTAATCTCGATATATTTATTTCATTTAATTTTTGCAATTCTATAGAAACTAATTCAAATTCTATACTTGGGTATTGGGATGCGACATAGAGTTTTACAATATGATCTGCAGGATAATGTAATAATAATTTTGTAATTAAAATAGTTATAGCTTTTTTCTGCCTATCTAAATTAATTTCGCTATTCTTTACGATTCCTATCTCCCCTATTATGGCTATTTGCCATAATACTAAATGAGAAGTTGTGGAAAATTTTTCGTCATATAATAAGAATTCCGTAGCATCGTATGATTGTAAGCCCATACTACCTGGATCAATTTTAAGATCTGCGAAAAGGCAGTCCATTGCTGATATACCAGGCATTACTTGAATTATTATATCTTTAGATGAAATTCTTTTTTTTATTTTTTCAACAACAGAAGAAAAAAATGTAGGGTGTCCATAAATTAAAAAGCAGACGTTATCATTTTTTTGTATGCTACTGAGAAGCTCATTTGCTATTTTTTCATAAGACTCAGATCTTTGTTTTGAAGAGAAATATATATCATCTAGTGATATATATTTTCTTGCATTTTTTACCACCCAATTCTTCATTGCTGGCTCATTTAATAGAAAAACAACACAGCAGCTCGTTTCAATTGCAGATTTCACTTCAATAGTTAAATGTGAAAGAAATTTAATTCCCGTTCCTGCAATTATTAATTTTTTCAATGCAATCTTCTTCCTAGTTAACTGAAACTACATGTGTTTCACATGCAAATAAGTCATACCTAATATTTGAATTGTCGATAGCTAATTCTTTAATTAACTGCTCTCTTATTAAATTATTATTTAGGTTCTTTTGGTTTAATTTATTTAAAACTTGATAAGTATCACTCAATGGCTCATATGCCATTTTTTCTAACATATATATTAGAGACATTTTTCCTCCACTGTCTTATTGGTCATAGCTAATTTGGAGTAGCACTGTTAAGCTGGTTTACTTCAATTGTGTATCTATAGCTTTGGCTTATTATCAAACATAATAGAAGGCCGGATAATCCCAAAATACCACAGAACTCCCATACCATCATATTCCCATATTTTTGGGCTGCCCATCCAGAAAAAATAGGACCTATAAAACCACTTCCAAGAAATACTGCTCGCCATAAACCTAAAGCAAAACCCTCCCTACCGTGATCGAATAGAGAAATAATAATGCTTTTAGATATTGGTGAGTATAGCATTTCTCCCAAGGTCAAAAAAATCAATGAAAATACTGTCATCCAAAAAGATGAAGAAAGTCCAAAAAATAAATATCCTGTACCTATAATAAATGCCCCAAATCCCATAACTATAATATTATCTTTATTTTTTAATCGATTAACTAAAAATGGTTGCAATAAAAATATTATCCAAGGATTAATCGAGGCAACTAAAACTGATACTCCATTATCTCCAAACCTATTTTCTATAGTTGGTGCATAAATAACTTTTATCATTGAGAAAATTAAACCTACAAGAATTACTGAGAATAATATACCTAATAATATTTTGTAGTTTTTAGGCTTACATAACCCTCTTTGATTAAGAGTCTTAGGTGGTGAGAATATGTCGATGTGTTTTATACAATATGCAAATATACCCAAAACACATAGGCAGATGCTTGTAAATATTAAAATATAGTCAATTAGCTCTACACCAAGGCTAATTAGTACGTAAGCGCTTATTGAAAAACTTAAATTAAATATCGCCAGTTCTAAATTTATCAGTTTTAATTTCATGCCGGGATCATTTTTTGCGGTTCTAATAAAACTGGATAAATTATTAGTAGACAATAAGTTGGTTAATAGTCCAATGCATAGCATCATAATTTTTAATTCAAAAACATCGCGCGTATTTATTAGCGATAAAAAAGCAATTCCAAGTAATATGCTGCTTATGCTAGCGATTTTTAATGATGAGTATTTTAAAGTTAAAGACCCACCAATTAGTGATCCTATAAAGCTGCCCACATAATACAGGGATACTGTTTCGCCTATTAAAAAAGGTTCGAAATGTCGAACTTTTGTAAAATATACAGATATGTTTAAGCATAAGGAAGAGACAAATGTGTCCATCAATATCAGAGGTAAAATTAACCATGCCAATAATGGTATAGAAATGTAATTACCTAAAAACTCTTTAGTCGTAGATTTAATTTGCTTCGAAATCAATTTCACTGCGGTCCATTAATAAATCATTGGGGTTATGATTTTAGCAAATATGCGTTGCAATTGCGATTTGTACTATAGCTATTCTCTGGTCTTCTTTACTTTAAGTTGGCATATTCAAATTAATTAATATTTAACCTGATGAATATTTTAGTAAGAGACTACAATTTTCTATTTGATAGCCAAGGTGGAATCATTATGCAATCTTTTTGATTGCATAATGATTTCCTTTTGATTTCATAATTATTGTTATTTGCCGCATTTTGCAATCATTTCTTAATCGAAACTATGCTAATGCACTATTGAGAAATCTTAAAACGATATTCGGGGGAAGTCAGGGTACGTGTGCAAATAAGTCACTTCACTTTTAAAACAGGGATGTAGGCCTTGCCAAATATGGGCTACAGCCTTTTTTCATAGAAATGGTTCATTTGCACACGTACCCTGACTTCCTCGGGCAAAAGGTGACATATTTGGTCTTGCGTAGTTCATGATATGCAACTGATTTGATATGATGATGCAATCATATTGATATCAAAAGGCATTCGAAATGTATGCGTATTGCCATCTCTATGATTGCGCTTTATGTGATCCAATTTGTTTTATCCACTGTAATGATTTTTTTACGAGACTTTTAGTAGGGTAAATATATCACTTTTACCACATAAGCATTTGATTACGATGGGTACTTATTTTAGTGATGCAGTTATTGAAATAGAGGATGTGGGAGAATTTACGGTTTTAGAGCAAACTTAGATGTCAAACCGTAAGTTCTGACGCGGATGTGGTCACTTCCCCTGTCAGCTATTTGGGTGGAAAAAAATTGGAATCGATAAATTTAAATCGCATCCTGTAATAGTGATGGAGGTGTGCTTATGAGGCATGCACGATTATGGCTTGCGCTACAACCTTAAGTTGGTTGGCCGTTCCATTACTCCCCAAGCCCCTTTGATTGCATTAATACTGCAGTTTGATTGCATTAATACTGCAGTTTGATTGCATTAATACTGTAGTTTGATTGCATTAATACTGTAGTTTGATTGCATTAATACTGTAGTTTGATTGCATTAATACTGTAGTTTGATTGCATTAATGCTGTAGTTTGATTGCATTAATACTGTAGTTTGATTGCATTAATGCTGTAGTTTGATTGCATTAATGCTGTAGTTTGATTGCATTATGCATTAGCTTATATAATGAAAAAATACATCCATCCTCTATTTTATTGGCTGATGTTTAGGCGCATCAATAATAGCCCCTTCTTTTATTAGTTAATTTTTGCAATCATTGCGCTATCAAATTGATTGCTATATGATATCAATTTTATTCATTGAATGATTCTTCAAATTTCAAATAAGGAGTGACAAATGATTCTGCTAATAGGCGGGGAAAAGGGTGGAACCGGAAAAACAACCATATCTACTAATCTTGCGGCTCTTCGGGCATTAGATGGTCGTGATGTTTTGCTTGTTGATACAGATCCTCAAAAAACGGCTAGTTTTTGGAGTTTAACTAGAGATGAACATAACACATCACCTAGAGTTACTACTATTCAAAAATTTGACAATGTTAAAAAAGAAATTCTAGCCTTGAAGAGTAAATTTGACGATATCATTATTGATGCTGGCGGACGAGATTCAGTGGAACTGAGAACCTCGTTGTTAGTTGCAGATAAAGCTGTATTTCCCTTGAGGGCATCACAATTTGATTTATGGACTTTAGCCAAAATTAATACTCATGTGAATGATGCAAGAGCAATTAATGAGGGATTGAAGGCATTTGTAATGATAAATCAGGCATCGTCAAATCCCTCTGTTAAAGAGGGTGAGGAAGCAGAAGGATTTCTGGATGACTTTGAGGAGCTAACTTTACTTAACACTACTATAACAGAACGAATAGCATTTAGAAAAGCTGCCATCACCGGAAAAAGCGTCAAAGAGTTATTGCCTGAAGACAAGAAGGCGTCAAGTGAAATTTTATCTCTTTATGAGGAGATTTTTAATGTCTAATAAGCCTACTTTTAAAAGACCCCCTTTGTCTCAGGAAGAAAAAGAAAGGAAGGAGCGAGAGTTTTTAAGTTTTGATAAAGGACAATCTCAAGAAAGTGAAATAAAAAGATCAGGTAAAGAGCCAACTAAAACCTTGTACTTGAGAGCACCTGAAAGTTATTGGAATGATATTCAAGAAATTATGAATATGACAGGGCTTTCTATGAATGCCGTTTGTCTTGAATTGTTAAGGCCAGCCATTAGAAAAAAATTAAGGGAGTTGAAAGAAGAATAATTTTTATATTAGTAAATTGCAATCATTATGCAATCATAAAATAAATTTTATGCAATCAAAATGCTTTAATTATGAAAGCATAATGATATCTATTTGATATCATTATGCTTTTTAAGTGCCAATCCAAATCAATTGACTTGTTCATTTGCATATGATTTCATCGGAAAATGAATATTTAAGCGAAGAATATTATTGTAAAAATAGAATAAAAAAAAAGCCCGTTGGCGCGGGCTTTCCGGTTAACGCTAAAGTATAACCTAAACAAATATATCTTAGCGTTAAGTAATTGATTAGTCAATAATTAGCTACCGCTAAGGATATTACACGCATGCAAGAAAGTGCGTCAGTGATGGATTGCATTGATTTCATAAAGAAATCAACAGACACAAGCTACAGCTCTAGAAGGGCAGGGGTGGTGCGTCAGGGTAACTGGTGCGGCCATGATCCTGAGTCCCCGCGTTTTTTTCAAAAGCCACAGGAACATAAGGAACGCCCCAAAATAATTACCTGGGCAATTGATGCCTGGCGGCGTTACTATGGGCTACCCACAGCCTATTTTAAAGAAATCCGTATGCGCCGCAATTCAACACGCCAGCAGCGCTCGGAGGCACGTGAAGCTCTGGCAAGTATTGCTCAGGTCTTATTACATTACACGGAACTGGCAAGCCTTAGAGTGGGTGTACCTCATGCAAGTGAAGGATTTCGCTCCCTTACCATCGAATTTCTTGCTGATAAGGCCGGAATTGGTTTAAAGCGCGCACAACGCGCTATTAAATTACTGGTGCGTGCAGGCTATTTAAAAATGATCGAGCGTTTTGATGTCAAACTAGAGGAAGGCAAAGAGCGCTTTATTGGTCTTGCTGCAGTAAAATGCCTAACACCCGCTTTTTTTAAGGCATGCAACATTAATCTTCAGGCACTGTCTGCACAGCGCGCTCTGGCGCGTAAACGGCTTAATAAGAAGCGAAGCACCTTTATTGCCAATGCTCAGGAGTCTCAGGCTGCCGCGCGTAATATTCTTGATTTTATAGCTCCTCAAGGGAATGCTAAAACTCATATTGATGTGATGAAAGACATGCTTAAGAGTGAGCAGAAAGCAGAAGAGCGGTTGCTTGAAAAAGAACGCAGACGAAGAGAATCCCTTCTACGCCGCCACAAATTGCAGGAATAGGGCGCCGTAACCTATCTTTACCTTTGTTTATCAGAGATGCCCCTCTATACCCCCAGCACCATTAAAATGCCTCACAACCCCTGATTTTTATCATTATCTATAATTAGAGTGGAAAAGAGCGTTTATTACCTGAAAAACATGTGAGTTATATGGAATAAACCACCATTTTTAATAAAATCCGCTGTATCTTTTTTGTCACAATGACATTTAAGTGTCTTATAGAATAGCTTTTAAGTGTCCGCTCTTACTTATAGTCCCATTTAAAACTTCTTGAATATTATCCACAGAACATTACTGTGGATAATTAATAATAAGGAATTCGCTACGCTCATCAATCATTTAAACTTATTTTTTATTAAAAGGAATTGGCCTATGGCCAATAATCAAATAAAAAAACAAACAAAGCAATAATTAAAGATCGATTGCCTCATCACCCATCACTCAATCGCAATAAAAGATAACTCCGCATTTTATTAAGAACAATGACTACTCACGCGCTTCGCGCGCTCCGTTCCTCATTGTTCTTAATAAAATACTCCGTTATTTTTATTTTTGCGACTGAGCGATGAATGACGAGGCACAAATCTAAATCTTTCTTTTAACCTGCTTTAAATGAATTCGCTTCGCTCATAACTATTAAATGCTCCTAAGCTCCAAAATCAAAGGCAGGTGGGCAAAATATGAACATATTCTTATCCACACTTTTAGGGGATAACCATGTGAATAGATTGAATTAAGGCAATAACTATAAGGACTTAAGAACAAGGCGAAAGTGTACTCAATGAGAGCAATAGTAAAATGAAATAGTAATTAACTAATTCATTAGAACGCTCTTGTTAAGATTAAAAGTTAAACATAACCCTTTTTTACCAAGATCACGGCCGGGGAGCTAATTGATAAAAGAAATTTATCAACAGATGGTAAATACAAACAGGTGTAAAACCCAAATTAAAC
This sequence comes from Legionella sp., assembly GCA_017306715.1. Lineage (GTDB taxonomy): Bacteria > Pseudomonadota > Gammaproteobacteria > Legionellales > Legionellaceae > Legionella. The sequence goes on along the minus strand of JAFKHV010000008.1, from coordinate 86,373 downwards.
ATATCTAATGTATCAACTATTGATAAATTCAATGGTTATCAATAAACTGCCTTCAATAATTACTATAGAGCTTTATAAACTATGGCCAATAAAAAGCGCAAAGTATCCCTGGATGACTATGTATCTTGTTATCACTATTTTGAACGTGCCATTCAAAATAATCGATTTATGACTGAAGAGACGAACAATTTGGTGAAAATAAAAGCAATCCAAGCCTTTGCTGAACTCAAAAACACAGCACATGATGAAGAAACAGTCCGCTTGTTTCAATTATGGCTTGATGAATTCGTAGATCCTCAAGCTTTTAGTCGCTGTTATCGTGCTCTGAATCAAAAAAAATATCTGGTCGAGAAAACTCTGCGTACTATCACCATCAGTGATGAAGCTTATAACGCATTAAAAGAAATCGCACATCAAAAAAATATCAGTCTCTCACAGGCGATAGTGGATGGCTGTACCGTACTGCGAGACAAAAATACTGAATCAATTAGACCATCGATAAACACGGACACATTAAAACCTAGTAACATCAATCCAAAACCAACTGGTTTGTCAATCCCAGTGATAACATCAGTAGCTCTTGGCAACACCAATGTCATTTCCTTGTTTGGTGATGAACTTGATAAGTCATCAGACGAGGAAGAGTCAGACACTGAGTTTGATTTCTTTGATTTTGAAGAAGTACGCGAATGGCCACGTAAACCCGAGGGCTATGATTTTAGAACCAATGAGTCCTATAAAAAATACCGCAAATATATTGAGCGTCTTACTATTAAAAAACCAGACGAAAAATTACTGGACACCTTTAATAAAACGATTAATTATTACCTAACCGAAGACAATTGCCACCAGATTGGACCACATCTGCTTTCAATCCGTCATGAACTCTTAAATCAAAAACTCTTTTCTCAAAAGTTTAATCCTGAACTCTTTGAGATCAGTAAGGGGTTTAACGTAGGTAATCTCACCATGGATGATTACGAGGATGAACTGATTTTTCTTTTAGGATACATCTTTGGCTGTACCACGGCCTCCATTACCGCAGGAAATAGACAACCTACCGTGTTTGCAGGTCACCCAAACCATGTTCAGCTGGCTTACAAAACCTTCCATTACCTTGATGCCTTCTTGAACGATGAAGTGAAGTCCTTTGCCGCACGGTGTCATAAAAACACCAAAAGAAAAAATCGAACTACCCGTGCAAAATGGCATGGATGCCACCTGGTCGGAGTGATGCTGAACTCTATTATTGATGATGAAGAAGACTATATGTTGTTACCCCAATCAGAATATGAACAATTGTCTCAATATTCCTTTAAAAAAGTGCATGAGTATTTTGATGAAAACGAACCGCTTGGTGGTTGGTGGGATCCAAAAAAACATCCATTTAGATAACCTAAAGCCTGTAATATCATCAATAAAAGTGGGTCACTAAAAAAAGAATGACTGAACACAATTTATTCGATAGAATGACCAAGATTTAACCGTTCGAAGGAAAAGCACTCGGTTGATTGTTGTTTCAAACCAAATTAAGGAAACGTGGTAATGAGTAACATTCTGAATATTAAAAATCAATTTTCCCCCTCAATAAGCAACCTTAAGACCTTATTTTCACGGTTTTTATACGCTGCTTCAAAAACCGCAGATACACCTCAATCCAATACGTAAAAAAGGTACTGGTAATTAACTCAATAATTAAGAGGTTATCCGTTACCCTGCTTATCGTAATCTTACTCTGATAATCAGGTGACACCATTTCGATTTAAAAAAAATGGATGACCCATTCGTTGTAAGGAAGAATCATGTCGTATCAAAAAGTGGAACTTGAGTTGGCTTCTGATATCCATCAATCAGAAGACATGGAGCAGGACACTCGCGCTCAGAAAACAAAAAAAGATAAAGAACGTTTTGAGAAGATTGTAACGACTCAAAATAAAATACAGAAAATCAAGGTAGATCTGAATCAATTGATTCAAGCGATGAACCAAAATCCAAGTCTATTATCGAGGGCTGCCAATTTGTGGAATAAAATCCCTTTATGGCAAAAAATTACCGCAGGTGCAGTGCTTACCGTACCTCTTTTGTTGACTGGGCTCATGGCAAATCTTGCAGCCCTTATTACGCTCAGTATTGTTACAGCAATTGTTTATACAGCAAGCAGTTTCCTTTTGGATAATCATCAGAGTCAAAATACAGACAATAGCGAACAATTAAATGCAGGAATTTCAAGTCTTGTTGAGCTGCTGGATACCGTTATTTCAACTTTAGACCTCTTGCGCGAACAACTGGCCATTGAAATTGATGCATTTCAGAAAGAAAATGAACGTCTAACCGAGAGTGTTCAACAATTTTGTGAGCAAATTAAGACATTAAAGTCACAAATCAGTGAATTGAATGATACCGAAAAGGCACTGCGTGCAACTCAGATTGAACTCGAATTGACTGCCAAAACGCTTAAAGGCTCTATTGAGGAACAGTCTCAAGTTTTAGAAAACACTCAAAAGGAATTAGAGCAGGTTGTTCTGGCGTATAAAGACAATCAGAATCAGCTATCTGATAAAATTAAAGAACTTGAAGACATTAAACTAAAAATGGGTAAAGAGGTTGACCAGGCACAATCGATTACCCTCGTTCTGAGAAGTACCGTGGAGGCCTTATCAAAAACGGTCATTGCAGATGAAGAACAAAGAACTTCATTTCAATTAAGACTCAATGAGTTTCTTACCAATAAAGAAAAAAGTTTTGATCAAGTTGCGGAACGAATATGTGAGGCCGAACGCAAACTCGCAGTGGTTACGAAACAATTAGAACAAAGCAATCAAAGGTATCGCACATTGTTAGACAGGCAGGAACAACAGATTATTCGTCTGGAGCAACTGGATGCAGAACAATCCAATGAGGTGCAGGAGTTCAGTAATGAGGTTAAGCCAAGCCTTAATGGGTTTTATGCAATTAAAAAAGAACCTCCATTTTTTCCTGCTTCTACCCATAGGACACAGATGGTTGCTGTAGTATAACCGGTGTTTTTTTGCAATTATTTTGAACTAAAACGAGTAAACCAATATGGAAATAAGAACAGTAGCTTTTGAATCTGAGTTAATTATTACGTTAGAGAACAATCAAAAGGTGGTGATTACCCCTTTTAAAACTCATGAACCTGGAAATTTTAAATTGGGAATTGATGCGCCTAAACAGGTGAGCATTAACAGGCAGGAAATTTATTTAAGAAAACAGGAACAATTAAAGAAAGAGAAGGGGAAGACATAAACTGATTCCTGATGGCTTTTGTTATCAGGAGATGAGTGGATTTTTATTAGCATTTATTCTGGAAATAATAAGGCTTGATGGTTTCATAAAGCAGGTCGTTAAGGTGGTGTATCACTCGATGAATTAAAATATCATGGGCATCGGTGAATTGATGGGCGATTACATCACTGACTGCATCAGTCGTTTGCTCTTCTTTGGCCAGGATTAACAGTAGATGCTCTGGTTGTGTGGAAAGAAATTCGTTAATTAGCGGGCGAAGCAGTTCTTGGGTCACCTCTTTTCTGGATAAATAAATTAAACACTCGCGCTCCAGTGTATAAAACAATTTTTTATTCATGGTGTATCCCTTTGCAGCCAGCCCTCAATATAGGTGATGGTTTCTTCTATAGTACTTACTTCCTGATTATAAAAGTACATCAAATAATCCTGAGCTGTTTTTCAATCAGTGGATAATCAAAAGCCTCAAGGCTTTTTTCATGCATTCCAAATCAAATGGGAAGTTCCTGAGTCATTAAGGTTAACAATTCTTTTAACATCTCATGAGTCAGGTAATTTTTCAATGCTTCGTCACTGTGTACGATAGACAACTGGTGGAATGAATAATTTAAGAATATCTATGGCCTGTGACTGAGTCAATGGTTTAGTTAATAAGCACCCATTCTTGGCTCAATGCATCCCCTCATTTGAAGAGCAATGCAAAAATAAGGACTTACTACTATGCTTTCAGTAGAGAAACATTTAAGTTGATAAGATGCTATTGATACCGGTCAGTATGATTATTTTAGGCATTGGGTTTCTTGGTTCAGGCGCATTTTTAATTTTTAGATTACTGCGACAAACCCTTTATTATCGTGTGCAATGGATTTCTTATCTGTTACTTATTGCTTTTTTTATTTTAAGTTATGCCGGCTGTATCGTCTATGGCATTTATTACGATCCCCATTGTCTTAATTATTGGTATGCCACACTCTTTCTTCTTGGAGGCGTTTATGTGTATTTATCCTGCAATTTAATGACGAACACCATGAATAAAATGGAGTTAATGGATGACATCACCCTGCGGTATGAATTATTAAAACAGCGCAGTACACTCGATAGTTTGACTGAGTGTTTAACTCGAGATTATTTATTAGAGGTTTTGAATCACCGTTTTCAGAAAATTAAACTGGATGAGGGGATGTTGGTGATACTCTTTATTGATATGGATGGTTTTAAAGCTATTAATGATAATCATGGTCATGACATAGGGGATAAAGCATTACAGCAATTCACTCAACTCCTAAAACGGCGTTTACGAAAAGAAGATTTAGTCTGCCGCTATGGTGGGGATGAATTTATTGTACTAATGGAGCATATTGCGATTGAGGATGCTCAAAAAATTGCTTCGGATATTGTCCGAAGAGCCAGGCAATTGAGCCAAGATAACGTGCAATTGACTGGTTGTTCTATAGGTATTGCAGTGTTGAATAAGCACTCGTCTTCCATCAATGAAGTCATAAAAAAAGCCGATATTGCCTGTTATGCGGCGAAGCAAAAGAAGAGCAAAAATTCTGTTTGTCTGTACAGCCATGCGTTATCTGCCGCTAATCACTCCAAAAACTAACATTAGAATATTTACGATTATCAATCCTTAGTTGTCATCTTTTTAGAAATGTATCTCATTGAGTTTTAATGGGTTGATTGACAACATACCCTTATAGGTATATACCTATAAGGGTATGTTGGAGAACATGTCATGCCCAAACTTCCTGAACATCATAGTGAATTATCCCGACTTAATCGAGCTATAGGTCAGCTTGAAGGTATTAAGCGGATGATTGAAGAGCAGCGTTATTGTGTGGATATTTTGTCGCAATTGCGTGCTGTTCGAAATGCTGTAAAAACAATTGAGCTCGGCGTGCTTGAGCGCCATGTTTTAAATTGTCTTAATGAGGTTGCTTGCCATGGCAGTCAGGAATCGCGTCAGGAAAAAATGGATGAAATAATGGGCTTGCTTAAAAAATACGATTGAGGTGAATGATGAGTACACATAACCACAAAACTGAGCACACCAAAGAGGAGCACAGTTGTTGCGCTCATCAACATAAAAACCCTCCTGCGTCCAGTGTTGATAAAGAGACAGGAACTACAATGTATACCTGCCCAATGCATCCGCAAATCCGTCAAGACAAACCCGGAACTTGTCCCATTTGCGGCATGGCGCTTGAACCTGAACAAGTGAGTTTAACAGAGCAAAAAAATCCTGAATATCAGGACATGTTTTGGCGCTTCATTGTGGCATTTGTCGCCAGTATTCCCATTGTGATTTTAGCGATGGGTGAACGCTGGTTGAGCGCATCGATTCCAGTGCCTTTATCCTTATGGCTTCAAGCAATGCTTGCCACCGTGGTGGTTTGGGGTTGCGGCTGGCCATTCTTCGTTAGAGGTTGGCAATCGCTTCGATCACAACGATTGAATATGTTTACTCTAATTGCCTTAGGTACGGGAATTGCCTGGGGGTATAGTTTAGTAGTAGTTATTTTCCCCCAATGGTTTCCCCTTCATTTGCAAGAAAATGGGATGATTCCGGTATATTTCGAAGCGGCAGCAGTCATTACGACTCTGGTGCTTTTAGGTCAAGTATTGGAGTTGAAGGCGCGAGAACGCACAGGAGATGCTATTCGCGCGTTGCTTCATTTAAATCCTACAGTCGCTCATCGATTAAATGATCATGATAAAGATGAGGATATTACGCTTGATGAGGTGCGCGTAGGGGACAGATTACTAGTGCGTCCGGGCGAAAAAATCCCGGTTGATGGGGAGTTGATTCAGGGTCAAAGCGATGTCGATGAGTCCATGCTAACCGGTGAGCCTATGCCTGTTGCAAAAGAAATAGGCAATCACGTCATTGGCGGGACCCTCAATCAACAAGGAAGCTTCATTATAAAAGCCGCCCAGGTGGGCAAAGATACGTTACTTGCTCGTATTATTACCCAAGTCAGCGAAGCGCAACGCACTCAAGCTCCTATTCAACGGTTGGCTGATGCTGTTTCAGCCTGGTTTGTGCCATTGGTTTTAGGGATTGCAGGGCTTTCGTTTCTCGTCTGGTTTTTAATAGGGCCTGAGCCTTCTTTAAGTTATGGACTAATTGCTGCTATTTCCGTACTGATTATTGCCTGCCCTTGTGCTTTGGGGCTTGCAACGCCTATGTCAATCATGGTGGGGATTGGTGAAGGCGCACGACGTGGTATCTTGATTAAAAACGCAGCTTCTTTAGAGCTATTACGAAAAGTCGACACACTTGTTGTGGATAAAACAGGAACATTGACTCAAGGCCATCCAGCGTTAACCCAAATTATCCCAAGTATGAATTGGCAAGAAGATGAACTGCTGCGTCTTGCGGCATCCCTTGAGCGTCATAGTGAACATCCACTGGCTAAAGCCTTACGTGATGAAGCGCTAAAACGCCAAATTAATTTGGAAGAGGCCACAGATTTTATTGCAGTCAGAGGTAAAGGCGCTCAAGCCAAAATCAATGATGCGATTATTGCCATTGGCAATGCCCATTGGTTGTCTGTTCCTGGTGATGAGATTCCTGATGCGGCATTAACAGCACAAAAAGAGGGAGCTACTGTGATTTATATGACGGTCAATAAACAATTAGCCGGTGTCTTTATGGTAGCCGACCCTATTAAAGAGTCGAGCCAACATGCGGTCGCCTCCTTAATAAAAAAGGGCATTCAAGTCATCATGCTCACCGGTGATAATGCCATGACAGCTAAAGCGGTAGCCCAACAAGTTGGTATTCAAGAAGTCATTGCTGAGGTGCTGCCCGATGAAAAGAGCAACGTAATTCGCAAGCTGCAACAAAAAGGACATGTGGTTGCCATGGTGGGGGACGGGGTTAATGATGCCATTGCGCTGGCAAAAGCCGACATTGGCATTGCGATGGGAACCGGTAGTGATGTGGCGATTGAAAGCGCTGGCATGACCTTATTATCAGGTGATTTAAGCAAACTTTTAGAAGCCTACGAATTATCGGTGCATACGGTACAAAATATTCATCAAAACCTCTTTTTTGCCTTTTTTTATAATGCACTGGGCGTGCCGGTCGCGGCAGGCGTTCTTTATCCACTTACAGGGTTGTTGCTTAACCCGATTATAGCCGGTACTGCCATGGCACTCAGTTCCGTGTCAGTGATTGTCAATGCGTTGCGTTTACGTCATAAACTGTCATGATAGAATAGCAATGAAGGGAATGTCATTTTAGGGATAGAGTATACATGATAAAACAGAATTGGGGATTCACGTGTTTTTTGATGGGTGTTATCGCGCTGATACCTCTCTTGGGGTATGCAAAGCCTCCTTTAGATCTTAAAGAGCTTACGCAGTTGGGTATTCAAAATAATAAGGATTTAAAGGCAGCACGTTTTGCCATTGCTATTGCCGAAGCACGTCTCACGCAGTCAGGGTTATGGTCTAATCCTAGTTTGAATTTAAATAATAATGATGACAGGTTATTTAATAACGAAGGGGAGTATTCTCGCAGCATCAACTTTAACCAGGCCTTTCCCATTTCAGGCCGAATAGGCAGACAAAAAACGGTTGCACGTATTGATATTCTTCGCGCGCAGGCGGAAGTGTTTGAGGCGACACGCCAACTCAGTGCAAAAGTCGCCAATGCGTTTTATACGGTGGTGGTTGCAGAAAATCGGATGCAACAACTTAATTATTTACAAGGTATTAATCAAGAATTAGTACGTGTCATTCATAATCGCTACCATGCAGCTGAAATTTCTAAATTGGATGATAATTCAGCTCGCATCGAATACGCACGAATCAAACAAGAAAAACAACTATTAAAAAGCCAACTGATTAGCCAATATGCGCTATTAAATCAACTTATTGGACGCGCACCTAATGCGTCGTTGCACGTTGAGAAAACGATTAAGATAGCGAAAGGTCTTCCTTCTTTAGGAAGTCTAATCAATCATGCACTCAATAATCGTCCTGACCGGCGAGGCTTATTACTCGCAGAACAGCGTGCATTGGCTGATAGGCGCTTGGCACAAGCAGAGCGCTTTGCGGATTGGAATTTAGGTGTTGGCGTACAGCAAGATAAAATTGTGGTAGAAGGTGCCCCACCCCAACAAGCCGACCGCACTTTAGGAGTTTCGTTATCGATTCCCCTGCCGATACTGAATCGTAATCAGGGACGAATTTTAGAGGCGGGCGCTACAGGTGCTCAGGCAATGATGGCCATTGATGCCTTAAATCTTGCTATTGAAACTGAAGTCACCAGCAATTACGGTCAGCTAAATGCGCTTAAAATAAGTGTGGTACAAACGCAAGGAACCTCTCTTCGTTTAGGACTTGAGAATGTGACACTTGCCCGTGAAGCGTATCAAAATGGGCAAGTCTCTTTTCTTAATGTCTTACAGGTCCAACGGCAACAAAACGAGGTACAAATGGCGTATTTAACGACCGTGGGGCAATATTTTCAATCGTATGTTGCCTTATGTACGGCTATTGGAGCACCGCATTCAAGCGAGTTGTGCTCTTATTTATCTTTCACTAAGGACACGACTAAATGATTCATGGAACTCATAGTACCCGCCAAAGAGTGCGGTTAGTTTTTTTGCTGGGGATCCTTTTGCATTCATCACTTCTTATCGCGCATGGGGATGAAATTGAAGTAAATACCTCAGGCCCTGCACAGGCGGTTACATTAACACCTGAACAAACCACGATGCTGGGCATTGAAGTATCTGAAGCCACAGCGCGTCCAATGGCTGAGTTTTTGACGTTAAATGGTCAAATCCAATTGTTACCCAATGCTCAAGCCGATGTTAGCGTGCGTATTAGTGGTGCAGTGACTGATATTGTTGCCAATCTAGGTGATACGGTAACCAAAGGACAAGTTGTAGCTACCGTGCAATCGCGTCTCGTTGGAGACCCTCCACCCAGTGTCGCGGTAAAAGCACCCATTTCAGGTGTTATCGATGCACGCAACGTGAACTTAGGCCAAGCAGTAGAGCCTAATACCGTTTTGTTCCACATCAGTAACCGCGACCAATTGCTGGCCATTGCCCAAGTGTATGAAGAAGATTTAGGTAAGATTAAACGAGGACAAAACGTTAATGTCCATGTTTTAAGTTATCCAAATCGAATTTTTCCAGGCAAGGTTACGCTGATTGAGCCCAACTTAGATCCCTTAACACGCAGTGTGAATGTACAAATCAGTCTTGATAACAAAGAAGGGTTACTAAAGCCGGGCATGTTCATGCGTGCCAATGTGGTTTTGCGCTTTACAGAAGGTGCGCTCACGATACCTAATAATGCCGTACTTGAAATCGACAACGCCACCTTTGTGTTTGTAAAGAATGGCACCACCTATGACCGAACGGCGGTAAAGCTCGGGGGTCGTGATGATAAGTACACTGAAATTATAGAAGGCTTAGTGCCAGGGGATGCGGTTGTGACTCAAGGAAACCGTGAATTATACACCTTATCCTTAAGCGGTGGTGGCAGCAAAAAAAACGGTGACAAGGAGTCTCACTAATGTTTACTCGCTTAATTGCCTGGTCGTTACATAATCGTCTTTTGATTCTAGCCTTAACACTGGTTCTTTGTCTTTTAGGTGGTTACACCTTAAAACAAATGCCGGTGGATGTGTTTCCTGAATTTGCGCCACCGCAAGTAGTGGTACAAACCGAAGCGCCGGGCATGGCAACGCAAGATGTCGAAACGCTCATCACCTACCCTTTGGAAAGTGCCATTAACGGCACTCCAGGGGTGGCTAGCGTGCGCTCAAAAACCTCTGTTGGTTTATCGACAATTACAGTGGTTTTTGATGATAGAACCGATATTTACCGTAACCGACAACTGGTTAACGAGCGTATTCAACAAATGAGCAACAGACTTCCACCTGGGGTTAATCCCCCGGTGATGCTTCCTGTGACCTCAGCTGTGGGTTGGCTTGTTAAATACGCCTTAATCAGTGATACCGCAAGCCCAGAAACTTTGCGCACAATTTCGGATTGGACGATTAGGCCCAGGATTTTGGCCTTAGGTGGGGTTGCTTCAGTGGTATCACTGGGTGGTGAAGTGAAACAATACCAGGTGCGGTTAATTCCTGAACGCATGCTTGCCTATGGTGTAACCATTGAAGAAGTGCGCCAAGCATTAACCACCGCCAACCAAAATGTACCCGGTGCTTTCGTGCACCAGGCAGGAAGCGAGCTTGTGGTAGGAACGGTTGGTCGAATCCAATCCCTGGAGGACATTAGAAAAACCGCGATTACAGTGCGAAAAGGAGTCCCCATTACCATCAATAACGTGGCAATCGTCGCCTTTGGTGGAGAAATTAAGCGTGGAGATGGCGCTTATAATACAAAGCCTGCGGTGATTGGCACGATTTCCAAAGCCTATGGTGCTGATACGGTGACAACTACTGCTAAAGTGGAGCAGGCTTTAAAGAACATCAAGCAAACACTGCCCGCGGGTGTTGCGCTTAAAACCGAAGTCTTTCGACAAGCCAATTTTATCGAGTCTGCGATTCATAATTTAACCCGCGCACTTTTGGAGGGCGCGATTATTGTTATCGCCGTACTGTTTTTGTTTTTGATGAATTGGCGCGCTTCGTTTATTACATTTCTTTCCATGCCGGTATCTTTTGTCATTGGTTTATTGGTATTGCACTATTTTGGCATTGGCATTAACTCGATGACGCTAGGTGGGATGGCAATTGCCATTGGTGAGGTGGTGGATGATGGCATCATTACCGTAGAAAATGTGGTGCATCGCTTAAGAGTGAACCGCCAAGAAATTAATCCACTACCTGCAATTGAAGTCGTTTTTGATGCCGTGCTTGAGATACGAAGTTCCGTTGTTTACGCCACCGTCATTATAAGCCTTGTTTTTTTACCGATTTTCTTTCTATCAGGTATTGCTGAGCGTATTTTTAGTCCCTTGGCCATTGCTTATATTGCTTCGGTATTGGGTTCGCTTGTGGTGTCCATTACTATGGTGCCGGCACTTTGTTATCTCTTATTGGTTCGAAGCCAAGAAAAAAAGGAAGATGCTGAGGTGAGCTTGCATGCGTTGTCCCAACGCGAGCGTCATTATGGGGTTGAGCAAAAGACAGAACATAATGCTGAGTCTGAAACCCGTTTTGTCCGGTGGCTTAAGGGACATTTTTTAACTGCCTTACACTGGTCTTTGGCACATTTTAAAGCGGTAGTTGCGATGTCTCTGGCCGCATTTTTATTTGCGCTCGCTTTACTTCCTTTTTTTGGTACTTCGTTTTTACCTGAATTTCATGAAGGAAATTTCATTGTAGCCATGAGTACCTTGCCTGGCACCTCCTTAGAGGAATCAATGCGCTTAGGTCAACAGGTGCAAAAAACCTTAATGCGTTATCCGCAAGTCATCTCAATTGCTCAGCGTGCCGGACGCAGTGAGTTGGATGAAGATGCACTACCGCCTAATGTCAGTGAATTTGATTTGCGTCTTGATTTTAATAAAAACAAATTCATGCCCCCTGATGAACTGTTACGGCTCATTCGTGCAGATTTAGCCAATATTCCCGGAGCCGTATTTAATGTGGGGCAATTTATTGCCCACCGCATGGACGAAGTGTTATCAGGAGTCCGGGCGCAGGTGGCAGTGAAGCTATTTGGTGATAATTTATCCACCTTAAATGAGTTAGGACAATCGTTAGAGGCTGTCTTAAAATCGGTTCCAGGGGTGGTCGATGTGAACAAAGAGCAGCAAATTAATGTACCGCAGGTCATTATTAAAATTGACCGTGAAAAAGCCGCACGGTACGGCGTGAATGTGGGGCAGATTTCTGAAGACGTGCAAGTGCTTTTAAATGGCGTGAGTGTTTCGAGTGTTTTAGAAGGCCAACGCACCTTTGATTTATATCTTCGTATGGATGAGCCGGGACGCGACAGCATTAAAGCCATTCAAAAAATGCTCATTGATGCGCACGGACAAGCTGAAGCAAATTTAAGCCAAATTCCTTTGCGCGCGGTTACTGATATTAAAGTAGAACCACAACCTTTTGCGATTAATCGGGAAAATGTGCAGCGGCTATTAGTTATTGGTTTTAACGTGCAAGGACGTGATTTAGGCAGTGTGATTGCCGATGTTGAACAAGAGGTGCAAGAGAAGATTAAACTGCCTGCGGGATACTTCATTCAATACGGCGGTCAATTTGAAAGTCAACAGCAGGCATCCAAAGTGATTCTTACCTTTGGCGCTTTAGTTATTTTTATTATGCTTATTTTGCTGCATAAAGCCTTCGGTACCTTTAGAGAAGCCTTATTGGTGATGTTTAATTTACCCTTAGCATTAATTGGCGGAGTCATATCTCTCTTTATCGCCAGTGGCGAGATGAGTGTGGCCGCCATGATTGGTTTTATTACCTTATTTGGGATTGCAGCGCGAAATGGGATTATTTTGGTTAGCCATTACAATCAATTGCGTTTGCAGGGAAAAACACGCGAGCAAGTGGTTATTGATGGTACGCTTGATAGATTAGTGCCAGTGTTGATGACCGCCGCCACCGCAGCACTGGGGCTTTTCCCCCTGCTTTGGGGCTCACCTGCCGGTAAAGAATTGGAGCGTCCTTTAGCCCAGGTGCTGTTAGGCGGGTTATTAACATCAACCGTACTTAATATGTTTGTAGTCCCGACCGTCTATAACGCCATTGAACAATGGCGAGAAAAACGAATCGCTTTAAAGGATAATCAACTAGGAGAAACACCATGAAAACACAGCAATGCAATAAAAAATCGGTATGGCTTAGTTTAATCATGAGCCTTTTTATTTGGACAATGCCTTTGGGACTCTTTGCCAATACTGCTGAAGTTTCTAAAGTAGCTATTCCTTCCACAATACCTGAGATTTGGAAGGCTATTGATGCACAGGCTGCATCCATTACTCAATCATTAAAAGAAAACCAGTTAACCTCCATTCATGAGCATGCGTTTGCCATTCGCGATTTAGTCAACGCACTACCCCCTTTAAGTATGGACTTATCCGATGAGCAGAAAAAATCATTACAAAGTAATTTAAACTTTGTTGCGCAGTTGGCTACACGCCTTGATAAAACGGGAGATGCCAACGATAAAGAGGGGACTCAGGCGAATTGGGATAAATTGGAAAAAATATTAACGCAATTACGCGCGCTTTATCAAACCTCACAGTCTAATTAAGGATTACATTGATGAAATTGTTTTATTGCGTTCATGGAGTACTATTAAGTACGCTGTTTTTAGGACAAGCTCTTGCAAATCAAGAGCTTGTTTCTCGTAAAACGACTGATCCTACAGTATTATTGATTAAAAAGTTCCAAACCGAAGTGGATGGTAAACCAGCTGAGTTGTTCCGCATCGAACAGCCCGATGGGGCATGGGGATATAAGGGGGTCAAAGGTCAAGTATTTGATGCGATTGTAAAAAATCAAACGGATAAGCCCACCGTCTTACATTGGCATGGTCTTATTGTTCCTAATGATCAAGATGGGGTACCTTATGTGACGCAAGCACCTATTCCCCCAGGCGGCGAGTATCATTATCATTTCTTACTTAAACAGTCTGGGACTTATTGGATGCATTCGCATCATGATTTACAAGTACAGCAATTTTTATCAGCCCCTTTGATTATTGCTGATCCAAACGATAAGGTGAGTGATAAAGAGGTTACTTTATTTATCGGAGATTTTAGTTTTAAAAAACCAGAAGTGATTCTAAGTGAGTTAAAAAAAGGGCAAATGACCCACATGCATCATGGCAGTGGGATGTCTTCTATGCCTATGGATAATGCGGCACCTGATTTAAATGATGTCAATTATGATGCTTTTCTCACCAATTATAAAACTTTAAAAAATCCTCAAATCGTTCCCGTTCATCCAGGAGATACTGTTCGATTACGTTTCATTGCGGGTTCTGCAATGTCCAATTTTTTTATAAATACAGGTATTTTGAAAGGAGAGGCAATCGCACTCGATGGCCAATCGATTCAACCGGTACAATCCGAGCAATTTCAACTGGCTGTGGGACAACGACTTGATGTCCTGGTGACTATTCCCCAGGGTGAAGCAGCATATCCTATTCTTGCTCAAGGCGAGGGGACGCAGATGCAAACGGGTTTAATACTCGCAACGCCTAAAGCGATTATTCCTAAACTTAATGAAAAAAATTCAAGTAAAGCAGGGGCTTTAAATTATGATCAGGAGTTTCAATTTAAAGCATTAAACCCACTGCCTGATAAAACACCAGGCCAAATCTTAACCGTTAATCTAGAAGGCGATATGATGCGCTATGAATGGACTATTAATAACCAAAAGTGGCCAGACATCAAACCTTTAATCGTTGATGGAAATAAACGCGTTGAAATGGTCTTTAACAATAAAACGACCATGGCTCATCCTATGCATTTGCATGGTCATGTATTTGAAGTAACCGAGATTGATGGTAAAAAAATAAAGAATGGCTTGTTGCACGATACGGTCATCGTGTTGCCAAAATCAACAGTGAACATTCAATTCGATACCGATAATCCTGGTAATTGGATGATGCATTGCCATATGCTGTATCATCAAGAAACGGGCATGATGACCCTAGTGAGTTATCGCGATTTTAAATTGCCAAAATTAATGATGCACCATTCGTTGTAAGCTCCATTACAGTATCTGCAAGGAGCTTGAACATTAAGCCATTTTTTCGCATTCTTCAGCACATTGATAACATGCATCGGCACATCGCTTGCAGTGTTCCATGTGCTGATGCTTACTGCATTCATCGCCGCAAGCACGGCAAATTTTAGCACATAATCCACAAATTTCTTTAGCAAAGGATGAACCCCTGGCCATCATCTCTGCTGCAAGGGCGCAGATTGCTGCACAATCACGATCCAATGTAATACAACAGGCTAGGTCTTTACGGTTGTCATCTTCGCTGCAAGCCGTTGCGCAATGCTCACATTCAGCCACACATTTTTGGCAGGCTTTAATACAGGCCTCATACTGTTGGTGGGACATGCTATTCTCCTTTTGATGGTTCATTTGCATACCATTGATTACGCCATGTTTTTAATTGCTCAATTTCTTTTTGTTGGGTGTCAATGATTTTCTGAGCCATTTCCTTGATTTCTGGGTGTGTTGCCTTGTCTAAGGCATCTTTTGCCATCATAAGGGCAGCCTGGTGATGAGGTATCATCATATCAATGAAGCGTTTATCGTATTGGTTGTCTTTTTTTCCTAACTTGTCCATCATCATTTGATCCATTGCACTTTGACATTGGCTCATTGAGCCCATATTACACGCACAATTTTCTTTTGCCCAAAGTGTATTAGGGATTATAATGGTAAGCGCAAGACTGCTGATAATTAATAATTTTTTAAACATTAGGCTTATCCTTGTCCAGTTTTATGAAATGATTTAATGGTTCTTTCTTGAACCATTAAGGAACTCAATAATTTTTATTACGTCTTTTTTTGTAAAGGGCTTACGAAAGACTCGCTCCTTGTTCTCTTCTGATAATGCATAATCTTCGTGTGAAGATATACCTATAATAGGGGTTTTTTTGCCAATGCGCCAATTGTTCTGAATTTGATTAATTAATATAGTTCTTTGGTGAATGTTTATATCAATTAAAATAAGATCGTATAATGTAAAGGACAGGTACTCCCTGGCAGATTCAAAATCCCAAGCAATATCTAGATGATGCCGAAAATTGAGGAATTGGGAGCGAATAACAATTCGCTTCGCTAGGGAAGGTTCGACTATTAAAAAAGAATAAGACTGTGGTGTGGACATTTCTTACCTTAATAGGTGCTATATACCACAGCATAGTTTATTATAGTGCAATTTTTGTCATTACAGGCTTCAGGAGTGGGATGTAATGCAATAATAGTAATTGTCTTTTTTAGGCCTCTAATGGTGGGTTTTAAGATCATAGGAATCTAAGTATTAGAATTTCATATCAATTTTAAAATATCGCATCCCATCAAAATTTTTTATTTCAATAAAATATCACTTGTTTTTTTTCTTGACTGAATATTTGAATTTTACAATAGCAAGATTAACCTCTATGCTTGCTTCCGTTTCAGATGTGTCGAGGTCATCAGGAACAACTAGATCCGAAATTAAATTACCTGTTTTTTGCATGAGCTCTTGGTACTTTGGTGAATTTTGTGGGGTTTGTGGTATTGCTTTAATAGTACGTGATATTTCCCTTACTTTGGTAAAAGTTTCAATAATGGCTAAAGTAGTTTCTGTTGCTTTTGGGCTTTTTAATATAGTAGCTAGCATATAAAGACCTTTCTCAGTGAAGGCTTTAGGGTTTACTGTTGAATGCTTTAGTCCATCGAACCGGTGGAAATTTTCCACCAGTTCATTCTTTTCACGCTTATTTAGTTGAATAATATAGTTATCAGGAAACTTATCCGGGTTGTTTTTGACTGCTTTATTAATATCTCTTGTTTCTACTCCGTATAAAGCGGCGATGTCAGAATCGAGAATAACGTGTATGTTTCTGATTTCTATTATTTGTTCTTCTACGTTCAATTGACTGATGTTCATTATTAAATCCATGATTATAACCTGATAGGGCATTATAAGGCGTGCTGAGTTTTTATCCCAGAATATTTATGAGGGTATAGGTTATTTAAGCAGTCAGATAGGTGTGTTATTGTTTGGGGTAGATAACGTACCTTATCTACCCCAAATGAGGTAAAATGAGAAAAACACTCATGGAGCATGCCTTGAACTTACTGAATGACAAAAACGACAAAAATCGAAAGTTTGGGGTAGATAAGGTTTTTCATCCCTTGGATGTTCATTTTGATACCAATTCGTTATCGGCCTGGTTGTCATTTTATGTTCAGGTTCATGTCAAAGGTGCACCGGAAAAAACAGTTCAGGCTAAACAAAAAGACTTATCTAAATTTTTAAATTTTTTTCAGGTCGAAGTAGGGCACGACCAGGTAGATAATTGGACACCAGCAGTAAGTAAACAATTTCAACGTTCCTTATGCAATACCATTTCGGAGAAAACCGGAAAAGCATACAAAGCGACTTCCATTAATCGGACCATGGCAACCATTCGTCATGCAGGCCGTTGGCTTTATCAACAACGACCCTTAATTGCGGGCGATCCTTTATCAGGGGTTAAAGATTTACAGACAGATGCTCCAGAATGGAATGGCTTGAACTCGAAACAGCTTATGCGCTTAAAAGCAGCCTGCGAGCAACGCGCTAAAATATGTACTCGAAAAAATCAAAATGCATTATTGGAAACTGCTGTTTTTTATGTGTTGTTGGGAACAGGTTTGCGGGAATCTGAATTGGTCTCATTAAATGTACACCAATATCATTCAAAAGGGCTTCATTCTGTAGTACGACATAAAAGTAAACGGGTGACTACTAAAATTCCCTTACCGCAAGAAAGTAGAGAACATTTGGATAATTATTTAAAGAGTCGAGCTATAGAATCTGACCAACCCTTATTTATTAATAGGGCAGGGAATCGTATTAATACTCGGAATATATTTCGAATATGTCAGCGAGTTTTAAAACAAGTGCTTGCACTTTTACCAGAGAATGAGCGATTTGAATTTACACCTCATAAACTTCGGCATACTTTTTTGAAAAAAGTAACAGATAAGCATGGAGTGCATTTTGCTCAGGAACTTAGTGGAAATGTTTCAATAAAAGAAATTTTTCGTTATGCGAAGCCCAGTCAGGACGAAATGCAGGAAACAATAGAAGAATTATTTGACTCATAATTTGGTCTTATTTAAGCCATTAAAGTAAAGTAGATGTTAATGAGAATAAAATACAAAACGGTGGACAACTAATGAATAACAGAAATGATCTCATGATCCGCTTTGATAAGGCTTGGAAGCAAGGTGTAAAAAAAGTTGGTGTTGAATTTTTTAACCTAAAAGCATCCTCACTCAATGATGCTCACAAAAGATGGCAGTTAGAACCCAACTATCAATTCATTAAAGAGTCCATAGGCGGTTATAGCCATAGCAAACAAGTATTGCTTGCTATGATGTACTCTTTTTTTGATCCTGAGTGCGGTCAAGAACTACTTGAAAAAGTTGGTACATCAAACTTTGTTGATGCTCGATCCTACCTTGATGAAGAGGGGGTTTACATTATTTCTGAGCTTTGGAATAGCCATTACGGATGGTGAAATTCTCCCGAAATTCAGCATGTCCTTTATTTCTATAAGGTTAATATTCTGGATTTCCATCTATCAGGATTTAATCATTTAGAATTTATCTGTTAATAATTGGGTTAGTATTTGGGTCAGTATTTCTTGAAATATAGAACTGAGTGCTATATAATTACACCATATAATAAAAAGAAATATGGAATGTTATTTTGCGGGTTTTTAAAAACAAATGGTTTACTAAATTTGCAAAGAAAGAGCGTATTTTAGATTCTCAATTATGTAAGTTAATAAAAGAGATTGAAAAAGGATTAATCGATGTTGATTATGGTGGTGGAGTTATAAAGCAAAGGCTTGGCAGAGCAAACCAAGGAAAGTCGGGTGGGTATCGGTGTATTATTTTATATCGATATAAAGATCTGGCCTTTTTAGTGTATGGATTTCCAAAAAATGAACGTGACAACATAAGCCAGGAAGAAGAGCAAATATTTAAAGATTTATCTTCGCAGATGCTTAATTTTTCTGGTGATGACATTGAGCGATTGCTCCAATCAGGTGCACTTGTGGAGGTACTATATAATGAGCACAAATAAAACATATAAAAGTGAGGTTTTTGAGGCTGTACATGAAACTGTTGTTGATATGTTTGATGCGGGTGTTATTGATAAAAAAACAATGCGACAATTTGATCGCGCATGTTTAACCCCGATACATGAATTTTTACCTGTAGAAATAAAGGCATTGCGTGAACGAGAAAATGTGAGCCAACCCATATTTGCGTATTGTCTTAATGTATCTAAAGATCTTATTAGCCAATGGGAGAGGGGGCTTAAAAAACCAGCAGGTACTTCTTTGAAATTACTTTCTTTAATCGAAAAGAAAGGACTAAACGCTATATTATAAATATATGAGACGAGTCAGTATACCTGTGATTACGATTGTAACCCAATCTTAATCACAAATAGAAATGGAGGCACTTACCCAATTTTTTAGCCGAAGAAGAGTCTTATTGCCCTAATTCAGAATCCAGATAACCTCGGACTGCTTTAAGAATCTCAACCAGGTAGTAATCCATCTTTTGCCATTCACTTTCACTGACACCAAAAAAAACGGAAAAACGAAGCCAGTGGCTGAATAAAGCATTAGTAATGGCTTCGATGCGCATATCCTTTTTAAGGAAATCACAGGTGATGGTGTGAATGGCTGTGTTGACCGCTTCGGTCTGCTCCAGGGCAATTTTCTGCGGCACGTTATCCAATTTTTCAGGGTGGGTCAGATGTTTTTTTAATTGTTGCATGGAATCGTTTAGCGCACGAATTTCCTTGCTTAATTCTGGCTTGGGCAGGGAGTGGGTAGTTGATTTGACCAGTTTAATGACGGGCAGCATGTGGTGGAAAGGGTCAGTCTTGCCCAGTGTTTGTTCACTCACTCCATTTATAGGAGCCTCCAGGATAAACCAGAAATAAAAAAGGCTCATTAAAATGATTTTAACTTCATACCCCTGGGTTATCAGCTCCATGAGTGTTTTTTCAATGCCAGCATGGGCGATGAGAACCTCTTTTTGAAATGCATTGGCAGCGGGCGTTTTTTGGTTGTAGGTCTGTTCGGAAAGGTGGCGAATTTCACTTAAAAGGGATTCCGTTTCTTCATAATGAGCGCTTTGCTGGGCTTCTATTTTTGCATGCTCTGCGGTGGCGTACGATTCCATTAAGCGATAAATATGTTCTTGAAAGAGGCTCACTAAGGGTAGGCCATAATCAAAATATTGTGATTCTTTGAGGGATTTGTTTTGAAGGTGAGTGAAATAGCCCATCACCCAACCAATTTGGATGGCTAATTGATTGAGAACATAATGGTCTGAAAGCCCATCGAGTTCTTCTCTCCATTGTGCGCATTGTTCTGAGCCCATCAGCAGCATGAGTTTTGTCAGTGATTCATCAGAGCAGAAGGGGGTAGGTTGCTTTTTCTTGCTTCTGATTCCTGGCTGATTATTTATTTCGTCAAACATGTCCATGATTTCTCGCCCAAGGCGCATGGTTTGCACCACGATGCTGCCAGGGGTGATGTTGCGCAGTTGATCAAGATGGATTTTCTTTTTTTCCGTACTTTTGACGCTGTGATTGATGGGGTGTTGTGCAAAAGCATCGAGTGAGGCTTTTGCCTGGTGCTGGATGAGCGTAAGGAGAGATGGTACTAAAGCTTCTGCTTTTTTAACGGTGTGTACCGTGGTGATTGTACCGAGGTAGGCGCAAAGATAACCACACAGAATTTGAGGTATCTGCACCAGTTTTTCTTCGATGAGTACCCATTTGAGTTCTTCCAGAAAATGACTACAGCTTTTCATGGTGTCGTATTCAAGATCAGTTAACGAAAAATAAGCGTCTTCGTCAAGCAGTGCGTAATTGACATCGGGGAGCATCGGGGCTTGGTAGGAAATCATAAATTCTTCTTGTTACAAAATAGAAAGGGCTGATCCTGTGCCAAAATCAGCCCTTTGTGTTGGTATATGCAAGTCCAACCTTGCAAAGATGAAGCAATGATAATAGGTTTTTTGAAAAATTCAAGGCAAAAAAAAGCCCCAGGATATGGGGCTTTGAACAGATTAGTTCTAAGGGCAAGATAACAAAGTATTTTCAGCAATGCTCCAAAGATCTCGATTTATTTTGATATTTTGATCAATTGCTTTAATTTGCCGGCTTCGAGCGCGTCGCCAGCGTCCTTTCTCATCCTGTCTGTAGCCAGGCAATCCTCCTTTGATAAGGTTCTCTTGAACGACATTTAAAACAGAAAATAAATCACGTTTCATGTCTTCACGTCGCCTTGGAGTTAACAGAGTTTTTGCCTCGATGACCAGGTTATCATCCTCACTAAAACGAAGAGCATGCGCTTGTTGAGCAAAATCCAGAAGCTTCTCATTAGTTAATTGAATCCCCTCCATTTGCTCTACGGCATCAAGCATTCTGTGAGACGACTCAACAACTTGATAGGTTCCTTCAATGACGTTGCCAATAACATCACCTTGATGTCTAACGCGCACTTCATTGTAGTTTTTACCGGCAACCATACCATTGGTGCAAATCTGACGATACAGTCCTGCCATCAAACGATACGAGGACATGCCATCGTGAGAGTTGACCAATACCAGTTCAGGAAATAAACCGCCATCCTGCTCGTGATAGTTTCTATGTCGAAATCGGACCATGTGTTTTGCAAAGGCCTTTCTTTCTTCATGTCTACTCGCTGATTGTGTTGCCTTGGTTGGATAGAACCCTTCCTGAAGCAATACATTAATGATGTCAGAAGTGGCAATTGGCTGATATCGCTCACTGGTATGTTCAGCAGCTCCGTGAGTAAATAGCGAAGGGGCTGCTTTATAAAGTTGTTCTGTTGTTAAAATATTCATTATGTTCTCCTGATTCAAAGAAAAAGGAGCAAGTCCCTAATGGGAGTCTTGCTCCCATTAGGGTTATTAAATTACTTTAATTAATTAAACTGGACAGGCTATACCCACAAAGACAAGTGAAGCACTTATCAATTGCCTCCTTGTCGGTGCTATTAAGGTACGATTCGACTAAAAGCTCCGACTGTTTCTCTGTTGGCTCTTCATCATCTAATACAGCTGCGGTAATTTTCTCAATTAAATTCATGATGTTTTCCTTAAAAACAGTCAAAAATCCGTCCCTTGCAGGATAGATTCCTGCAAGGGTTAAGCTAGAGTATGAAACGTTTTAACCAATCGATCATGCAATGTTTCTATGCATTCCGCGATGAATACACCTGGGTAGTATTCAAAAGGCTGCCACAAATCGATTGCATCGTCATCAGTCCCTAATTCATCATTGTTTAACCGATTGATAAGGGTTGAATACTCAATATCATCGGGAAAATAACTGAGGAAAGTAGATGCTGCGGTCAGTTCAAATGGATTCATTTTAAGTGGTTCTCCTTAAGTTTTAAAAAAGGAGTTGTTCCCAAAGGGATAACTCCCTTCGGGATTAATGAAACAATTAAAAAGGAACTTCTTCACATTCCAACATCGAGTGCATTTGAGCTAAATACTCTTCTGGTGTTGGTTTATCAGTTTGCTCGGGTAGCTCTTTGGGTTTTGCGTTATCAAGTAACTGTATGGTTTGCACCACAATATTGATTGATTGGCGTTTAACACCTTCTTTATCAGTCCAGTTATTTGAGCGCAGTTTGCCCTCAATATATACCTGACTGCCTTTTTGCAGGCGTTCCACAGCTAAAGTTGCTAATTTTCCAAAAAACACCAGATGATGCCATTCAGTAATGGTTTCCCACTCACCGTTACGGCGATAGGATTCATTCGTGGCAATGGAGACTGATGCAACAGGATGATGTTCCTTTGTTTGGGTACTTCTAGGTGAATGACCCACATGACCTATTAATTGGACTTTGTTCAATACTGCCATTTTAGTTCTCCTTTAAATGTAATTAATAAAAAATCGCACAATCGGAGAACTCCCGCACAAGGCAGAAATTTTCCGATTGTGCGGATTAAAACGGGTAAAACAAGTAACAGGGTTAATCCTGCTTCCTAGACCAACTGTATGGAATGGTTCGTTGTGGTATTCCTTGCAATTATTCCATTCAACGTTCGAGCGCCAATTTGAAGTTGTGCTATGTCTTCTGCTGATAACTCATGCTGATAGGCATGAAGTTCAGCTATAGAGCGCAATAAATCAAAAAAGGCTAAATCAGTTCGAGTGCATTGATTGGTGTATTCTGCAAAAGATAGTTGTTGCATGGGTTCTCTCCTTAGATTTTGGGAAATACCCTTGCCCCATGAGGAAGTGTGATTTCCCCGATGGGCTACAAACCTATAAATAGGCTTAGTGATTGAAATGAATTAATGCTGAAAGATAAGCGGCTAATGAAAGACCAACTGTGATGATTGTACCAATCATCCAGCGTCTTGATGCCAACAACTCACTCCTGTTTTCACGCAGTTGCTCATTGTAGGATTTCATTCGCTCATCGAACTCGCGACGCTGTTCAACAAGTTTTTTATCTTGCTCAACAAACACTTGTCTGACGGCTTCACTTAACATGTTATCCACCTCATCAATACTATAAATGTTGTGAATTTCTATTTGAGTCAGTGTGGAAAAAAATACCTCAGATAACTCTTTAGAAAACCCACTCTCTTTAAGAATCTTAGCATATTTTAAGGTATCTGTCTGAATACGCACGACCATTTCTCCTGTAAAAGCCAGAGAAATAGTCAGCAAACGCTGAGTTCTTCTCCAGCGTAAGCCTACGTCATTCACCTTTTTTTAAACATGGTTGAATAACCCAAATTGTTAAAGAATACATTCTCAAAAATGGGTTTGTCTGATAGGCATCAGACAATGAATTCAAACGGGTTCAAAACAAGATTAATTGCTTTAATGAAATAAAAATAAAGGAGTACACCTCTATTGTTTTAATAGGATTCAATATTTGTGTATTGAATTAAGGTATATCAGGTTCCCGACTAAACGCTCAGCTACAGTGATTGGGGAATTAGGGTAGCAAGTCACAAGACCGAAGAGTTCGGTTTCACCAGAATTACACTGGTTCATCAGTTGTGTTTTCTGTTTATTATTCTACTAAACTCAATTAATAAATTCTATAAAAAACGGTGAATTAACCACAATAAATTTTGGTTATCGACATTCTGGAGTGACCTAATTCTCTGGAAATGATCTGCCTGGCACGTATGTCCCAGTCTTGTTCTTTTGGTGACAACTCTTTAAAAAGTTTTCCTCCTGCAATTGGTGGCAAAAGCCCTTGTTTGTTTTCATCAAACCAGCAGGTCAGTTCGTGATAACGACGCTGTGCGTAGGCATGTCGAAGCCCATGTAAATTAGAGAGACCTAATTGAGCTGTAATCGTTTTATAATGTCCCACCTGTTCTTTATAGGACTTCTCTGGTGGTATCAACGATTGTCCAGGACGGACTAGCTGGCTAACTCGATTAAGCCATTTCCGTTGTTCCTCAGTCCTTATTTTAATAATCCGGCCTATACCACCTTTGGTCCAACTGGGCTGGATATTAAGATGGTTTCCTTCATAAGCTTCACTCAAGGTAAATTTAAGTGATTCTTCACGCCTAAATCCAAATAATGCCTGGCCTTCAAGTGACAAGCGTATGTGAGCATCGCAGCACTGTGAAAAATCAATATCTGTAATGGCTTTATTGACTGAGGGGACGTAAGAGCGACTTTCAATTTGATAAGCAATGTTTTCCGATTTGATAAGTTCTGGAGTGCCTAGTTGTATTGCCATTTTACGCAGTTTGGCCATGTAATTTTTAATGGTAGCTGGATTTTTCCCCTGGTTTTTCCAATGTTCTATTAAGGCATGGACATGCCGCTCTTTAATTCCTTTGATATGCCCTACTTTAAAGCCCAGCTCATGTAAGTCTTTAATGCAGCGCACCAGCATGACACGTGTATCTGCTCGAGTATTGAAGGATGAGATCCTCATCTGTTTCACCAGATGATGAATGGAATAAGTAGCACTTCTTAATTTTGTTTTACTCATGGACTGTGTTCCAAAGCGGGCTGGTTTTATTAATGTTTGTTTCAGTAATCACTATTTTTTTTGCATCTGATTTGCTGTGGTTTTTACACAAATGATCAAAGCGTGATTTAGCGTATAAATATCGATAGCTCACCTGCGTAGAGAGTTTTAGGGCACTTAATGCAAATTTATAAGCAAGACGTAAATGATGTTCACCAAATTGTTGATGCAGGCTCTTTTTGTTTTCCGTCAGGGTGACTAACTTGGTAATGATTAGTTGTTGCTCTTCATTAATAATAGGGATCAGGCGATCTTTACGGTTAGTGCTGATTTCTCTAGTAATCCAAAGTTCATTTTCATGAATGTGGATGGCTGGGACAAGAAACATGGATTCAAGGAGTGTGAGACCAAATTTGGACTGTAAAGCAAATAATAGATAAGCGATGGGCTCGTTGATAGCATGTAAAATGGTGTCGCTATGAATTTCTGGCCTCTTGTTGTTTCGTGGTTTTACAAGACTCAATGATTGATTGTCTATACCTTCTATAGTGTGATTAATTTTCTTTAAAAAATAGCGCAAACAAACCAGGTAATTCATAATGGTTGCCGTTTTTAACCCTTTATTTTGCCAATAGCTCACTAACTTTTTAATATGTTCTGTTGTGAGTGCATACCAGGTTATGGGAACGATTCGCGCTGCAAATAAATCATCAATGATTCGATTCATCGAAAAAAGGCGAACCTGTCTTGTGTTCAATGATCCCTGGTTGTCCTGTTTCAGATATTGAATCATGGTTTGGGTTAATTTTTGCTTTCTGCTCATTGGCTTAAGTTCCTATTAATGTCACTACGTTTACCCAGGATTTTGTTTAGTGTTATTCGAGCAGCTCATATAAATGATGCTTGGTAAGGACCACTAGGCTCGATGCGGGGGTAAACCCGTAGTTACTTCTTTAATCGATACTACACTTCGTTTTAAAGTCTTACTCTCCTTATACGGTTCTTGGTTTAAAGGTCACAATTTCAGATTACGCCATTTGTTTAATCAAACGTTCAGTTAAAGTATTCAATGCTTCTTCAGTCACTAAACTATTAATCAATTTCTTAAAGGTTGGTCTCATTTCAGTTGCTTGTTCTACGACTTTTTGGACATTCATCAAACGTTCAAAGTTCTCCTGATTGAGTAAGTACTCTTTTTTATCCTGCATCTCATCAACTGTGTTCAACATGTCGCTATTACTTACTTCACGGGTGTTATTACTCATAGAGTTCTCCAGTTAAAATTTTAAAAACAAAAAAAGCAAAGTCATTTAATCCATTGCTTCACAATACAAACCATCAAAAATTTCAGTGCATTAATTCACAATGCAAAAAATAAATCTAATGGGTCAAAAGTCACAATTTATAGTCAAAGTTTTTTGATTCAAATAATTAATAAGTGATTAATCATTCAAGAGGTTCAACGTAGTGCAGGGCATTGCGTTGATGATTAAAGGTCAACATGTACGACATGTTGTTAAGAACTAATTAGTAACCTAATTAGTATTTTTAGGTCCTGAAGATTCAGGTGAGTGTTAGTTCCCGACTAGGCGTCCGCTACAGAAGTTAGGGAATTAGGGTAGCAATTCACAAGACCAGGTTAACTTGGTTTCATCCGGCTTTCACGGATTCATCAGTTGTGATTGAAGTTAGTGTAGCAAAGGCCTGCATATCTCACAATCCAATCAAGGGATTTTTGCTGGATTTTTTACATTTATATGAGTGCATTTTATGCGCATTTGAGTAATCGCTTTTAAAATGTGACAGAGTTTTCAAGGATAGCCCTTGAAAACTCTGTTGTTTGATGCAGCGAATCGCTGCGTCACTGGCAGTAAAAGGCCAGTGACGCAGCGGGCAGAGCCCGGGAAAAACGCCTCATTCCAGAGGCTAAAAAGTTGCAGCAATTTAAAGTGATGCTGCAAGGGTAGTATGTTATTTCTTGCAAAATAACATGCTAATTACCCCAGGCTTTGCCTCCCCTTAAAGGGGATATTGGTCTTGTTGAGGATGATTTCTTGGCCTGAACTGGCCGCAATATCATCCTGCAAGACACTTAAAAGGAGTCATCTTATTGCCCACATACCCACACTAGAGCTTCACTTAGGTTGAAGTGTGTTACGCTTCGTGTGGGTATGTGGACAAAAGAATGCAATGATTTTAGTAGCATAAAATTTGATGTTTGATACGAAGATGATAGGATGCACTCCCAAAATAATATAAGGATTGTTAATGAAAAAAATATTTGTTTTGTTTCTTTTGCTTCCCATGACCCTGAATGCAGCTCATTTATTTGAAAATCTAGAATTAGCAAAAAAATGCCATAAACTTGCCATCTTTATTGATGAACTTGCTGCTGCTGAGCAAGTCTCTTTTTGTAAAAACAAAGTTCATAGCGCTTCCACTTATACTGAAATGGCTGCAAATGATTTGATGTTTGATGGTTCTAATTCTGCTAAATTGAAGTTGGAACTAGCAATCAGAGATATGGCCTATTCTGCTGTAGAAGATTGTACTAAAGCAAGCGATATCGCTCTTACAAAAAATGAATTGCAAAAAATTCATGATGTTATCCCGTAGTTATTTGAACTAAGATCAAGCCGAAAGTTAGTGTTATATGTCGCCGATCAATATCGGTGATCTTGGAAATGGGATTATTCAAATTTATTTTGAGATCACCAATTGTGATCTCAAGTATTGTTCATTGATTTATGCTGAGCGAAAAGTCATTCTGCAAGACCCTTAAGGGTATTTCATATTGTCCACATATGCAGACTAGAGCTTCGCTTAGGTCCTAAAGATAGTGATTTATATTAATCCAATTGGATTAATATTGAAAACTCCATAAGGCTGGGCGATAATCCCTCTGTATTCAATCTGTCTTTTATTCAGCATGAATAACCAAACCTAAAACGGTTACTTTTTCCCCTTGGATTATCGTTTAAAAATAATTTGGGTTGTTCACAGGAGTTTATGTCATAAAGATTTGGAAACCATTCGATTATCAACAAGTACTTTATGATTTAACTCATCTTAATGAATTTGAATGGACATTTGTTCAAGCTGCAAAAACAGATAAGCCAGAAATCCGCTATGTTTTTAGAATTGAGTTTGGCCTGCATTGTTTTACACGGGGATTAAATACACATAAAAAGGAGCTGTGGGATGATGTTCCAAGTGACTTACTCTACTCAGACTCAAGAGAACAACGGATATTTGATTTTAACCGTTATGAATTGTCAAAAAAATTACCCGAAATAACAAAAGAACTTAGTAAGAAAAAGTGTTTTCATACTGGAAAAGAAAATTTCTTTATTATTGAACTATTGAATGAGCAAGGTCTTCGACAAGAGTATGAAGTGTACTTCCAAGTTTCAAAAAGCCAGGGTAAGTTAAAGCTTTTTGTTCAAAGCGCCTATATTCGTGATTCTAATCACCGTACTTCGCAACCTAAAAAACAAAAAATCTCATTTTTTGTTATTGCTCATAATGTGAAAACGAATAAAAAGATTAAGTTACCACCAAAATAAAAAACCCTGAATATCAGGGTTCTTAATAAATTAAACTGGGGTCGCTTTATAACCGCTCTTGGGCTGGTACCTTAATAAGGTGGAGGAGTGCATAGCAATAGCTATCCTGTTCATACACTCACTAGTAATATTATGGCACTTAATTAGTCAAATCGCAACAATTTTTTGGTGAACATTATTTTTATATCAATATAATATGGTTTTTGTTTTTTACAACAAAGAGCGCTCATCCATCCTTGGGAAGGGTATTAGCGATTTTGTACGATTTTTAGAATTACAAATAACATAAAGATTGAAAATCCTGCAAAAAGACACACGTTTCCAGCTGTTTCATTAATGGGATTTTCATTTAATATCGCTAGCAATTCAAGGCCTAAAATCGTCTTATCATCAATAAATAGTTCCCCCTTTAAGCATTCAAAGAACTACCATCAGTAATTCAGTTAAATAATAGTTCAATATGAGTGACTATTACTTGTTGATTTTGCATCACAGCGCAAGTTCCGGAGCGTAAAGGCTACTAAGTGAAATTTTTACATTGTGAAAACTAAAGAGCAGTATTTATATTAAGTGTTACACTTGCCCATAATGTCCCACTGGTTTTTTTAAAGTCAATTTTGTTATAGCTTCAGTAAAGATTTTAAGCAATTCGAACACGGTGCTTTTATAGACATTTGAAAAATAAGCGAGTCAACATCAAATGATTATTATATAATCGCGTAGTTTAAGATTATGGTTGTCAGATAGGGAAATATTCATGCAAAAACTCTTTAAAACCTTATTTATTCAAATAATGCTATCGTGTAATTTATTTGCTTCAGAGGCTATTAAAGTATTCCCCCAATTTATAGGGTATTCATTTGAAGAATATGAACCCTATGAGTTTATTCAAGATGAAGAGACTTGTGCAGACTCAGCTAAAATTACAATTAATATTCCAATGGATTTCCATAATGAAAATGAGTTTCCAGTTATTTTTTATTCCAAACTTCCCTCCTTTCCTGATTGCAAATGGGATGTAAATTACAGCACTGATGCTATCTCGGATAGTGTTACTTCAAATTATGATATGAGTAAAATCAAAAAAACACTTACTGCTCAAGCATCCTGTTTTTCATCGGAAAGTGGACACTCTAATTTTTTCAAATTGAAAGCTCATCCTGTGTATTTATGCCCCCAAAATACAATATTCACTGGTGCTGGTTGCATGACAGTCGACAAAGAACATTGCTCAGGCGACATTGTTGCAAGAGATATGGATTCTTCAATACCAATGATAAAACTTCAGGGGCATGTGGGGCTGGTTTTCAGATTTAATTGGCATGAAGATGATACTCCACTTGATGTAGGTGACAAAATGCCTATCTACACCTTTGAAGTACGGGCTTGGGGAGCAAGGGAACAGCCAACCGACTTAAGGATAATAGTCTTGCTGAACCATCTTCTACTATAGTTAATACACTTAACGTCTGCTAAATAAAGTAGAAGAACTCCATCTTGTATTTAAATGGCTCGTGACATAAATATTTTGTAAATACAACATCAAGGATAATCAGAGGGTTTGGGTGTCAATTTCAATGGTGATGGCGATGAAAGTCTATCAGTTTCCGCTTGAATTTCCTCTTCGATAGTCGTCGTAGGCGGCGATTCCACATTGGATTGTTCTCTTATTTCAGGAGAACTTAATGCGGGCTTTGGAGAATGCGTGGGCATCAACGCTTTCATCACAGCATAGCTGCTGCCATCGGATGCTTCTTTTGTTGCATCAGAGTTTGGAACAGGCGTTGGCGAACCTCCTGGCATAAATGCTGCCATGACCGCATCACTGTCTGCTTTTTTATCTTTGTCTTGAACTCTTAAGCCAAAATGAGCTTCCTGAGGAAGCTGGTCAACGTTCAATGCAAAAGGGAATTTTGAGTAAAACCATGTATGGGCGTAATCGATAGGAATTTTCGGTTTAATGATGAGTGGGGCTAAAATATGGCCATTTGCCTGTAAGTCTTTATTAGCATTCGCAAAATAAACAATGCAGGACTTCTTTCCTAAATCAAGTGCCACTTGCGCACGAAATTGATTCATATCACCCGTATGAAATGCTTTAACTGCTTTTTCGCCAGTCTCATCAAGCTCTAAACCTACTCCTAAACCCCAGGCAAGACGTTCTTTCACTTTTATTTCTACATGTTCCGCAGCAGGTTGTGTTTCTCCTGGCAGTCTTTGATTATCCTGAGTTAAACTGATTTGCTTTTTAAATGCTTCTTGCATAATGGGGCTGGGATCGTTCATCCAGGCAATCATCAACTTTGCATAATCACTGGTTGTGGTGAAGAGGCTATTAGCGGCATTAGCTTTATCTTTATCATCTTCAGAGGCTCCTGGTGGCACAAACCTACTCTTTTTCATACCTAAAGCCAACTCACCAAATACATGCTCTTGGGCTAAAGCACCCAGTGACTTCTCAGTTTGCGCCTGAATCACGCTTTGTAGATACTCGAGTCCCGTACCTGAGTAAGCATATTCAGTACCAGGCGTAAAACTCAAAGCAGCACTACTATCAATTCCTAACCCTGATGTATGGGAAAGCAGCATTCTAGGCGTAATTGTTTCAGCGGATTTACTATCTTTTTCGCTTAATTTTATTGGGGTGTGAGTGTAGTCCCCGTTTGAGGTTACAATTTCTTTAATTTGCTCTTCACTAAGATGTAATTTCGTCTCGTCTTTCTTTCTAAGGTCATTTATTTTTTTTTCAAATAAATTAAAATCAATGATAGTTACATTTTCACATTTCTCATCAGGTGTAATATAATACAGTTGCTGAGTATCCTTCTCTTTGATAAATACATAACTGTTTTTATATTGCGCGCGACTCTCTTTCTCAGGTAATTGAGACATCAATTGGAGGTCACGCCCTTTTTCTCCATGCTTCTGGAAAAAAGCATCCAAAGAAAGACTGTCATGAAGGGGTGTATCTAAACCAATAGCCCTATTATGAGAATCTTTTAAAACACCTTTGTCGATAAGTTTTAATACCAGATAAGCAAAAGCAGGCTTGCTCAAAGAGGCCGCACCGAAAACAGTATCATCCTGCACATCGCTCACAATTGAAGTATCACGTGTGTCGGTTGTGCCAATGTTTGTTGTTGACGGAATGGTTGTTTTACCATCTCTATACGCAATACTGACACCTGGGATATGAGCTTTACGCATAGTGGATTCAATCAGTTCTCGGTCAATTCCTGTAATCTCCGGCATAATTTAGTGTCGTAAAATGTTCACTATGGGCTAATTATAGCATGATTCCATGCTAATTTAATTCATAGGTACGGTAATCTCAGATAAGTGGGTTAGAGAACTGGTGCACTAGCATTAGAGTTAACTTGATGGGGAAGGAAAATAAAGTATATAGGCTACCTCTTTGAAATATTATTAGTTAGAACTCAATGTTCATCTTCTGCATCAATCTTGCAAACGGTATATTGTTGCTTTATGAACATTAAAAGTTTTAGCAACCTCACTAACTGATTTATCTTCTTGTAATAGACGCTTGGCCAATGATTTTTGCTCTGCATTCATTTTTTCAGGACGACCAAATCGTACCCCTCGTTTCTTAGCCGCTGCTCTACCAGCACCAGTACGTTCACGAATTAAATCACGTTCAAATTCAGCAATACCTGCAAATACGGTCATTACCATTTTACCACCAGGTGTGGTTGTATCTGCCCATGGCTCAGAAAGAGACAGAAACGAGCCTTTAGCTATTTGGATCGAATCAACAAGCTCAAGCAGCTGATGTGTTGAGCGTGCTAATCTATCCAATTTCCAAACGACAACTACATCCTTGGGGCGCAGCTGTTCGAGCATCCGTTGTAATTCAGGACGTTCTTTTTTAGCGCCTGAAATTTTTTCTTGGAAAATACGACCACAGCCAGCCTCTTTTAAAGCGGTTAACTGTAATTCCAAGTTTTGGTCGGTGGTTGAAACTCGCGCATAGCCAATTTTCATATTTATATCCTTTAAATTCGTTGCAAATTATATCGCAAAAGAATAGACTTTTGCACCTGATATTTGCAACGAATTTGAGTCAATGAATCCGCGGCATCAATTTTCGCTGCAAAACTTCTAAGTTTAGCAACAACACCTATTGATTTTGGATAAACATGCCTGTTAGTTTTCTCTCCCCAGTACAATGTGACAATTACGCTAAATATCCTACTGACCTACCACCAGATATCGTAGATAGCCTTTTTTTCCTCGATGATCAGGATATGGAGTGGATTGCAAACAAGCGTGGTGACTTCAGCAGGTTAGGTTATGCATTACAGCTGACAACAGTTCGATTTATTGGAGCTTTTATTTCCGACTTGAATCAGATTCCTCGTGTGGTAATTGAGCGAGTTGCTATTCAAATCAAGGTTAATGATCCTGAAAGTTGCATATCAATGTACATGAAAAGTGAGCAGCGTTGGCGTCATGCTGTTGAAATTCGAGCGCGTTATGGCTATATAGAATTTGCTGAAAAAGGTAGTCGTTATCGTCTTGGTCGCATATTATGTGCACTATGCTGGACTGGTACTGACAGACCTGGAGTGCTTTTTGATCATGCAGTGGGTTGGCTATCGACCAACAAAATATTGTTACCAGGTATTACAGTTCTTGAGCGTTTTGTTGCAGAAATTCGCTCCAGGATGGAGTCTCGCTTATGGCGAATGTTGATTAAAAATTTAAGCGCATCACAACAGGAAAAACTGAATGACCTCTTGGTGGTAGAGGATGACGAACATCTGTCATTGCTTGATAAACTGCGTAAAGGTCCGGTTAGCATCAGTAGCACAGCTCTTGTGCAAGCATTAAAACGGGTTGAGTCTGCCCGCAACATTAGTGTTGAATTACCACTGTACCGCATCCCCGCCTGTAAAATAGCAACACTTGCACGCTTTGCTAATACGGCAAAAATTACAGCCATCAACCGCTTGCCGTTTGAGCGTAAAATGGCGACGCTCGTTGCTTTTGCGAATCATTTTGAGTCAGACTCCCAAGATGATTCTCTGGACGTGCTCAGTATGGTATTGCGTGATTTATTCTCAAAGGCCAAGCAAGAAAATAAAAATACACGACTGCGAACTCTTAAAGATCTCGATCAAGCTACAGCCACATTGGTCGATGCATGTAAATTACTACTGAATACAGAATTATGTGATCATGAAATTCGGGACACAATTTATACAACAGTAGGTCATGAAGCGCTTGTATCTGCAGTTGAAAATGCCACTGCCTTAATCAGGCCGCCAAGTAATGTGTTTTATCATGAGCTTGAACAAAAGGAAAAAACAGTTCAGAAATTTTTACCTTCGCTCCTTCGAGTAATAAATTTTGATAGTAATCAAGCGGGAAAACCTCTTCTTGCCAGTCTTGAATGGTTAAAGGGAAAACAAACGGATGAACCGCCAATGGAGATTATTGGAACATCATGGAAACGTAATATTGTTATTAAAAATGAATGTAGCGTTATCAATTGGCCACAAGACGAACCACGACCCACTTATCGCGTCATAAAGAAACTTGTAAAAACCCAAGATGGTATCATTTTGCATAACGATAAACTTTTATATGCTGACCTTATCAATAAAAAAATTAAGGAAATCGTTG
The DNA here is from genome assembly GCA_017306715.1 of Legionella sp. Taxonomy (GTDB): domain Bacteria; phylum Pseudomonadota; class Gammaproteobacteria; order Legionellales; family Legionellaceae; genus Legionella. The sequence continues at coordinate 52,195 of JAFKHV010000008.1, read as the reverse complement.
TACCAGAGAAAAAACAATCTCAAGTTGAGAAATTGAAAAAATCCATTTTAAACATGAAGGAAGTTCAAAAAAACGCAAATAATAAAGAGCTTGCATTAATAACATCAATAACTGGCCGGGATAGCAATAGAACTACAATTGACCGAACAGCATATATATTTTGTGTTCTTGATAAATTGCAATCGGCACTGAAACATAGGGATGTGTTCATAAGTCCGAGTTGGCGGTATGCTGATCCAAGAGCCAATCTTTATTCTGGCTCAGAGTGGGAGGCAATACGTCCTATGATTTGCCGCTCATTAAATTTAACAATTGACCCAATGTTAGCCATAACAAGCCTTACAGATGAACTACATCAAGTGTATCGGTTAGTTGCTGCAAATATTGATAATAACCCTGCTGTTCGATTTGAAACAGTTAAGGGTAATGAGGAGCTGATTCTAACTCAGCTTGATGCACTTGATGAGCCTCCATCATTAAAAGCATTGAGAGCTGCTGTAAAAGCCAAATTACCACGTGTCGATTTACCCGAGATGGTACTTGAGATAGCCACACGTACTGGATTTGCGGATGGATTTACCCACATCAATGAAGGAAGTGCGCGTGCTGAGGATCTATTAATCAGTTTATGTGCTGAATTGCTAGCAGACGCTTGCAATACTGGACGAGAACCGTTTGTTCGTGAGGACATACCTGCTTTAAAAAGAGATAGATTGGTATGGGTTGATCAAAATTATATTCGAAATGAAACGATAATGGCGGTCAATGCCATTTTAGTTTCTGCTCAAAATCAAATTCCATTAGCTAAGAAATGGGGCGGAGGCGATATTGCATCGGCTGATGGCATGCGCTTCGTTGTACCGGTTAGAACAGTGCACGCTGCTCCAAATCCAAAATATTTTAAATCAGGTCGTGGTGTCACTTGGTACAATCTAATCTCTAATCAACGAACTGGCTTAAATGCTGTAACAGTACCTGGCACTTTACGTGATAGCCTAATATTGTTAGGCGTTGTTCTTGAGCAACAGACGGAATTACAGCCAACGCGGATCATGACAGATGCAGGCGCATACAGTGATATTGTATTTGGACTGTTTCGTTTGTTGGGACTTCGTTTCAGTCCGCGATTGGCTGATATGGGTGGTGCTAGATTCTGGCGGATTGATCCGTTGGCTGATTATGGAAAGCTCAATGTACTTGCAAAAAGTCGTATAAATATAAATCTTGTTCCTCCTGAGTGGGATGATATTTTACGTTTATTGGCTTCATTAAAACTCGGGAGAGTTCCCGCAGAAGGCATTATGCGCACTCTTCAAGTTGCTGATAAACCAACTCGTTTAGCCAAAGCAATTGCCGAAATTGGGCGAATTGACAAAACTATCCACATGCTCAATTATCTTCATGATGAGTCATTCCGTCGTCAGACTTTGGTACAACTAAATTTGGGCGAAGGCAGACACAGTTTAGGTCGTTCTGTTTTTCATGGTAAGCGAGGAGAACTTCATCAGCGGTATCGTGCAGGGCAAGAAGATCAGTTAGGTGCCCTTGGACTGGTTTTAAATATCATTACACTTTGGAACACTATTTACATGGATGCTGCCATTAATCAATTACGACAAGAAGGCTTCCCCGTATACGATGAAGATGTAGCCAGACTGTCCGCATATGGATATGGTCATATTAATATGCTCGGACGATATTCCTTTGCCATGCCAGATGAGGTAAAACGTGGTGAGTTAAGGCCATTAAGAACAACAGAAAAGCCTTAAGTCGGTTGGCTGTTCCATTGCTCCCCAAGCCCGGAGAGCCAACAGTAGGTCGTTTGACCGAAAACGGTATTACCTTGGCATTTAATTGGAAATCTTATAGGCAAAAATAAAGGAGTGTTTGAATTGTTATTTATATCCAGATTGGTGAATGAATCGATCTTAATTGGGGAGGGGATTGAGGTGAAAGTTATGTTGATCGAAGGTGGGACGGTTTGTATTGGAATTCAAGCTCCACGCGAGATGTCAATTAGTCGCAAAGAATCGTTGAAACAAATTAGAGCAATTGTAAGAAAAAGTCTTGTTAAAAGGGAGTACTAATGAAGGCAATAAAAACACTCATGTTATCCATCACTCTAATGGCGATGAATGGGATTATTTATGCAGACGCTGGATCAAAAGCTCAAAATCATAGTCAGGTTAATCATGTTTTTTTAACAGACAATATAATGATAGGTCAAAAGGGAGTTGATTATTTTAGAAGCGTTCTTAAAGGAAGTCAGCTTTATACCTTTTTAATCTCTCTGGACAGTGGTGTTCCTCAAATAGCCAGACAAGTGGAATATGTGGCTTTACTCAATGAGGTTCATAGGGCAAATCAAACCCTGGCACAATTGTTGGTCGAAGTACAAAAAAACAATCACTTGTTAAGCCAGAACAAGTTCAATAAGGGAGGAGTCATTGATGGATAAGCACTCTTTTTAAAAGCTCAAAAACAACACACCATTAATTTAAAAGAATGAAAAATGAGCACTAATTGGGGCTCAGGGGATTTTTTTAACCAAAAAAGGAGAAAGTGATGAACTGTTCATCAGTTTTAAATGATTTAAGCCTCAAAGGCTTTATGTATTTTGAAAAATTAACACCCGTTTTAATACTGGGATTCATTGTAGCGTGTCTCCTTCCAGACTTAAGTTTTGCAGGAACTAATCATCTGGCAGGACTTAAGGACGAGGTGGCCGCTACCTTTGGTGCAAAATCAGATACTCCTTATTTTATCCTCTTGGCTGAGGGACTTGCAGGTGCCTATGCGTACATGAAAACGAAAAACATTGCTGTTTTAGCAGGGGTTCCTGTGCTGATGATATTCACTAACTATGCGTTGAAATAATGGAACGAAATTACCAAACCTTCATGCTCTCTGATGAGCCAAAAATAGCCGGCATACCCATTACCACGGGCTTGCCACTCTTTTTGCTAACCGGTATTGGGCTTCTGACAGGCCTTTCCTATCAGTTGTTTATGATAGGGGCAGCCTTAAGTGCGTTGATGCATTATAAGTTTGGCGGGTTACCCATCCGCACACTTCTATCCATTGTGTACTGGGCGTTGCCGCATGGGCTCACTTCACTGTTGTTTCGTGAATTTCCTGATTCTGCTAACCGACTCTACATCAGGTGAACCTTATGAATACTTCCTACCGTGATAATGCCATTGCTAAAAACAGGCTTCTTTTAAAGCTAAGTCTGGCCTGGGCGCTTTCAAGCTCAAGTGCTGTTCTGGTTCTGGCGGGTGTTTGCTTTTATTCCCTTACACATCGGCAGGTTCATTGGTTGCCGGTATGTACCGGTGCAGAATTCAGTATAGGTCAACGGGCTTACTCACCTTCATATTTAAAAGATATGACTGAAAAAGCCGCTGATTTACGCCTGACATACAATCCAGAAACCATCGATGCGCGTTATGCCATGTTAACGCATTTAATTAAGCCAAATGTTCAGGAAGCCTTTTCCAGATTATTGGATGAAGAGCGTAAAACAGTGCACGAAAAAAATATAAGCTCGGTATTTTATAGCGAAAATATATCGGTTGATGTAGCACATCACCAGGGTCAGATTGAAGGGCTCTTATATCGCACCAGTCACGGCCTTCAATTAGCGCCTGAGCGTAAAGTTTATCGTCTGCAGTTTTCATTTCAAAACGGCCTTTTAACCCTTTCGTCCATTCAGGAGATCCATGATGCAGCCTAGTATTTACTCTAAAGCCCAAAGAATACTGTTCCTGACAGGCCTTTTGTGCGGAGGTATAGCAACAGCAGGAGCAATCCCATCGGTTATTTCATTTGAAGAAGGCGAGCAATTCAATTTGTCTTTATCGAGTATTAATTTCAACCGAGTGTTTGTTGAAGGTGAGAAAATCACTAAATTGAGCTATCCAGAGCGTGCTTTTACAGTAGATAAAAGTGAGATGGACGACCTCAACAGCATTGAAGGCTCTATTTACTTAAAACCTGCCTTTGACGTGCCTATTACCCTTTTTCTGACTACGGATAAAGGACATCATTTTTCATTGACCATCACTCCTAATGAGGCGGTTGGCAAAACCTTAAAGCTCGTGGCTAAAACACAAACAAAATTGAAATTTGTGAAAAACGATGTCAGTGACTTAAACCAAAATGAAGAAGTGCTGGCGGCGATGAAAGCAGGAGAAATTCCAAAAGATTTTCATCTTGAGCGCACGCTTTCAAGACCATTTTACATTAAAAAAGACATTAAAGTCGTTCTCCAAAAACAGTACCAGGGTGAATCTTTAACGGGTTATGTCTATCGGTTGGAAAACACGTCCAATCATGAAATAGCCCTCACAACAGAGCTTTTTTCTAATAACAAGGCACAAACGCTTTCATTAAGCGATGAGCGGCTTCCCCCAAAGAAAGTCGCTTATTTATATGGTTTGTACAGCAATGAAGGCTAACTTTAGTCGATGTGAGTGGAAAGGAGTGTGACATGTTAAAAAAACTAAAAAGCTGGTGGCTCAATAAACCTAAGTTTAATGCCAACAAAATGGCAAAAAAAGAACAGCTCAAACATGCTGCCGTTTTGTTGTTCATTGCAGGGGCGTCCTATGGATTTTATTTAACGTCTTCAGCCTCCCACAAAAAGCCTGAGCTGGAGGTGCCTGCTCATTTTGATGGTGTATTTAACAGCAAATTCAATCAGGACAGTGATGAAGCATTGATTAAACAGCAGCAGAGCCAAATTGATTCTTTAAAGGAGCTTGTGACTCAAAAGGCACAAAACAAGGAAGTTATCTCAAAAGAGGACAACTCTGAAACAAAAGCGCTGGTAGAAACCATGCAAAAACAACTTGCTCGTCTTGAGGAAGAGAATAAAAAAACCAAGGAACAATTACAGGTAGCGCTGCTGTCTTCACAACAAGCAAGCCTTGCAAGCGTTGCAGCAAGACCCCCAACACGCGAAGAAATTGAAGCAAGACAGGAACAAAAACGCCGACAGACACGCGAAATGCTCTCCAAAGGGGGTCTTGAAACAGTGCAATTCCACGGTCGTAAAAGGCAGATGCGAGAAGTACGCACTTCAAGAAATTATGTTTGGGCAGGCACATTTGCCGAAGGAGTGTTACTTACCGGAATCCTGGGCGATGCGGGAATTAATGGCTCAAAAAATATGGGAACCGCCTTAATTCGATTAACCAGTGGAGGCATTATGCCTAACGATGAGCGCTCTCACCTGGAAGGGTGTTCGGCACTTGTTTCAACTTACGGTGATTTATCAGGAAGCTCTGTGGTTTTGCATCTTGAAACCTTATCCTGCGCTGGAAAGAACATCAATTTTGAGCAAAAAGTGTATGGTTCAGTGTTTGATCTTGATGCCATGCAAGATTTACGTGGAACCTCGATTTTAAAAACTAAACCGTTGCTCGGCTATTCGGCAGCAGCAGGTATGTTGGCCGGTATTGGCGATGGCTTAAAAAATTACAATACAGCGCAATCCATTAATCCAAGCGTAGGTACGATTACGACTTATGGAAGTGCTGCCGCTTTGGGACAATCGGCAGCAGGAGGTGCCTTAAGTAATCCTGCCAATCGTATTTCAGATTATGTAATGAAAATAGCCGATATTTACCATCCTTTGGTAGTTGCACGCGCAGGACGCAAGGTCTCTGTTTTATTTACCAAAGGATTCTGGATTGATAAAGAACATCAAGTCTACGAGTCTGGTAAATCCATTGATGAGGGGCGTGCTCAAAATGAGGCAGGCGTTACCACACAGATTAGTCGAGCTTCTGATTCAAGTTCACAAATGAATGGTACTGATGCACAAAGTACCGAATCCAATTCACAGGAACTGATGATTGGTCATAACAACCGCCTGGAACAAAATTTTCTAAGCCAGCAAGGCCAGTCATCAGCACCATTGTTTTCAACCGTTCAAAATGAGGAGAAATCTCATGATTAAACAAATCCTGACAGGAAGCATCGTAGTGCTTTGCACCCTGTTGTGCGCCTGTTCCAAGTCCATTCTGGACAATGAAGACGCACGATGCCCTTTTGCAGATAGAGGCGGATGCCAGAGCATGGAAATGGTCAATCGAATGGTCATGGAAAAACGCTATACACCCGATGGCCAATTCGTACAGCAGGCTAATAACAGCGTTATCTATTCAAGATACAAATAGGGCATTTTTTAAGGTAGACCATGAATCACGCAGGAGAAATGAATGTTTGCTAAAGTGAAAGAATGGGTTCAAGAGTCCCATGAGTTACTTAAAGAGTATTTAAGTGTTGATCCTACTGGTGATGAAGCATCTAAAAAAGAGTTCACAAGTTTCAACCTTGACGAGCACCGCTACCCTTCATTCACCAGACTGTTGCCGTATCAATACTTTGATGAAGAGTCCAGGGTATTTTTTAATGAACACAATGCGGGCTTAATTTATAGGATCATTCCCCTCACAGGGGCCAATGAAAAAATAGCCGAGCAGCTCGATACACTTTTGCGCACCAAAGTCTCCCATGACTTTACCATGCAGCTTCTTTTGGTGAAGCACAATCAAGTGGGCTATGAAATTGATGCATTTGCAAGACAGTTTTCCAAAGCAGAGTTTAAAAACTTATCGGTGCTTGGCGACAATCTTAAATCCTTTTACCAAAATGCAGCGATCAATGGATTTAAAACCAACACCACTATTTCGCCTCGCCTGACTCATACAGAAGTCTTTATTGTAATCGATAAAGTCAATAAAGAGACTGAGAGTGATTTAAAAGCCTGTTTCGGGCAATTTCGTGTGTCTTTTGAAGCCTCCATGACTGCGGCAAAAATTGGATTTAAGCGAGGAGATGCAACTGATTTTCTGCATCTTTTGAATTTCTATTGCGCTAATTGCCCAGACTCTATTTATCCGCGTCCCGCAGCCTATGATCAAACAAGGCTTTTGAAGGAGCAGGCACTTTCTCATGATTTTGATGTTGAGGTTCACAACGATACCTTAATGATTCGTGGCGTGAATGGGGCAGGATGTGCTTATGAAACTGCTGTGTCGGTGCTCACTATTGACCGCTTGCCAGCTAAATTTCACTTATGGGACAACATTAACAACACCAATAATATTCTTCACCCAGAGCAGAGCATCCCTTGTAATCATATTATTTCAGTGACTTATCTTGTTGATGAGCAAGGCAAAGCGCAGGGACGCGCTAATCGAAAGACTCGAGATCTGGATAAAAAATCAAAAAGTGATTATGCCCTGCATGTTGCAGGAACTGAGAATCAAGCTCACGCCTGGCGTACTTTCCGTGATGATTTGAGCGCACAAAAGACTCGTTCCGTCAAAATGCTCTATAACGTGGTGCTGTTTTCAAGAGCCCATGAGAAAGAACATAATGTAGCAGCTGCGATCAGTGTTTATAAGTACAATGGCATTGAGCTAGCGCTTTGCAAACGGATGCAGCTCCCTTATTTTTTAGTATCTATGCCATTCCTGTTTACAGGGAGATTAATCAAGGATTTTTCACTTCCCACCATGATGTGGCCTATTTCTTCCTGGAATGCATCGCAATACATGCCGATTCTTTCGGATTGGTCAGGAGTAGGGAAGGGCATTGTTCTACCCACCATGCGCGAACAACTTGCCTGTATTGATCCCTTTTCTGGAGCATTTGGCACCAATTACAACATGGCTGTGACCGGAACCTCAGGCAGTGGGAAAAGTTTCTTTATTCAGATGCTGATGCTTAACGTGCTCTTTAATGGAGGTGATATTTTCATTATTGATATTGGCGGAAGTTATCGAAAATTGTGTGAGGCTTTGGGTGGTACTTATCTGGAATATAGTAATTTAGCGATGAATCCCTTTACCCACGTTACCGATATTGTCCGTGAACTGGATGATATTATTGCCTTATTTGAACTCTTAACCTGTCCTACCAGTGGTGCTACTGATGATGACAGAGGCACATTGCGAGAAGCAATCCTTGCGGCTTTTACCAGGATGGGAAATCAAACGCGTATTGATGATGTGCAACAGGAGTTATTAAGCCTGTACGAGCTCGATAGGGAAACCTATCCCACAGCGCGCATTTTATCAAAAAACATGCAGCGTTATTGCAGTACCTCAGAGCATGGAAAAGCGTTTAATGAGCCATCCAGATTATCTCCAGATGCCCGCATCATCGTCGTTGATTTAAAAGAAATTGAAGACAATCAAAGCATTCGTGCCCCTGTTTTATTGTCAGTTATTTCTCAATTTCAAAGACGCATGTTTGACTCAGACAGAAACAAACAAAAGATGTGCATTATAGATGAGGCCTGGTCATTTTTTACAGGAGATGAAATAGCCGCCAATTTCATTATCAAAGGGTTTAGAACCGGTAGAAGGCACAAGGCTTCCTTTGTCACCATTACTCAGGGGATTGCTGATTACTATGAATTTATAGAAGCACGTGCTGCCTGGGAGAACTCCGCGTTGAAACTTATTTTTTTACAGGAACAGGAACCCCTGATGAAACATCAAAAAGAGCATGAGACTTTTTCTGATTATGAGATCAATTTATTAACGGCTTTTCCAAAGGCCAAGGAGGCAGGTTTTTCACAGGTTCTATTACGTTCCAATGGGATTTCCTCCTTTCATCGTTTATTTGTCGATCCCTTTACCCGCGTGCTTTTGTCTTCTGATGGAGACGATTATCAAGCTGTACTTAATTATGTGAAACAGGGTATGGCGTTCATCGATGCGGTCTTGCGAGTTGCCAATGAACATTATGGAGTCTCCCATGCAGCCTGATACACGAAACGTGATGCACTGGATACTTCTTAGTGTGCTGGGATTCTTTTTAATCCTGGTGTTTGCCCGTTTTTTTGGGCATTCACTGCAGCCTCTTGTGGTAGTGGACATGAATCGAGCCATCCAGGCGCCTTCCGTGATGCTTGCTCATTCAAAACTTACTGTTGAAGAACAATCTGACATCATGAAGCGGTTTTCAGCTCTGTTACCCGAGGTAATAAAAGAGTATGGCGCCTCCCTTGGAGTCACTGTGGTGGGAAGCACGGTTCTGGCAAGCCACAACGCTTATGACATTACGGACACCATGGTCGAATTGACCATTGCAAGGATGAAACATGAATCTTAAAACAAAAAAAGGGATTGGTTTCGTGCTTGCAGGACTATTGCTATTTTCAAATGGTGCATTCGCTAAAAATATAGGTCAGTATGGTCAGGTGTTTCAAGTAGATGAAGAAGATATACGACAAATCATCATGAAGCGCCTGGAGTCGATGCAGAAAAGTGGCTCACTCCTGCACGTTCAGCGCGAGATTGAGCAACGAATCGCCGCGCACACCATAAGACCAAAGCCATTAACACTCACTACAACCAGCACACCAAAGACCTATCATATAGATCCGACTGTCACCGTCTCACATGACCTTTGGACTCCTGATGGACAATTAATAGAAAAAGCAGGACTGCGCATTAATCCCTTTGAGCGCGTTCATTTTTCTAAAACTTTATTCTTTTTTAACGCAGACGATGCAAGACAAGTCGCTTGGGTCAAAAAACATTACGCCGACTTCAACCACGTCAAATTTATTTTAACAGGTGGGGATGTACGGGTTGCAGCAGAGCTGTTTGGGCGAATTTATTTTGATGTTAATGGACTGATTTCAACGAAGCTACACATAAAACATGTTCCCAGCATTGTAAATCAGGATGGTCTTTATTGGCAGGTTAGAGAAGTTGGAGTCTTCGATGAATAAACGACTTTTATATTGGATTTTTGCAAGCATCTTCTTAATGCCTTTAGTTCATGGATCACAATGCAAGGGACATTTTGTTAATCCAATAACCGATATTTGCTGGGATTGTTTGTTTCCATTAACTATTGGTGCATCTTCGGTCGTCAAAAGCCATTACCCTGACACCAAAAACCCTGGCAGTCCTATTTGTTCCTGCCCTAACAAATTGCAGCTTTTAGGTGTCACCATAGGCTATTGGGAGCCCTTTGCCTTAGTTGATGTGACACGAAAACCCTATTGCATGGTGAATCTTGGGGTGCAGCTGCACATTAAAGACCAGGGTTTGGGTGGTTCGCAAATGCCAGATACTGATGGCAGAGGCGCATTTTATTACGTGCACTGGTACAAATACCCCCTGATGTATTGGTTGCAGGTTCTCACGTCAATTGGCTGTATGGATACAGAAGATTTTGATGTGATGTATTTGAGCGAGCTTGACCCAACATGGAATGATTCTGAATTTGCTTTTGTTCTAAACCCCGAAGCAACCCTGTTTAGCACGCCACCTGTTCGTGCCTCTTGTGCCGCAGATGCTACCAAGGCATTGACCGGAATGGCAATGGATTCTTTATTCTGGTGCCAGGGAGCTCAAGGCTCAACATACCCGCTCAATGGTTTTATCGCCAATCAGGCAAGCCCCATCAGTGCTGCCACTTTATTGGCAGAGCGCACCGATTTTAAGCTTCATCGCATTGGAGCGATTAAGGATTCGGTCGGAAAAGATTCACCCGCAATCTGTACTACCTATCGCTCTTCTATTTTGCCTAAAAGCCGGTATCGCTACCAGTTAGTCAATACGCTACCTGATGCAAAACGCTGCCAACCCTTTGGGCGCTCGGTGATTACCTGGGAAGCGGGGCATACGTATCCAGGGGACGGGGATAATTTTGGCTTTATGATTTTTCGCAAGAGAAATTGTTGTTTTCTTTAAAAAAGGAGTGTTTCAAATGGTTAATTATTTAATGCCAAAACAAAAGGTTATGGGGAGCTCGCCTCTGATTTGGTTGATGTTTTGTGGATATTATTACGTGGTTGGAACGCTGTGCTTCCTTATTATGGCACCTGATCAAGCTATGGTGATCAGTGCTTTTGCACACGGTAGATTAAAGGTTTTTTTCTTTTATTCTGGAGCTTTGTCCGGTTTATTTTTATGGTTTATTGGTGTTAGTAAAAGCGCCATTGCCATGGAAATATTTTTAAAAAAACACGAGTGGGTTAACGCATATAAGAGTCTTATTAATACGGTGTTTAGTTTTAGTGTGTTGATCGCGCCACTCCTAGTTTTAAGCTACAACCTTGCTATAAGACACCATTTAAGTCCTGTTGTATTAAACGTCTTGACTGCAGTTTTTCTTCTCCTGGTGACTTCTTCCTTTTGCCGAGCTACACGAGTATTCAAGGAGCTCAATCATGCTTAATAAAACAGTGTGGTTTGGTTTGATGTTCTGGACTGTGACGAGCCTTGCTAACACGAATGACGACATAGCCACATACCTTTCTCAAAGTAAGCGTCAAACATCCGCGATACCGAGCTCAACGATGGATGTCCTGAAGATTAAATCATCACAGACTCAATCCGAACACAAAACATTGATTGATACGCTCATGCAAAGTACTAAGGAAGGAATGCAAGGCAAGCAAAAACCGCAAGGTGCTGAAGGTGCTATCTTATTTGTATCCTTTTCAATGCCTGACTCACTTTTATTTGCGTTAGCCGATGAAGCAGCGCAGTTTCATATTCCTGTGGTCATTAATGGTTTAGTAAAGGGTGATTTTAAAAAAACCATTGAAACCTTTAAGCGGCTTAATGACGAAGCTCAAAAGCAGCATTTGAACTTTAAAGGGGTATCCATTGATCCGGTCTGGTTTAGCCAATTCGATATAACATCAGTGCCTGCTCTTGTAGTAACAGAGCTACCCAAAACCTGTGCACAAGGCAAGACTTGCACCAATCAACCCTTTGATGTGGTGTATGGCAATGCCAGCATTAAAAAAGGATTGGAACTCATCGCCCAAAAAGGAGATGCAGCACCACAACTTGCCCGCACCATTTTGGAGAATGGTCATGTTTAGACGTATTTTGGCGATCACCTGTTTTTTCGGTTTGTGCGCACCTTCGCTTGCCAATAAAACAGCACAGGATTTCCAAAATTTAAAAGAATATGCACGCTCATTAAGCAATCAACCCATGACTGCCATGAACCAGTTTAAGCCAGATACAACATTCAAGGATTATACGGAAACACCTGCACAGTCCCAACATTATCAGGGAGTTGAAACTGAAAAAACCGATTTAAATGCACAAGCCTTAAATGCCTTACAGAATGATGCAGGGGGACGTACCGTGACGGAGCATTTTGGGCAAAGCCAGTTTGAAATTAATACTAAAAATGAAGCGATTAAAAACGCCAGAATAATTGAAGAAGAAAGTTATGCCATTACCCATGGACAATCTAATGAGCGCATTAAATGCGATGAAAAGCCGCGTGCTTGTGAAACTAAATCGCATGAGGAAATCTGCCATACATCAAGGCAGTTGCCAGACCAGCAATGTGTAAAAAAACGTAAAGTGTCCGTGAACACAGAACGCCTTAATCAAAGAGCTGACTTTGAAGTATGGGTTAAGAAAAAATGGACTGGAACCATTACGATTAATCTTGTAACGGGTGCCATGAGCAATGGCCGGGGCGGTCATCTTACTAATCCAATTAAATTAAACCATCCCTGCGAAGAAATGAAAGCCACCATCCATTCGATTTTAAACAATGGTGGTTCGGCTCACTGGGTACGTGTCGTGGGTCTGCCAACCTGCCAGAATGGCGGGGTAATCACCCTTTATATTTCAGATAAGTTCAGCCGCTATTACCCAATCCAGGTGGCGCTGACGATTAATGCTCATTCCAAATCATTTGTGGAAGAAGAGCACTGGGATAATCAATGTTTGACCCTTGAGGCAAGCAGCCTATGTCAAAAAATAGATGAGCATTGTACGGATTCCAACTCAACCCGTGTCATTGACGGACTTCCGGTTACTCGTGATTGCTGGGAGCTTAATGCGAATTACCGCTGCGCATCAGCCAAAGCTGATGAATGTAAGTCTCAACGTGAAAAGGGGTGTCTGCAGGCAGGCTCGCGCTGCACATTAATGGACAATAATGCCTGTTCGCTCTATGAGCAGGTGTATCGCTGCAATGAAACAGTCTGCCCGCAGGCTGTGGCCTGTGTTCACGACCTCTTTTGTGCTGATGGGGATTGTACGGAACATGCAGCGACTCAAAATGAGGACTTTGGAACCAGCATGGCACCAATCGCTGTTGCAGGTGCCGCAGGCTCTGAATTCAGCAAGACGCAGGCGACTCTTTTTTCAGGGCATCCTGTCCGGTGCAAAATCTGGTTCTGGGATATTATTGACTGCTGTTCGAATGAAGGCTGGGCTGACAAACTTCACATTAATCTGTGTCGTGAAGAAGACAAAGCTCTAGGACAAGCCAAACTAAATTATTTAGCACATTACGTAGGCGAGTATTGCAGCCAGAAAGATCCAATTTTTGGTGCCTGCCTGGAACACAAGCGCACCTATTGTGTCTTTGACAGCAAAATGGCGCGAATTATCCAGGCAGAAGGGCGCCTAAGACAATTAAATCCCAATGCTTTGGGTGATGCAGAGCACGCAACCTGCGCGGGATTAAGTGTTGCCGAATTACAAAATCTTGATATGGGGCGCATTGATTTTGTAAGCCCTATCTATCCTTATCCTTCTGGAAAGCCAACCAAAGAGGCTGGAATTGTGGGAGATGTGGTTTTAAATACCCCAGATGCTTCAAAAACCATGGATGAAATCAAACGCCGCGTCCAACAGAAGGCAGAACAAAAATGAAACTACTCGTATCTCTTTTAATATTCATTTCAATGCCTGCCATGGCTGATTTGGTGAGCCCACCAGCTCATGGTTTTCACTGGTACAGTACAGAAGCTAAAGAGCCTAAGATGAAACCTGTTCAAACCCTGAAAGAATCAAAGCCCCGACTTACTCCTTATGAACAACTTATGGAAGTACGCAAAGCTACGCTAAATAAACTGGCGAGCGCATTAATTGCACCATCTTTTGATGCAACTTATGAATATATGAAAGCACAGCAAGTATATGCCAAAAATAATCAGAAATTTGTGCAGTACTGGCAACAAGTGCTGATGTCACATCCTGAGCTGGATCACTCCTTAAATTTTCCAACCGACAACACTGCTGTGGCGATTCGCAACGACTCAATGAATCTTTTAATGGAACGGGTTATACGTGAAGGAGCAGAGCGTTATGGATTAATCCTTTTTTACAAAGGAAACAGTTCCATTTCACAAAAATTTATTACGCATCTTGTGCCGTTCGTAAATCTTACCCATTTTTCAATGATTTCGGTTACAACCGATGGGCAACCCATCGAAGGCCTTCCTAATCCTAAAAACGTGCCACTGGAAGTAATACAAAAAAATATGGATTTGCAATCCCGCTACATGCCTGCACTGTTTCTCGTTGATTTAAAAACACAAAAGATGTCGCCCTTGTCTTATGGCTTTGTCTCTACAACAGAATTAAAGGAACGCTTGCTGGATGTGGCGACTCATTACAAACGATTCAGTTACGAGGGATTTGAAGCATGATTCTACGCACTCTATTTTTATTGCTCCTGCTCTGTATGCAGGTCACGTATGCCAATGTGGCAGTGGATGAGCTCAACGCGCTGATCTTGAAAAAGCAGGCAATAAAGGCTACAGCCCAAAAGGCACACCCCGAGATTAAAGACTTATCCAGTAATTATTATTTTGCTTTTATTTATCGAAGCACCTGCCCTCATTGTAAGAAATTTTCGCCGGTATTAAAGGATTTTTCAGACACTTTTCATATCAAGGTGCGTGCATTTAGCCTGGATAATGAGTCTTTAGATGGATTTGACGCAACGCCATTAACCCCTGAGCTTTTTCAAACCTTCTATGTCGCAGGAGGTTATAAGCCTACAGTTCCCGCCTTATTTTTAGTGAATCGGCATACCCTGGAAGCGTATGCCGTATTGTTTGGGGAGGCAACACCTTACCAGCTGGCAAAGCGTGTTCATGAATTAAAGCAACATATTGAGGAAAAGTTTCATGATTAAATTTCTGATGGCCTCAATGGCCTTGCTCTTTAGTGGAATAACTTATGCCACTGCAAGTAGCGATCTCAATCATTTTTTTAATAATCTGGGTTATTCAGCCAATGTCACCGGTGCTTCGTCCTATGAGTCACAGGCCGCAGGCTTTGCATCATTAGGCTCAGTCTATGCAAGAAATCAGGTGCGATCTATTCAGATAGCACATGTAGATGTACCAGGATTTCGCTCAGGGTGTGGGGGTATTGATATTTTTGCGGGTGGTTTTTCGTTTATTAAATCAGAGCAAATTGTCTCATTCATGCAGAATATTTTAAGTAATGGAGCAGGCTATGCCCTAAACCTTGCTTTAGAAACTGAGTTACCAGAAATTGCTCACGCCATGCAGTACATGCAAAAGCTTGCTAATGACATTAATGGAACTAATTTCAATTCATGTGAAATGGGCGAAAATCTGACCGCAGCGGTTTATCCAAAAAATCGAGCAGCACATCAGCGCTTGTGTGAGGACATAGGGCGTAATCGAAACGTTTATACCGATTGGGCTGAGGCACGGCACAAATGCTCTACAGGTGGTGAAATTGAAAAGCGACTGGAACAGGCAAAAACTGATTCTGAATATAAAGACCGTGTTCTGTTGGATACTAATGTGGTTTGGGACGCATTACAACTCAATGAGTTTATTAAATCAGACTCAAGCCTTTCCGAAGTATACATGTCTATTTCAGGAACGTTAGTCTTTGATTCCAAGGGGGGAATGCAGACGTATCCCTCTCTTGCCACGAATCAGGATTTTGTTAAAGCTTTACTTTATGGAGGTAAGTTACCCAGTTATCAGTGTAAGGATAATGGAACGCCTAAGAAATGTGTGGACATTAACGTTAAAGGAAGCCAGGTTATTGCAAGTCACGATGCCCTGGTGTTTCAGGTACAAACCATTCTGCAGGGCGTCTATGAAAACATCAAATCAGGTACCGCATTAACCCCACAACAAAAGGGATTAATTGAGCTGACACAACCTTCAGTATTTCAGCTTATTTCAGCCAGTGCACAACAAAACATAGGCATTCAAAGCAGTTATGAATTAGCACAAAGTGTAGCGACAGACTTGCTCGCCCAGTATCTGGCAAATTCACTTGAAGTGATTCGGGCATCCCTTGCTGGTAAGGATTTAGGCAGTACTAATGAAGAGAAGCTTTTTAAAAGTGTTCAGGTGGCACAACAATTCGTAGATAACTTTAATGCAGAAACCCGTGCGCGATTTAATTCAGCGCTCACCACCAATCAATTAGTGCAAAACAACGTGAAGCAGGCACTGAGCGCCTTAACGCCCATTCTAAGACAATCGTACACCGGAGGTGCACAATGAGCCCATTACTGATTTACACCCCACAAAATGGAGCATTTTTAAAAACAGTGCTCGATGCGATGGTCGCTTTACTTAAGGAGGACACTTTTCAATCAGCAATCGAGATCATGATGATTCTATCGGTCTCTCTGGTGGGCTATCAATTTGTGACTGGTAAAAAACTTGAATCTCTGGTGCGTTTTTTCCTGACCACTTTTTTGGTGTCCTGTTGTTTGATTGGTATACGGGTTCCGGTCGCAATCATTGACATGCAATGGGCAGATGGGGCGGGCGAGGCGCTACGTGTTGATAATGTCCCATTGGGAGTTGCCTTACCTGCCGCCATTATCAGCGGTATGGGGTATGGAGTCACCACTCTTTTTAGCGATGTGTTTAAAATGCCAGGAGATTTAGATTATAACAGAACCGGCATGATTTTTGGAGCAAGAACCTGGCTTGCGGCAACGAATACTCGGCTTTCCATGTCGCCTGATTTGGCAACGGATATGTCTGCCTACATCCGCCAATGTGTCTTTGGTGCCAAACTATTGGCAAGTCATCAAATCAGCCCAGAGGAATTGGTGAACAGCGCCAATCTCATTAAAACCTATTTTAATAATCCATCGCCAGTTTATCGAGTGATTTTGCATGACGGAACCAATTTAAGCTGCATTGATGCTGCGTCTAACCTGAAAGCTCGATTACCTGTTGCCGCCAAGCGTGAGCTTGCCCGTTTGGGCCATTTAATGATGCCAGGAGATAAGCTTAAAACTTCCGAAGAAAAAATTGACGGTAATTTACAAGCCGCTCATGATTATTTTATGAACATATCAACTGATTCAGCCGCAATCCTCACTCAAAATATCTTAATTAATGCAACAAGGGATGCAGCATCCGATGCTTTTGCTTTTTCAGGGGCGGATGCAGCGCTTATGAATTACACCAACACCACCAGCACCCAAAAAATGCATGTGGCCGAGGCCAACAGTTTTTGGCTTGCCAGTTTTCGCCTGCCTTATTACATGACTGTTATGTGGATGCTGACTTTATGTATTTTTCCTTTAGTGGTCTTACTTGCTTATTTACCGATTAAGGTAAATGTCTACATCCTGTATCTGCAATCACAGGTTTTTCTTTGGTCATGGCCTCCGATGTTTATCATCATCCATTATTTCGTTTCACTTGCATCTAGCACTACCATTTCTTTGTTTGGCCAAAAAACAGGAGGTGTTACTTTTTCTAACATCGATTCATTGGCCAGCTATCACAGTAATTTTGCCTACACTGCAGGTGCTCTCGCGGCAAGCGTGCCATTTCTTGCCTATTATATTACTAAAGGATTAGGTCCTATATTAAGTAATGCTGCCCAACATTTTGGAGGGATGGCGCAATCCTTGTCGGTTGGTGAAGCGCAATCTGCTGCACAGGGTAACATTTCCATGGCCTCTTATAGTGGATGGAATATGAATTATGACAATACGAATGCGCATAAGTTCGATACGAATCGCCATCATGCCGAAGGACGAAGTACCCTGCAAATGGGCAATGGTGCTCTCTTATCTCAAAATGCAGATGGTTCGCGGGTGGGCAATATCCAACCGGCCATATCCAGTGCTGCAGTGAGCGTACATGGTTCAGACAGAGTTGTTGATTCACTCCATCAAAGTGCGAATAAATCATTTAGCAATGCCGCGCAACTTCGAACAGCAGCGGATTCTCATCTGCAAGCCGCCTTATCGGAAATGAAGAATTTTACCAGTACTGATGCGAATGATTTTAGAAGTGGAAAAGGGGTGAGTAATACTACCACAGACAGCATCAGTCAGGATTTGCGTACCATGAAGGATGCTGTACATCACTATAACAAACATCATGATGTATCCGGCCATATCAGTGCAGAAGCTGCAATCACTGAAAGACTGAGTTCTAACAAACAATTCTTTGGCAAGGTGTTTGAAATGGGGACAGGAGCATCAATTGAAGGTTCGGCTACAGCAAGAACTCAAGGTTCAACAAATCATAGTATGCAATGGTTTAATAATTCCAGTGAAGGCCAGGCATTTAATGAGGCGTTCAACCACATGGTAAGTACGGCACAAAACAGCCATCTCGATGCAAGCGATTCGCGCAACTTAAGCCAGGCTGAGCAAATAGGGGCGAATTTTGCATCGGGTACATCACTCATTAAGCAATCATCCAGTGAATACGCCCATGGGCAACAATTACAAAATGCGGCAAGTCATGCAACAGAGAATGCGCGGTCTATTGATAATAATTTAAATCAGGCCTATCACGACTGGGTGGTGGAACGATTTGGTGCTCGTGGAGAACAAGTGATGTTGCAGGCGGACAGCGCCAGTATTGCAACCCAAAACAAGTGGGCTACTGAATTTTTAAATTCAAGCGCCGGTCATAGTGCCGTGTCTGCTCAAGTGAGCTCCGTCTTATCAAAAACGGGAGCCGATGTTCATGCTGACCATCAACGCAATGCTGCGTTAATCAATCAATCCAGCGGGATACGACAGCAGTATCGGAGAGATGGGCATTCAGTGGATAGAAAGGCATCCCGTATGGGGTTGATGCACATGAGCTCAGAACAAATGACGGCAGCAAAAAATATCCAGGCTGATCATCGCCTGGAGTCAGTAACAAACGATGCAGGAGCCATTGTAAAAACCGCGAATCATGTGCTGGATGGTACGGATAAAACCATTAAAAATAAACACAAGAAACTAAACAAGGAGCAATAAAATGGAGCTACAGCAAATAGAAGATGCTATCAAAGGAGATTTGGCAACTCTCTCAACCCTGAAAATGGGCTATGTATCAGCCAAAGACTTATATGGAAGGGTACTTTGGCTGGCATTCAAACTTTCTTTTGTGTTACTTGCCATTAATACGTGTGTTCGTCTTGTATTAATGGGAACTGGGCTTTATCCAATTACTTTTACAGTAAGCTTAATGATAGGCAGCTGGATGGCCTGTTTTATGGCAACCTTCGTTCTTGGTATGGTACTTAGTCGTTTCATTATCATCAGCAAACTTATTAAAGGACGCTTAAAGACAGAAGGCCTGATGAAAAAAATATTCAGACATTTAGGCTGGGTCTTTTTGGGAATCTATAGCGTATCGTACGCTCTTATCACACTTGTTGTTGTAGCAGGAATGGATGATCACATGAATGATCTTGATGTTCTTGCCTTTATCACAATTTTTTCACAGATCATCTCTTTCATTGTTGCAGTTGGTATCACAGGGCTTCTGGCAGGAGTGGAGCTTGACCGCTTAGGTCTGGGCGCTGTGTTTAATGTCCTGTCAGAAATAATAACAAAAGCCAGAAAGTCCCATCAAAATACTCATTCAAGTAAGGATGCGTGATGAAGAAAAAAGGCATTCAATTCATCCGTGGCGGTCAGATTTTTGATTATAAAACCAAAATGATGATTCAAGTCACGAATCGGATTTTTACCTGGGCAATTATTGGTTATGTGGTTTTAGTCATATGTCTCATGCTTTATACCTCTTTTTCCGAGCTAAAACTGTTAAGCATGCAGTTGTATTGTGATTTTTTAAAACGCATTGGGTTCGGTGATACCGTAGTCTGGAAAGAGGCTGGAATTGGTGGATTTTCGGCGCACTTTTTTCTCACTTCTCATGCTATTCAGGCAGCAGTTCTTACTGCTAAATCGACCTTAATCAAGCATGGGGTGAGTGTTTTGTGCCTGGGAGGGGTGATTTATTGTGGAATTGTTGCCTTTTTCACGCGATTTTTCATTCAAAAAGGCGAGAAATACTCTAACGACAAGCTTATCTCTGGTACGGAGCTTGCGCGCACAACTAAAGAAGTGGTTCGTTCAGTGAGTAAAGGTGCTCGTGGTGTTTCGGATGTGCGTTTGTTAACCACTCTCCCCATTCCTGCACGTTCCGAATTCCAAGGATTTTTCTTTCACGGCTCAACTGGCTCAGGAAAAACCCAAGCCATGATGCGCTTACTGGATGAAATTAGACGATTGGGTGAACCTGCCATTATTTATGATAAAGAATGTACCATAAAACCGTATTTTTTTAATGATGTTACTGATGTAGAGCTTAATCCAGTATCAGCCTCTTGTGCTAATTGGGATTTATGGTCTGAGTGTGATAATCCCATCGAGTTTGGAAGTCTTGCGACCTACCTTATCCCAAAAACTGCTCAAGGAAGCGACCCATTCTGGGTGGATTCTGCACGTACTATTTTAACTAGCATGGCCTGGAAAATAAGGGAGCGGGACGATAAGAGCGCTATCTTTTTACTCCAATTGTTGCTTACTACAACGCTTGATCAAATGCGTGATATTTTAAAGGGTACTGAGTCAGAAAATCTAGTCAGTAAAGAAATTGAAAAAACAGCCATTTCGATTAAATCGGTTCTTGCCACCTACACAAAATCTTTACGCTTTCTTGAAGGACTCAATACCCTGGGTGCGCCTAAATTTTCCATCAAAGAATGGGTGAAAAAAGCTACTGAATCAGGCGATACCAAAAAGGGATGGCTGTTTATTACATCGCGCTCAAAATACCATAAAGAAATCAAACCCCTTATTTCATTGTGGTTAGGGTTGGCCATGCAGGCCATTCAATCCTTAAAACCAAATGCTACTAAACGAATCTGGCTAGTGATGGATGAGCTGGCGAGTTTACATCGCCTAGAAATGCTCTCTGACACACTAGCAGACATTCGAAAATTTGGAGGCTGCGTTGCGATTGGCATTCAATCCATCTCACAGCTTGAATTTTTGTATGGCAATCATGAAGCACATGCCATCACGGATTTACTCAATACGAGCCTTTATTTTAGAAGCCCAAAGAGTCGTGTTGCCAAATGGGTCTCAGAGGATTTAGGTGAACAGGTGATTGAAGAGGTTCGTGAGAGCCAATCTTATGGTCCAAATTCAATACGCGATGGCAACACGATAGCAACGCAACGAGTAGTTCGCAAAACTGTGGATGCAGGAACCATTATGACCATGGAAGATTTGGAGTGCTTTGTACGTCTCATAGGTCACCACCCCATTGCCCGCATACAAACTGATTACATTGATAGAAAGCCTCATATGGAGCCATTAATCGAACGCACCATCGATTTTGATGCGCTGGAAAAAATCAACCAACATGCCTTAAGCGTGCAAAATAACCCTGAAGTCAATGAGGAGGTAAAAAAGCTGCGTGCCTTTGATGAAGCGGCACATTACGTTGGTGAAGATGAGAATGCAGAAGATGAGTTTAAGCCTCGTAAAAAAGCCACAGGTATAAAGGCCATTGAAGAGTCTTTTGAGTACGAAGAAACCCTCTTTTAATTCAAAACAAGTAGAACAAGGAACATCATGCTCACCATTAAAGCAATCACCAGTGCGGCCAGTGCCAGTCAATACTACAGTGCTCAAGACAATTATTATTTAACCGATGTGTCTACCCTAGATGAATCAACTACCTGGTATGGGAAGGGGGCATCTGATTTAGAATTATCAGGTCAAGTTGAACCTGGTATGTTTTTACAATTATTAGAAGGGCGGATGCCTTCTGGCCAGCAATTGGGGAGAATGAATCAATATGGGGAGTTAGAACATCGACCGGCAACGGATATTACTTTATCTGCGCCTAAATCGGTTTCGATTTTAGCTCTGGTAGGCGGGGATAAACGACTTGTTGATGTACATAATAAAGCTGTAAGGACTACCCTCGATGCAATTCAAAAAATGGCCGCAGAAGCTCGGGTTACCTTTAACGGACAAACTGGATTTGAGAAGACTGACAATTTGGTGGTAGCTCTATTCCAACATACCACATCACGAGAACTTGATGCCCTGTTGCACGATCACTGTTTGATAATGAACATGACAAAGCGAAAGGATAATGAGTGGCGATCTCTGTCCTCTAAGTCTCGATCTGACAAGGAACATCCTGATAATGGTTTTCGTGAAATAATTTACCAAAACCAGCACTATTTTGGCCTTATATACAATTCGTCACTTGCAAAAGGGGCGTGCGACATCGGGTATGACATAGAGGTTAAAGATCAGTACGGCAATTTTGAAATTAAAGGGGTACCACAGGATTTTATTGATAAAAGCTCTAAACGTCGACAACAGATTCTAACCAGTTTAAGCGAAAAAGGATTATCCAGTGCAAAAGCTGCTGAGAAAGCGAATTTGGATACAAGACGCTCCAAAGAATCAGTTAACAGCCAATCATTAGGAACGGTTTGGAGAGAAGAAGCTGAAAAACAAGGGGTTAATCTCTCAGAACTTATTGAGCACTCACAAAATAAGGATAAAGGAGTAATTGAGCCACTTGAAGGTATATTGGCCAGTGAAACAGCCAAGGGAGCACTTAATGATGCACTAGAGCATTTATCTCCCTATAGAACCCAGATAAAACATGCAGAACTAGTGCGTACTGCCTATGTCTTTGCAATAGGCACCGTGGATCATCTGGAAATAGAAGCAGAGATTGCCAAACGTTTTAGTGAAAAAGAAATATTGGGCGTGAAATCAGATTACTACACAACTCATGATTTAGTCCGTCAGGAAAAAGTTTTTGTAGGTCAATGTAAAGCAACCTTAGGCACGGCTTTTAGTATCGAATGCAATAAATCAGGGCTAAGTAATTCGATTCTAAAAACGAAAGACAGGATACAATTAATTGATGTAAACGGTTTGACCCATGAAAAAAATTTAATTGAAGATTTAGTCAATGAAAGTGAATCTCAGGGGCTTCGTGCGGTGGTATTGCATGTGGGACGACTCCAATCTAACCGTTTAAGTGATTCTATCAATCGTGATGCGTCTACATTTTGGAAGTCGGTTAAAAATTTTTTTAAGGCAGATCTGGTACAAACGGTTGCAGGCTTTAGCACCCGTTATGATAAGGCCAATCCTGAACCATGTTCGCGAAATGATTTAGTCATTGTTCATGATGCTCAAAAGCTTTCATATAAAGATTTATCAACCCTTGAGCGGCTCAGTTCGCGCACGGACAGTAAACTGGTTTTATTGAATAACATCCGATCCACAGAAGGATTTGCTGCAGGAAGTCCAATTAAAGCTTTAAAAGATGCAGGATTTATTGCGCTTCGTTCTAAAACTCAAGAAAAAAACGTATGTGTTGACGTGGTACAAAGCACTAAAACACATTGTGATTTAGCCCAGGCTTACGTCCAGATTCCTGAAGATATGCGACAGTTAACCCAGGTAATGGCTTTAACCACTAAAGATGCTGATTCGTTAACATCATTAATTCGCACTCAATTACAACAAAAGGGGATTTTGTCTCTACAGACTAAAGAAGTGAGGGTGTTATCTAATCAGAGTTTATCTGAAACACAAAAACGACATTCTAAGTTTTATGATGTAGGCGACCAGATTACGCTTAATCCCTTTGAGCATGAACAAAGTCAATTTAAAGTAATTGGGAAAGATGACACCACACTTCATCTACAAAGTTCCCATGGCGAAAAAAAATTGCTAGAAATACAGAAGAATAATAATTTTTTAGTAACCAAAAGCCATAAACTAGAGTTTTGCATTGGTGAGCAGCTGGTTACTGAACGCAGTCTTCGCATAGGGCGAATGAAATTTGAACGAGGTGAGATTTTTAATGTAAAAGCAATTCGAGAGGATGGGGTGATGATGCATTATGATAATGCGGATTTATATCTCTCTAATGAGGAATTAAGTTGTTTTTCACTGAGTTATAATTACGTTAAAAAGCCTAATGCACTTACTCGAAACGCAACTGATGTACTGGTCGCCTTAAACAGTTATCAACTTAATAAAAATATCTTAGGAGAACTGTCGGAATGTTCTCCTCGAATTAAAATTTTTACGCAGGATAAAGAAAAAGCCATTGAGCAATTAGATAAAGCACAAATGTCTTGGACACTCAGTGAGGTGGCAGAAGGCAAACCGTTGAGAGTTTATCGAGACAGTGTTTTTGCACCGAGCGCTTTTAATAATGATTTAGAACATTTAAGCACGATGCTCACAGCCTCTCATAAAGATTTGGATGCAACAGCAGTTGCAGCTCTTGCCGTATCCTATACCACCGCCAAGCTTTCAGAACGGGATGCAGCATTTCTGCATAAGGATTTGCTCACGCAAGCGATGAGTTTTGCACTTGGCAAAGTAGAAATTAAAGATATTGAACGAGCAATTGAAGAACATTCAGAGGCGGGTGCGCTTATTCATGCTAATACTTATTGGATTTCAAAAGAAGCTCTGGCACTTGAGAATCGCATTCTTGAAAATAATCGAAATGAACAAAATACCGTTGTACCTATTTCTGGTAGTGAACGTCTTCTCTCTTTACCTTCAACATTAACCCAGGGTCAGAAAGATGCAATTAGTCTTGCATTGACTTCCTCAGATCGCTTTGTTTCAGTACAAGGTCTCGCAGGGGTTGGAAAAACGACCATGATGCGTCAACTTCAAGAGTTTGCTAAAGAAAAAGATTATGCGGTCGTTGGACTGGCACCAATGCATACGTCAAAAGATGAAATGATTGCTAATGGCATAGAGGCAATGACTATTGCTAAGTTTCTGACAGAGAGCACTCAATTTAGAGAAAATACCCTTTTTATAATCGATGAAGCATCAATGATTGGGAACAGGGATTATGCGGCCATCCAGGAAAAAATCATAAGCTTTAAGGCCAAAGCATTATTTGCAGGGGATATCACACAGTTACAATCACCGGCCAGTGGCATACCACACGAGTTAACTATAAAAACAGGCTCTCAAAAAATAGCAAAAATGACAGAGATTGTGCGCCAGAAAGACAGTCCAATCCTTAAGAAAGCTGTAATCCATGCATCAAATCGCGAAATAGAAGATTCTTTTGCAACATTATCTACTATGAATCCTGAACAATTTGTTAAAAGACAATCTGGCAGTGATCCTGCCATGAAAACCTCAGTGATTACTATTAATTGTATGGACACAAAAACTAAGAAAAATGATTACAATCGTATTTATCAGGCTATTGCAACAGATTATTTAACCCGTATTCCTGAGCATCAAGAAAAAACTTTAGTTATAGCTCATGCCCATGAAGACCGAAAATTTATCAATGAGTTAATTCGTAAGGGGCTGCAAGAACAGGGTAGGGTAGCCAGGGAAGATACACAATGTAATCGATTACCCGCTAAATCGATGACGAAAGCAGAACTGATGCACGCTAAAAACTATTCACGAGGCGATGTAGTCCGTTTTGATGCGAGTTATTCTGTAGCACGAAAAGGAGACTATTTTTCTGTAGAAGGCATAAGCCCGGATAGCAATCATTTACATTGCACCTCAGCCACTGGCGAGAAATACGTCATTAATCCTGCAGCACTTGCATTAAAAGCTCGTATGTCAGTGTACACCGTCGAAGAGGCAGCACTTGCGATAGGAGATAAAATTAGATTGCGTTTGACAGACAAAGCGCGAGGCCATATCGCTAATAAAGAATATACCATAAAACGAATTGAGGCAGGTCGGGCGCATTTGCAAAGTAGTGATAAAACCAATGAATTAGAGTTGCAGTTGAATGATAAAAAAGATGCCCATTGGGATTATGCTTACAGCCGAACAGCCTTTGGTGCACAATCAGCGACAGAAACCTTTGTAATCGCATTGGAGCTTGCGAAACGTAAAATAGCCACCACTCATCGTTCGCATGAAATTGATATAACAAGACCACGCCAACAGGTGACTATATATACTGAAAATGCAACCGGGCTTAAAGAGCGACTTGCAGAGCTAAAAGTGGATAAAATATCGGCATATCAAATAAAAACAGGGGAAAATCCCCTTTATAATGTAACAAAATCCAATGAAACTTCAGGTGAAAAAAAAGGTAATGAACCAGAAAAATACTCACCTGAACATAGTAAAATTATAAGTAAGTCAATATTAAGTAGTAATGAAATTAATGAGCTATTGACCCAAAAGATAGAGTCATTATGTGAGCATTTATTTGGAAATTCTAATCGAATGTCCACGCCTAATAATTTACGGTATGGAGCCAAGGGAAGTTTAAGTATTAATACAAATAACGGGTTATGGAATAACTTTGAAACAGGGGAAAAAGGAAACGCATTACAACTTATCTCCACACAAATGGGTCATGCTGATTTCAAAGACACGATGGACTATGCAAGAGAATTTTTAAATCATCCTGATTCCTGGATAGTATCAACCCGCGTAAAAGATCCCCCAAAAAAAGAGAGAACCCATTTTAAAGAAGCTCCAAATAAAAAGAAATATGCTGAAAAATTAGTAAATCAAAGTGTGGACATTAAAGGCACTCTTGCGGAACGTTATTTAAAAGAGTTCCGTAAATTAACTGATTTTCAAGACGCGGATTTACGTTTTCTACCAAAAATAAACACGTGGCACGGTGAAAGAAAGGCTGCTGTACCAGCTCTTTTGTGCATTGGGAAAAATTCGAAGGGTAAGATCAATCATGTCCAGGTAATAAGACTGGATCCTGTCACTGGAGATAAAGATCACGCATCAAATGTGGTAAAACAAATTTATGGTAGTGTGAACAGTTGCCCCATTGAATTAAATAAAAAATCTACTGGCTCCGTTACCTATTTAACCGAAGGGGCAGAAACAGGATTAAGTCTTTTACAAGTGGATCCACAAGCAAATGTAAAAGCATTGCTGAGTAAAAGTAACTTTTTAAATGTTGATACTTCGAGATTGACCGATAAAATAGTTTTTTGTTTGGATAATGATGGCAAAGAAACATTTAAAGATCAGATTATAACAAAAGCGGTAATTCGCCTTAAAGAAATGGGAAAAAATGTAAGCATTATAATGCCTGAAAAAATGAATAATGATTTCGATGATATGCTACAAAAAGAAGGTGCAGCTGCAGTAAAAAGTCATATGGAAAACCCGAACGATGCCTATACATTTCTTGAGAAAGAAATTAAGAAGGCAAAGGGGCTTATACCAGGAAACAACGAATATTTAAAAAAATACAATGAAAATTATGCCTTAATTAAAAAAGTTACATCTATTGAAAATGGTCAAATTGCAAGTTTAAAAATGATAGAAAATAATGAAAGAAATCATTTAAAAAATTTAGGGACACTTCATAAAGAATATAAATCAGTTCATAGTGAAACAATGAATGATCGGTTCATTGTTCCTAAAATAAAAGATCAAAAAATCATGGAAAGAGAGTTGTAACCAACCGAAAAATAAATTGTATTTGGGGCTAATTCCATATAGGTGTTCTAGTCTCTATACCAATGTTGTAAAAAAATGGTTAGAATTCACTCGAGCAATAAAACGGGAAGAAGTTGCAGATCGTTACACCGATCGAGCACCTAAAAACTGTAATCATCAGCAGCAATCCATATTTTCTTGCCAAAAAGTAGATACAAATACATTGAGCAAGGATGAGTTTAGTTATGGTCAAGAGGGACTTTCCAGAGATTCGCAGCATGATTGAATTTGATCGATTAGCAAAGAACCACTTAATGGATGCGTATTCACAGTTACTCCCGACCACCAAGCAGCTTATACGAAAACTTAGTACATCTGAATCAGTGGTTCATGAAAGGTGCTCTTAGTAACAATTCGGCCTAAGTATTATTTAAGGTTTAGGTGTTACTAGGATGAGATTACCAAACTATTGTAGAAAATATAAAGATATCGACTACCAATCCAGATGTCGCTGCTCGATTCCAATGCTATGGCAACGACATCTCATCTAGTCTCTTTATAATGGCTGGCCAATACCAAGCTTATGCAGCTCATCGACACTCGGTCCTTGCCCTGCACAGCAACTGGCTAACTCACCATTGACTACTATAGCAGGAACCGATTTTATACCTATGCGTTCGGCTCTTTTAGCAACTTCTGGGTTCCTCATATCCAAAACCTCAATCTCGCAGGAAGAGCAAGCGAGTTTATCCACCAAATCAACGGTATTTTGACAAGTAGGACAACCGGCACTAAAAATTTCAATTTTACGCTTGTTAACCATTTCTGATCTCCAAAAAAGTTAATGTTTCACACTATGAATCAGGCAATTTTTATTGCTCATTATTAATATAAGCCTTGTATCCTAGTGTAAGGTCAAGTTTATGAAATAGATTTTTTACAAGCGGCACAACCCATCGCATGTTCCCGCTTTGGCCAGGCATTCCATATGGAGGCTGTGATTAATAACAAAACCCCTCCATATAAAAAGATACTGGAGTACCACACCAATTTGCCAATTAAAATCATAAGAGAAGCCACACTACCTAATAGTAGAGGATAATAACCACGACGTTGTTTGGCTCTAATTCCCAGGGCCAATAAGGCAATAGCCAAGAATAGAATCATCACGGGTAACAAGTAGTAGCTATAATTAGCCACACTCACACCAAGGCCACTTAAAATGCCCGCATATAATGGCCAGCACACAGGACAAACAAACTTTGGGAGCAGTACACTCATAATGCCCGGCAATGTTGCTAAAAAACTCCATCGACTTTTAGTTTGACTTTCCAATTTCATCAGCCCTCTCCTAATACAGATTTTATCATTTTTTCAGAGCCCAAAGCATCTAAAATTCTACAACCTTCTTTGATAGTTCCTTGTCCAGAGCATAAGTTGTGTAATTCTTGTAATGCATTTTTAATTTTTTTAAGAGCATTGATTTTACTCTCAACAATCATCATCTTATCTGCTGCGCGCTGCTTTATCGTTTGGCATCCTGTGGTGCTGTCGGCATGCAAATCAAGTAATTCTGAAATTTCTTTAAGAGCAAATCCCAATTCTTGGGCATTTTTGATAAAACGAACGCGCAAGGCCATTTCGGGAGCATATTGACGATAGCCAGAAGCTGTTCGCTTAGGTTCAGGTATTAAACCTCGGCGCTCATAAAAGCGCACAGTTGTTAAATTAACGCCAGTGATTTTGGCTAATTGTCCGATTCTCATTGAAATATCCCCTATATTCTACTTTTAATAAGAAGTATAACCATATACTATAGTATAGGGTCTATATAATTATTTATATTTACGATATTTATGTAAAAAAACATAAGAAAAATCCAATAGACCTTGACCTTACACTTAAGTGCATGGTTTATAATTTGAATAGTAAAAGAAGAATAAATTTGAGTGATACGGTATTAAGTCCGTGATTAATAGAGGAATACAATATGCGCACAGTTATTTTCAAAATAAAAGGAATGCACTGTAGCGGATGCGCTAACAAAATTCAAAAGCTGATAACGGAACATATAGGCGTAGCTACCGTACAAGTATCATTCTCAGAAGAAAAAGCAAGTATTCTCTACGATCCTAAAATTGTTGCACAGGAGCAGCTAGTTCATATACTCAATGGGGCAGGGTATGATGTTACAAACAGCGTTGAGTAACAGCCTATTTAGTACTACCCCGATGAGGTTTTAGCAGGAGGTGTAGTATGTTAAATACAACGAAATCTATCTCAACTACTGCGGAATCTGATGTTCTGTTTTGGAAAGAGGAGTCGTCTGATCGACCTGGATATAAACGTATTCGCATGCGCATCAGTGGATTACATTGCTCATTGTGTACAGGAACCATTGAAAAAGCACTGAGCCAACATCAAGGTGTAGATAAGGTGGCAGTCAGTCTTACTCATGAGCAGGCTCTTGTTGAGTTTAATCCCCTCCTTGTCGAAGCAACAACTCTTATAAAAACATTATATGACATGGGCTATACTGTTTCTGATCCTCGTAAGCTGCGTCCATTCGAAGAAGAAGAGCGTACTCTTATTAACGAAGGCCGACGCTTCTTTATCGCGCTAGGTCTTAGTTTAGTTTCCATCGCACTCATTGCGCCTTCAATTGGTCTATGGTCTATATTATGTGCATTAGTCTTGATAAGCTTAGTTGCTTTAGCTTATATCGCACTTCGTGGCCGTGGTCTTTTTGTAGCATTAATAGGAGCTAGTAGTTTAGCAGCGCTAAGCTTGTTACTATATTTAGCCAGATCCTATGACTATCTAACAGCAAATACCAGTATTTGGATAACGGCTACACTTGCTTTTGTCCTCGTCTTCGGTTTCGGTTCCCACATTTTATCAATGGCAATCCAAGCATTACGGCGCGGTATTTTAAATCAACATGTGTTATTGGAGATGGGCGGTTTTGCTGGCATCGCAGGCGGTATTATTGGTCTTACTATTCAACTGCCAGATTATCCTACTGAAGCATTTTTTGCCGTAACTGTGATGGTTCTCACCTACCATCTTTTTTCCGAATGGCTTTCTCTAATAGTTAAGACACGCAGTTCTCAAGCAGTTAAAAAGTTACTTGCTCTACAACCAGAAATAGCCCGTATCGTGAAAGATGGTAATGAGCGCGAAGTGCGCATAGAAGATGTAAAAAGTGGGGATCAGGTGCGTATCCGGCCAGGCGAACGTGTGCCTATCGATGGAGTCGTGATAGATGGGCACTCGACATTAGATGAGTCATTCGTCACCGGAGAATCTGTTCCTGTTGAAAAGAAACATGGAAGTGCTGTAATTGGTGGCTCAATAAATGGTAATGGTACCTTACTCGTCAAAGTAACTGCTGTTGGTGAAGCAAGTTTTCTGCAACAGGTAGTCCGACATGTGGAAGATGCAAGAGCACTCAAGCCTGGGTTGTTACATTTGGTGGATCGGGTATTGCGGGTGTATACGCCAACTGTCCTCACTATAGCGGTATTAGCTGTCATTGGTTGGTTAGTTGGATCTAGTTTTATATATGGCATTGTCGATATACAACGAGCCGCGTTTGCGGGAATAAGCGTATTGGTTATGGGGTATCCTTGTGCCGTAGGTATATCAGCCCCCCTTGCTATTGTCAGTGGAACGGGTGAGGCAGCGGATAAGGGAATTCTTATGCGTACTGGTGAAGCCTTTCAAGCACTCCGATTAGTAACCTGCGTAGTTTTAGATAAAACCGGCACATTGACTGAGGGTAAACCATTAGTGCGTGAAATGGTTTCAGTACTAAATGATGAAAAAGCATTTCTTGCTTTAGCCGCTGGAGCAGAAGCCGTCTCCGAGCATCCTTTGGCAAAAGCAATCGTAAATGCTGCTTTTGATAGAGAGATTGCTGTGCCGGCAGCCGAGGATTTCTATAACCAGCCAGGTAAAGGTGTAATAGCTAAGATTAATGGACATGAAATAGTAGCTGGGAGCCCAGCGTTTCTGAAAGAACGCGGAGTTAACATTACTTCATTAGATGCCGATATTTCTCGTATGGAAAATGCTTCAGAGACAGTTATTGCGATTAGCCAAGATGATTTAATTATGGGCGTTTTAGGAGTGGGAGACGCACTGCGGGAAGATGCTACTCAAACTATTACTGCATTACATAAAGCAGGTGTAGAGACAGTATTGTTAACAGGAGATAACGAGCGCACTGCTCGTCGCATTGCCGAACAGGCTGGAATTGATAAGGTTTATGCAGGTGTTTTACCGGGTGATAAAGCAGCTGTGATAAGACAACTGCAACAAAATGGAAAGGTCGCCATGGTTGGGGATGGTATTAATGATGCTCCAGCTTTGATGCAAGCAGAGGTGGGAATTGCAATGGGGAGTGGCACTGATATCGCCATCGATTCTGCTGACATCATCATACTTAATAGCCGGTTGAAATCTATACTGGATGCTTATGAAATTAGTCGTAGTAGTTATCGTAGAATGGTACAAAATATTACGCTGGCTTTTATGTTTAATGGCATTGGTATTCCACTTGCGATCACAGGGCTTATTTATCCTGTATGGGCAATGGCAGCAATGGCAGCAAGTATTACGACTATATTCTTGAATTCATTACGTGGACGTCCAAGATTATTTTATGACGCGATGACAAGCGTTGGCAGCCAAATTAAAATGGGATAAAAATGCAAAATCAGATAAAAACAATGTTTTCTTCTTTAGTAAAGTTTTTTATTTCTTTGCCAAGCATGGTAGTTGCAGGGATTTGTCCTATTTGCTGGTCTGCATATGCAGGAATACTTAGTGCATTAGGTGTTAGTTTAACATTGTATATAAAATACCTATTCCCAATAACCATTGTCTTGCTCATGCTAGCACTTGCTGCATTGGGCTTTAAAGCAAAACAACGCAGAGGATTTAAGCCTTTTATACTTGGTTTTATAGCAGCTTTTCTAATTATAAGTGGTAAATTTATATGGCCTATGGATGGGACGTTGTATATAGGTATTCTGCTTTTAATTTCTGCTTCTATATGGAATGTTTTGCCAAAACGAAAAACATAATTAAATTTGCTTTCTAGGGGTCGTAGGTGAGTAGAACGGCGGAACTACCGCATCCGGCTCCCGATAAATCAGTGTCCCCACACCTATTCAGTGAGTTCACAACATCGGGGTCGTGGTGGAATAACCACCAAAAGTGTTAATTCTGGATTATTTCCCCTCCAGATTTATCTTTGAAAACCAGTGTTGCCGCAACCAAAATGCAACATTCACTAACAAAATAAGCACCGGTACTTCAACAAGAGGCCCAATGACTGTTGTAAAAGCAATAGAAGAATTGAGTCCGAAAGTGGCAATCGCTACAGCAATAGCCAATTCAAAATTATTGCTAGCCGCTGTAAATGACGTTGCAGTTGCTTTTTCATAGTTAGCCTCAATAAACTTACTCATCGCAAAACTAATAAAGAACATCACAATAAAATAAAGCGTTAATGGAATGGCAATGCGAATTACATCAAATGGGAGTTTTAAGACCATAGCCCCTTTCAAAGAAAACATCGCCAGAATTGTGAACAGCAGAGCAAACAGAGTAATAGGAGAAATTTTAGGTAAAAAATTGGTTTCATACCAAGTTACTCCTTTTCGTTTTATCAATAAAAAACGAGTCAGAAGTCCTGCAAAAAAGGGAATCCCTAGATAAATAAAAACACTTTCTGCGATGGTCATAAAATCGATATGGACTATTTGCCCAACTAAACCCACCAGAGGTGGTAAGACTGTGAGAAAGAACCAGACATAGAAACTAAAAAACAAAAGTTGAAAAATGCTATTAAATGCAACTAAGGCTGCCACATACTGATTATCGCCCTCAGCAAGCTTATTCCAAACAATCACCATGGCAATGCACCGTGCCAAACCAATAAGGATAAGTCCCGTCATGTATTCGGGATGACTATGCAAAAATAAAACAGCGAGTCCAAACATGAGAAATGGGCCAATAAGCCAATTTTGAATTAAAGACAATAACAAGATACGCCAATCTTTAAATACTAGAGGTAGCTCTTCATATTTCACCCGAGCAAGAGGTGGGTACATCATTAAAATTAGTCCAAGTGCAATAGGAATATTGGTGGATCTAATAGATAATGAATTTATAAATTGTGGTGTTCCAGTAAAAAGTGAGCCGATACAAACACCTGCAGCCATAGTCAGGAAAATCCAGAAGGTTAAATACCTATCTAAAAAAGAAAGACGATGGGTGCTACAATTGCTCATGATAGCAACTCCATTTCTATCCGTTGTTTCAGTTGATTAAATGCCGCCTCAAATGCGGTATTGATTTCCATTTCAGAACCTTCAGCTTTAGCAGGATCAGGAATACTCCAATGGAGTTTCTTTGGGTGACCTGGGAAAATAGGACAACTTTCGCGAGCTGCTTGATCACAGACAGTAATCACTAAATCAATAGACTCTGATTTAAATTCATTCCAGGATTTACTATGAAGTGCTTCTGGTTTTATACCATGACTGATAAGCGTTTCGATTGCTTTGTGATGTACGTTTCCAGTCGGAAAACTACCCGCGCTAAAGGCTAGGTAGCGACCATTGGAGTAGTGATTGGTTATAGCCTCGGCCATAATCGATCGGCAAGAATTACCAGTACAAAGAAATAATAATCTAATAGGCTTAATATTCATCAGCCGCAGCATCCAGTTGTTTTTGCCTTTGTATCACAACAAGAAGTTGTTGTATTTTTTTCTGGCATGCAACAAGAGCTTTCAGTTGTTTTTTCATCTGAAAAAAATTGTACATCCTGCATTGTGTGATAGGCTTCCCATGCGATTCCATTTGGGTCATTGACCCATGATTTCTCTGATTTGGCATAACAACAGGTTGTTTCACCATCGCTATGGGTTGAAATATTGGCTTCTGAAAATTGTTTTCTTAATCCATCTAATTCATCAGCACCATCTACTTGAATGCCTAAGTGTTCCACACCATATTTGCCAGCACGTGTTGAAATTGCAAAATTGATGCGTGGATCTTCCAACATCCATTTGGCATAATCCGATTTCACTTTGATGGGCTCGGTTCCAAACAGGGCATTATAGAAACGGATGCTATCAGCAAGGTTATTAACGCCAATATGAATATGAAAACGTTTCATGATTTACTCCT
This sequence comes from Legionella sp., assembly GCA_017306715.1. Classification (GTDB taxonomy): domain Bacteria; phylum Pseudomonadota; class Gammaproteobacteria; order Legionellales; family Legionellaceae; genus Legionella. Next base: position 17,501 of record JAFKHV010000008.1, on the reverse strand, counting down.
TTGTAGAAGGACAACAATTATTTAATTCAATAACGAGACAATTTTTTGTATCAGTTTGTTGAATTTTAACTTGTTGTTTACTGCAACAATCCTGAACCATAAACGCGATGAAATCTCGCATTAATTCAAAATTTGCTGAATAAAAAACATAACGCCCTTTACGGCAAGAGGTTACAATTTCAGAATTAGACAAATGGCTTAGATGAAAAGATAAGGTATTATGTAAGATACCTAATTCATCGCCGATTGCACTTGCTGACAACCCTTCAGGTCCTGCCTGCACAAGTAATCGAAACACTTGCAAACGAGTTTCTTGCGAAAGGGTATCAAATATTTTTATAGATTCTTTTATGTCCATAATTCTAGAATAGTAGAATTGTTAGATTTAGTCAAACGCATTAGCATCGCAATCCAAAAATGCTCTATTTAAATTCATTAAAATAGTTTGCTTCTACGCTCTAATAATATAACGTCTCTCCAAACACCATTTAACTGACCTAATTTTTCTCTAAAACCAATTTCACGAAAACCAAGTTTTTTATGAAGGGCTAGACTTGCTGAATTTTCAGGGAAGATTCCAGCTTCCAATGTCCATATTTCATTTTTTTCTGATTCAGAAATAACTTTCGAAAGAAGTAAACTGCCAACACCTCGATTTTGATTACATTTAGACACATAGATACTAACTTCAGCTACTCCAGAATATACACAACGATTTGATATGGGACTTAGCATTGCCCACCCCACTATTTGCGTTGATAATGCTACAAATCTACAGGTGGTTAAATGCGTTTTATTCCACTCCTGCCACGCTGGGGCATCTGTTTGAAAAGCTGCATTTTGAGTGATTATGCCTTCTAAATAAATATTTTTAACTTCATTCCAATCAGAAGACTGCATTGTTCTTATAATAATTGTCATAGTTAACTCAGCTAGATAGATTGTTTAATTATTTTTATAATTTCCAATTTTTACATTGCGATACTTGAGATATAGATATAAAGTGGTTTTTGAAATACCTAATTGTTCTACAATTTTTTGTACAGGAATAGTCCATCTTTATAGAGTGCCTCGGCAATAACAGCTTTTTCTATCGCTAATTTTGACATGCCTTTAGGCCGCCCACCTTTTCGACCACGAGCTCGCGCAGAATTTAATCCTGCTTGCGTACGCTCACGAATTAATTCGCGTTCAAACTCGGCAAGGGAGGCAAAGATACCAAAAACCAACCTCCCTTGTGGTGTTGTGGTATCAATTGGATCGTTCAAGCTTATCAACCCACTTTTCTTTCAACTAATTTTGTAGTTAATTGAATAAGGTGTGCTAAATTTCTGTAGAGTTTCCAAATTACCAAGGTGTCCCCTTCACGTAAATTACGCATAATCTCATCAAGAATAGGTCGCGCAGTTTTTGCACCACTTGCGATTTCTTCATGAATTTGCACACAACCTGCTTTTTTCAGATCTTCAATTTGCATATTTAACGATTGATCTTTCGTTGAAATACGAGCATAGCCAATTTTCATACAGTTATGTCAAATTTAACACCATCATTTTTGGCAATTGTATTAATCTTACTTGCTGTATTTTTCCCATGTCTAGGGTAATTTCCATAGTGTCTTATCTTTGTTAACAGGAAGTGTTTTCAGACCAATATCATTCATTGAAAATCGAACCAAATCGTAATTTATATTTTGTAAATCACCACATGTTTTGTTGATGTAATCTAACGTTTGCGCTCGACTACGCGTAATTTTTTCTTCTGGAATACCATCACTTAATAAAACGGTTTGTAATCGAGTAAGATACATTAGATGAGGAATTGCCACATGGATTTGTTCTATCATTTTTTTAATATCATCGTTTACGGCATTGTGATTAGAATTAATGTCGATACGATTTAAATGACACCAGCGAACCAATTCATTCAAAGCTTTCCCTAATGATAATTCATCAGATCCTCCTTTACGCATCTTGTTTTCAGAGGCAATTCTTGTGAGGTAATCCAATTCTTTCGGTGATAATCGGGTTGAAACCACTGTCATTATTTATCCTATATGATTACTTAATTTACTATAAATGTGTTTACCATTGTTTTCTCAGTATACTAATGTAAACAATATGTTTTCTATTGTAAACAAATTTAATTCTTGTTTACACGAAACGTAATTGACCAATGATATCAGGGTGTTTTGCATTGAATCCTGTTTACTACTGTAAACAAGAGTTATTCCTTTAAAAAAGGATAAATTTAAAATTAGAAAAACAAAAACAGCACTATTTATAATAAAATTCATATATATCAATAAGTTATTGTTTTGTACTTAAGCAATTTATACTGCGTGGTGTGTGGTAGAACTTCTAGTTAGGTATGATGGCGATTAGTACTCTGATCTCTTTTTTATTTGTCTTTTATTGATGTTTTTGTTTTTTTAGCGCAGTTAATTGCGTGTATGTGATTCATTATTTATTATCAGGTTTCTTTACCCCAGTATTTAAAATCATGTACATCCGAGGACAGCATGTTTGGAACAGTGATTATCTGGTACAGAAAATCACATTAATTTGATTTATTGGAAATTGGTTGCGATGTTCGATACACACCAAAGATTTCAAAAGCTTCTTTTATTATATACAAGGCAATAGCACAACCGACGATTAGATCCGGATAACGAGACTTGGTGAATATTATCAATCCTCCAGATAAAATGACACCGAGATTGGCAATAACATCTGCACGAGTAAAAATCCAGGTTGCATGCAAGTGGATCTCTCCTTTTCTGAATCGACGCAGTAAATATAAAACCACACTATTTACCAAGAGAGAAATACAGGCAATAGTTATTATAATAACACTCTCTGGAGCACTACCCAAAAAAGCCCTTCGACCAACATCAATTAATACCCCGATGCCAAGAATAAATACAAATCCGCCACTTACTAAAGCACTATTTTCTTTGAAACGCACACTTCGACCTATTGCTAGAAGGGCTATCGAGTACGCAGAGGCATCAGTAAGCATATCTAAAGAGTCGGCGATGAGCCCAGTAGACTGAGCTATAATTCCAGCAATTAAACCTATAACAAACATAATAAAATTGAGTATTAACGCAATTATTAAAACTTTTTTGTCTGTAACAGTCGTAGCTTGCTGACATTCACAGCTCATAAATTCTCCCCACGGATAAACAGATTTTTCTTCATAACAATTACTCAAACCTTTTTTGATTAATGATGCATTGTTAAGTCTGGCATTTTAATACCCTGATAATTCATAATCGTCATCATTCCTGTCTCTTGGTGATATAGCATATGGCAGTGCATCATCCAATTTCCCGGATTATCGGTATCGAATTGAACTTTCACTGTTGATTTCGGCAACACCAAGACCGTATCGTGCATTAAGCCATTACTTATCTTTTTGCCATCAATCTCAGTCACTTCAAAGACATGGCCATGCAAATGCATGGGATGAGCCATTGTTGTTTTATTGTTAAAGACAAGTTCCACACGCTTATTATTTTGAACAATTAGCGGTTTGATTTCAGGCCATTTTTGGTTATTAATGGTCCATACATAGCGCATCATATCGCCCTCTAGATTAACCATTAGAGTTTGGCCTGGGGATTGAACTGGCATAGGATTTAATGCCTTAAAATTAATTTCTTGGTCATAATTTAAAGCCCCAGCTCTACTTGAATTTTTTTCACTAAGGTTAGGAATAATCGCTTTGGGCGTTGCCAGTATTAAACCGGTTTGCATGTCAGTCCCTTCTCCCTGAGCAAGAATGGGATACGCTGTTTCACCTTGGGGAATAGTCACTAGAACATCAAGGCGCTGTCCAACCGCCAGTTGAAATTGATTGGATTGTACAGGCTTAATCGGTTGACCATCGAGAGCAATCGCTTCCCCCTTTAAGATGCCCGTATTGATGAAAAAATTAGACATCGCAGATCCAGCAATAAAACGTAATCGAATTTTATCTCCTGGATGAATAGGTACGATTTCTGGATTTTTTAAAGTTTTATAATTGGTTAAAAACGCATCGTAACTGACGTCATTTAAATCAGCATTTGCGGAATCCGTAGACATAGAAGCCGTCCCGCTGCCATGATGCATGTGGGTCATTTGCCCTTTCTTTAACTCGCTTAAAATAACTTCTGGTTTTTTATAACTAAAATCACCGATGAATAAGGTAACTTCTTTATCACTCATTTTGTCTTTAGGATCAGAGATAATTAGAGGTGCTGATAAAAATTGTTGAACCTGTAAATCATGGTGCGAATGCATCCAATAAGTCCCGGATTGCTGGAGCAAGAAGTGATAATGATATTCTCCACCAGGAGGAATAGGTGCTTGAGTCACGTAAGGCACCCCATCTTGATCATTAGGGACAATAAGCCCGTGCCAATGTAATACGGTAGGCTTATCCGTTTGATTTTTTACAATAGCATCAAATATTTGACCCTTTACTCCATGATACCCCCAGGTCCCATCAGGTTGCTCAACACGAAACAGCTCTGTTGACTTACCATCCACTTCGGTTTGGAATTTTTTAATCAGTAATACGGTAGGTTCGTTCGTTTTATGAGGTATAGACTCTTGGTTTGCAAGAGCCTGTCCTAAAACCACAGTACTGAATAGTATTCCTTGAAAACAATTAAATAACTTCATAAAGTAAGCCTTAAGTTGACTGCGGAGTCGGATAGAGTACACGTAATTGAGCCAATATCTTTTGCAATTTATCCCAATTGGCTTGTGTGCCCTCTTTATCGTTTGCATCACCCGTTTTATCCATGCGAGTGGCTAACTGCGCGACATAACCTAAATTATTTTGCAATGTTGTTTTTTGCTCACCTGATAAGTCCTTACTTAAAGCTGGTAGTGCATTCACTAAATCTCGGATGGCAAATGCATGCTCATGAATCGATGTTAATTGATTTTCCTTTAATGCCTGATTAATCGATGCACTCTGTTCATCAATAGCTTTCCAAATAGCAGGGGTGGTAGATGGAATAGCTGCTTTAGTGGTTTCAGTGGTATTGGCAAAAAGCCCTAAGGATATCGTCCAAATAAAAAGACTCATTATCAAACTAATCCATGCCGATTTTCTATTGTATTGCAGTTGTTTCATGATGTTTCTCCTGATTGAGTATCCTTTAAATAGTTTCGTTTTTCTCGCCATTTTTCAATGGCATTATAGACTGTCGGGACTACAAACATATTGAGTACAGTTGAAGTTAATAAGCCGCCTAACAATACCTGGGCTAAAGGGCGCTCTAACTCCTTTCCAGCAGGCGATCCCCAAAGTAGTGGAAAAAGACCTAGTGCCGCGGTGGCAGCTGTCATCAACACAGGCACTAATCGGTCTAAGGTGCCATCAATTACTACTTGCTCTAGCGTTTTACCCTGCAAACGCAATTGATTGTAATGGCTCACTAAAATAATCCCATTTCGTGCGGCAATCCCAAACAAAGTGATAAAGCCAATCATGGCCGCCACACTCATTTCACCACTGGCGATAAAGAGCGAAATGACCCCACCGATTAACGCCAAAGGTAAATTAAACATCACCAATAAAGCCTCTCTAAATGTGCCGAAGGCTTTATGCAGCAACACCAACATAATAAAAATAACCAAAGCACCAAAAGTAAACATTACTTTTGATGCCTGTTGCTGGCTTTCAAATTGGCCTCCGTACTGAATAAAGTACCCTGCGGGCAATTTAATTTTTTCTTGAACCTCTTGCTCTACATCGGCAATTACACTGCCTAAATCACGACCCTGAACGTTAAAGCCAATCACTAATAACCGTTGTACATTTTCCCGATTAATCGCAAAAGGTTGGGGTTCTACTTTAATTTCAGCTACTGCACGTAATGGAATTTGACTTAAACTTCCCTCCGCCTGCCCATGTGCATCTATAAGCATGTTTTGAATGGCTTTAATGCTGTCACGACCTGGTTTATCCATGCGAAGATATAAATCAAAGGTACGCTGACCCTCTAACACACTTGATACACTAACCCCATTTAAAAGTACCTGGACATCTTCTGAAATTTGCCCCACATTCACACCGTATCGTGCTGCTTTTTCACGGTCAATTTTAATAATTAATTGCGGGACGTTAATCTGTTGCTCTTTATTGACATCGACCACACCTGGAACAGATTTTAAGACGGTTTCTAAAGATTGTCCCAGTTCATTTAACTTTGATAAATTATCACCAAATAACTTCACTGCCACTTGCGCACGAACCCCAGATAATACCTCATCCATGCGATGGGCAATAAATTGCCCGACATTAAATACAGTCCCGGGAATATTAGCTAAATCCCCACGAATGCGGCGTAATAGTTCATCAGGCGGCATAGACTTGTCTTTACCAAAATCAAGACGTACGTCAAACTCACTGACATTCGGCGGTAGCGCATCTTCATCCAATTCACTTCGTCCTGCGCGTTGAGAAATCGAGATAACTTGCGGATAGCTCATTAACGTTTTTTGTACTTGTTGTCCTAAGCGCATTGACTCATCTAAGGAAGTACCTGGCAAGGTACTCATAGCTACAATGAAATTTCCCTCATGAAACTCAGGTAAAAACGAAGTGCCAAAAAAAGGAAGCAAGGCAAGCGCAAATAAAAAAGCCGCCAGTGACATCGCAACCACTGCTTTAAGATGTGCCAAAGACCAATGTAATACAGTTAAAAAATGTCTTTTCAACCACACAACAAAGCGTGTTTCAGACTCTCCCTCATGCTGAGTTGTTTGCCCAACATGATAGTGACGTTCGCGCTGCGATAAAGCATGCAAACTCACCTCGGAATCCTCCATTTTCTCTTTCCCCCTAACCAATAAGAGATAACACAGCGCAGGAACCACGGTAATGGACACCAAAAGCGAGCCCAATACAGAAGCAATATAAGCAATGGCTAAAGGACTAAAAATGCGCTCAGCAATTCCTGATAGAAAGAAAATAGGTAAAAAAACGAGGCTAATAATGATGGTGGCGTAAATAACCGAGCCTCGAATCTCAAGCACGGCGTCAAAGACGACTTCAATGGCAGGTAAAGGATGAGCTTCTTGACTATTAACTCTTAGACGATGCACCACATTCTCCACAGTGATGATGCCATCATCCACCACCTCACCAATGGCAATAGCCATCCCACCTAAGGTCATGGAATTAATTCCAATACCAAAATAATGTAATACCAATATCCCAATAATAAAGGATACGGGCATGGAAATAAAAGTAATAAATGAAGCACGCCAATTCATTAAAAAGACAAACAGTACGGCAATAACAATAATGGCACCCTCTAAAAGAGCCCTAGTTAAATTATGAATAGCCGACTCAATAAAATTAGCTTGGCGAAAGACTTCGGTTTTTAATGCAACACCCGCAGGCAGTGTATGGTTTATGTTGTTTAAAGCCTGCTCTACCTTGGTAGTTGTTGTCACCGTATCAGCACCATAGGCTTTAGAAATCGTGCCAATTACCGCGGGTTTTCCATTATAAGCACCGTCCCCGCGTTTAATTTCACCACCAAAGGTGACGATGGCCACGTTATTGATGGTGATAGGGACTCCTTTTCGCACCGTAATGGCAGTTTTTTGAATATCCTCTAACGATTGGATTCGTCCAATGGTTCCAACCACAAGTTCGCTACCGGCCTGGTTAACAAAAGCACCCGGCACATTTTGGTTGGCGGTAGTTAAGGCTTGGCGAACCTCTTCAATGGTAATACCGTAAGCCAGCATGCGTTCAGGAATCAATCGCACCTGGTATTGTTTTACCTCCCCACCAATAGACACGACTGATGCGACTCCACCTAAAGCCAAAATCCGAGGCCTGATAGTCCAATCTGAAATCGTGCGTAATGTTTCAGGACTTGCCGTATCACTAATTAAGGCATATTTGACAAGCCAGCCAACGGCTGAGGTCACAGGAAGCATCACAGGGGGATTAACCCCGGGTGGGAGTCTGTTGCTCACTTGTTGAATACGTTCATTAACGAGTTGTCGATTACGGTAGATATCAGTTCTATCATCAAAGACTACCGTAATTGTAGATAAGCCCACGGAAGTTTTTGAACGTACGCTGGCCACCCCTGGAGTGCCATTAATAGCACTCTCCAAAGGATAGGTAATGAGCGTTTCGACATCTTGCGTTGCCATACCTGGTGCTTCTGTTTGAACCACTACCTGTGGTGGAGCAAATTCAGGAAACACATCGGCGGGCATTTGTTTTAAGGTGTAACCGCCAAAAAAACAAAGAACCAGTGTTAAGGCTAAAATCAAAAGGCGATTATGCAACGACCAGGCAATTAAGCGAGTAAACATTTAATGAGGCTCCTTATCACCGGGCTTTTTAGTGCCCCCACCACTTAGAGATAAGGTGTATAGTTCTCGATTTCCCTGGGTAACTACCTCATCGCCAGGAACCAAACCTTCTTTAATCTCAGTATTCATATCATCACGCGCCCCGAGTTTGACCTCCGTTCGGTCATAATTCGCGCCATTTTTTACGAACACAAAAGTGGCATTATCAACCTCCAGTATGGCGTTATTAGGTACCGTCAACGCTGCCTGGTTAAAGTGCAAGACCACGTTGGCACGTACAAACATCCCAGGCTTTAATAATCCTTCTTTATTATCAAGACTGATTTGCACATTGACCGTGCGCGTTAATGGATCTAAATTAGGTTCTATAAGCGTTATTTTTCCTGGAAAAATCCGTTTGGGATAACTTAAAACGTGCACGTTAACGTCTTGCCCCACTTTAACCTCGCCCAAATCTTCTTCATATACCTGAGCAATGACTAATAATTGCTCGCGATTACTGATATGAAACAAAACGGTATTAGGTTCTACTGCTTGGCCTAAATTGACATTGCGCGCATCAATAACACCGGAAATAGGCGCTTTTACAGCGACACTAGGCGGAGGATCGCCAACTAAACGCGATTGTACCGTTGCCAATGTTTGACCTTTTGTGACGCTATCTCCAAGGCTCGTCACGATATCAGTCACAGCACCACTAATACGCACACTAACATCCGCTTGGGCATTAGGCAGCAGTTGAATCTGTCCATTTAATGGCAACAATTCGGCCATGGGGCGTGGGGTGGCTTCAGACACCTCAATGCTTAGCATCTTGGTTTGTTCCGGGGTTAATGTAACCGATGCTGCGGGACCTGAGGTATTAACTTCAATTTCATCCCCATGGGCTATCAGCCATGACGAATAGAAAAGAATGCTTGTTAAAAAAATAAACCGCACTTTTTGGCGAGTACTATGATGTCCCTGAATCATTTGGTCACTTCCTTGGTTAGAGGTAGGTACGAGCAAAGCCCGGCTGAATCCGATGCGCCAATGGCAGTACATAAGGCAACATACGATTGAAAGTATTGTCCCACAGTGGTTAAGTAAGCCATCTGTACATCATTTTGTTGTCGCTGAACCTGTAAGACATTCAAAAAAGAGACTTGCCCATTTTGATACGCTTCACGCGCAAGTTTTACGTTCTCAAGTCCAAGACGAAGGGAGGTGCCTTGCGTTTGCACTACACTGGTTTTAAGTGCATTAAGCTGGCCGTAATTACTCGTGACTTCGGTTTCAATGACAAGATTCAAAGCCTCAATTGACATCATCGCCTGAGCACCGGCAGTAGCTGTCTCCATAATACGCCCTTGATTACGATTCAATAATGGCAGAGGTATTGATAATGAAACGCCTAAGGTACGGTCGGCTGGTTGCGGCAGCCCTCCTTCAACAACAATTCTATCTTGCTGCACCCCAACACCAACATTCCAATCGGCGAATCGTTCCACTTGAGCCAAACGTCTATCGGCCAGTGCGCGTTGTTCAGTAAGTACCAAGCCCATTCTGTCAGGGCGATTACTCATCGCATGATTGATTAATCCCGCTAACAAAGGAATATTTCTTGCTACTTTAATGGTTTTTTCGATTGGTAATGGTGTATTGGGTGGTTGCCCTATTAGTTGATTTAAAAGGGCATATTGACTAATCAGCTGGCTTTTTAACAGTTGCTTTTCTTGTATAATGCGTGCGTATTCGATGCGTGCCGAATTATCATCCAATTTAGAAATTTCAGCAGCATGGTAACGATTATGAATGACGCGCACCAGCTCCTGGTTTATACCTTGTAAATAATTCAATTGCTTCATGCGATGTTCTGCAATGACTACTACATAATAGGCATTAGCTACTTTGGCACTCAGTTGACGTGTAGCCTCGTCCACCTCCGCCTGAGCTCGAAGAATATCAATACGTGCGACCGTTTTTTGTTTGGCAATGCGCCCTGAAATAGGAAAGGCTTGATTAAAAGTGATACTGCGCGAATACTCGCCTTCGTTATTGAACACCCTGTCGTCGTTATTATTCAGACTTAAACTTGGATTAGACCACAATCCCGCCTGGACAAGGCGTGCTTTGGAGATTGCAATAGCCAAACGCGCAGCCTTTAAATCCTTGTTATTTTGAATGGCTAAGCGCGTGAGCTCTTTAAGACTCAAAACAGGCTTGGCATGCACCTCCATAGCTAACAAAGCAATAGCACCAATCACAAAACACTTTAAACCTGAGCTCCGATTCATCATGTGTACTCTGTCCCTAAAATTAGTCTTCAATACTTTTTTCTATCATGTCAGCTTCTGACGCAAACGCAATGCATTAGCAATCACCGATACGGAACTTAATGCCATGGCAGCACCAGCCATCATCGGATTAAGTAATAAACCTGTGAGTGGGTAAAGAACCCCTGCGGCAATAGGTACACCTAGCGCATTATAAATAAAAGCAAAAAAGAGGTTTTGATGAATATTTTTTACCGTGTGCACTGATAACTCATAAGCTTCTAAAAGCTTACTTAAATCACCTGACAATAAGGTAATCCCCGCACTCTCAATGGCCACATCACTTCCAGTTCCCATCGCAATACCAATGTCAGCTTGGGCTAGTGCAATCGCATCATTTACACCATCACCCACCATGGCAACCGTACACCCTTCTTCTTGCAGCCTCCGAATTACATCGCTTTTACCATCGGGCAATACCTCAGCAATCACATCCTGAATGCCTACGTGCCTGGCTACTGCTTTGGCAGTCATGGCGTTATCACCGGTGAGCATGATGACTTTAATGCCCTTTTTAATTAAGGTGGTAACCGCATGCTGACTGGATTCTTTAATTCGATCGGCCACCACAAAGACCCCGGCCAACTGTTTATTAACTGTCAAATAAATCAAGGTGGCACCTTCTTCTTGTGCTTTTAACGCCGCATTAGGGATCGCATCGGAAGGCACTCCTAACCACTGAGCATTGCCAATGGCAACACTTGCCCCGTTGATGAGTGCCTGAGCCCCTTTGCCTCTGATGGCAACAAAATCAGTAGCCTCCTTAAGCGTAATTTGGTGTTTTTGCGCCTCATCACGTAGCGCCTTAGCTAATGGATGTTCGCTATGACGCTCAATGGATGCCGCAAGACTCAAAAGTTCATTTTCTTGCCAATTATCACTTGAGATAATTAGATTCAATGCCGGATGACCTTGGGTCAACGTTCCTGTTTTGTCCACAACCAATGTATCGACAGCTTGCAATCGCTCCAAAGAGGCTGCATTTTTAATTAAGATACCGCGTCGCGCGCCTTCACCAATCCCAACCATTATTGACATCGGTGTTGCAAGCCCTAGGGCACAAGGACATGCAATAATTAATACGGAAATGGCAGCGATTAAGCCATAACTGAAGGAAGGTGCCGGGCCTAGTAAAAGCCAGGCAAAAAACGAACACACAGCAATTCCTAAAACTAGCGGTACAAACCAAGATGAAACTGCATCTGCCAAGCGCTGTATGGGAGCTTGACTGCGTTGGGATTCGCTAACTTGTGTAATGATACGAGCAAGTAACGTGTCTTTGCCGACATAGGCAGCCTTTATAATGAGACTTCCTTGTTGGTTGAGTGTCCCTCCAATGACATGACTCCTAACCTCTTTTGACACAGGCATGGGCTCACCGGTTAACATGGACTCATCGACGTCACTTTGACCGCTAATCACCTCCCCATCAACGGGAATTTTTTCACCGGGCCGAACAAGAAGCCTATCGCCTATTTGCACTGCATCAAGAGTAATATCCTCCTCTTGGTCTTCGTTATTTAATCGGTGAGCATCAGTTGGATTTAAATGAAGTAACGCACGAATGGCATCCCCTGTGCGTTCGCGTGCTTTTAATTCCAACACTTGCCCTAAAAGTACTAGGGTTGTAATGACCGCTGCGGCTTCAAAATAGACCGGAATCATCCCGTCCCCTTGTATAGGTAAGGGAAGCCAATGGGGGAAAACTACTACAGCTAAACTGTATCCCCAAGAAACGCCTGTACCCAAAGCGACCAGAGTAAACATATTCAAATGATGTGACCACAGTGATTGCCATCCTCGCACAAAGAATGGCCAGCCACAGCCCCAAACCACGAAGCTTGCCAAAATTGCTTGAGTCCATAACGATAAAGACATGGGTATAGATAGACTCAACCAAGGCTCACCCATCGCCAAGAAGACGACCGGGAAGCTTGCGATTAAAGCGATGATAAAACGCCAAAACATATTTTGATATTCGGGATTTTTTTGCTCTGTTATACTCACGCGTTCAAGCTCAAGTGCCATGCCACAAAGGGGACAAGTTCCTGGTTTGCCTTGACGGATTTGCGGATGCATGGGGCAGGTATAAATTGTATTTTCTGCTGTCGCTTCAACAGAGGGAAAAGGCGTATGTTGATGCTGATGCGCACAACAATCATGTCCTTTCTCTTCGTGTTTATTATGTTTTTGTGTATTCATCAAGTATCTCAATCGTATTTTTTAAGCAAAGCCATAATCTCATCCATTTTTTCTTGGCGAGAATCCTGACTGCCATGACACGCCACTTCATTCAGGCAATTTAAAACATGACGTTCAAGTACACCAAGCTCAATGGTTTTTACTGCATTACGAACAGCACGCAACTGCGATAAAATATCGACACAATAGCGCTGTTCTTCTATCATCCGCTTAATACCTTCAAGTTGGCCTGTAACTCGATTAAGTCGGGATAACTCATTATGATGTTCTGGGTGCTTGGACATAACAGTTCTCCTATATACCTCTATAGGTATATACCCTGGGTGGGTATATTGTCAAATCCCTTATAGATAGCTTTAGCATATAAAGATTATTATGAACTAGCTAAATAACAAGCCAGAACGATACATGATATTTAACTCTAAAGGAGATTTTCAAAAAAACGGAGCCCATGAAGAGAGGTTCACAATAAATTAAAACCTCCTCTAAACTAAGGTACTATTCTTATATCATTAATAAGTTGGTTCACTATGCTTAAGCCTCATTTTTCCTCAGCTACACTAGCGGCTCTTGGAGCTGCTCTCCTATTTGGAGGCAGTACCCCATTTGCCAAGCAATTAACTGGTGATATTCCTCCTTTATTCCTCGCGGGTTTTCTTTATTTAGGAAGTGGGCTGGGACTAGGTTTCTTGCGCCTAATTAGAGATAGAGGTTGGAATGGTGCGGGCTTATTAAGAAATGAATGGCCGTGGTTATTGGCAGCTATTGGATTTGGTGGTGTGATTGCCCCAACCTTATTAATGATTGGGCTTGCTCATACAAGTGCGGCTGCATCTTCGCTTCTTCTTAATCTAGAAGCGGTATTCACGGCAGTTCTGGCATGGGTTTTCTTTAAGGAAAGCACGGATCGCCGTATTATTTGGGGCATGGCTCTCATCGTAGCAGGTGGCGCTATATTATCTTGGCCAAGACAAACATCCCCACAAAATTGGTTAGGTACGTTAAGCATTACAGGCGCATGTTTATGTTGGGCGATGGATAACAATCTTACCCGCAAAATATCATCTGCTGATGCGTTATTTATTGCAGGTAGCAAAGGGATTGTGGCTGGAGTAGTAAACATTAGTCTGGCATTCTTTATAGGATTAACAATTCCCGTATGGGCTAATATTAGCTATTCCATGCTATTAGGCTTTTTTGGTTATGGCATCAGTCTTGTCTTATTTGTTCTTGCTTTAAGGGGACTTGGAACAGCACGAACAGGAGCTTATTTTTCCACAGCACCCTTTATGGGTGCTGGTATTGCTATACTGTTTTTTCATGAACCTACATCGGGATTATTTTGGATGGCCGCTACTTTAATGAGCATAGGAGTTTGGATACATTTAACTGAGAGTCATGGCCATATTCATACTCACGAATCTTTATTTCATAGCCATTCGCATTGTCATGATGAACACCATCAACATACCCATGACTTTGCTTGGGATGGTAAAGAACCCCACTCACATCCTCATCAGCATGAAGAATTGACTCATTCACACCAACATTACCCAGATATTCACCATAGACATACACATAAAAAATAGGATTGCTTCTAGAAGCCATAAGTTTGTCTTAATTCTGATTCCCCCATCCAGTAACACAGTAATGGTGCGGGTATATGCATAATTTTTGTTTTAATATCTGGTAGATTTTTCATAACACCGAAGTCATCCAAAGATTTTGTTACAACATATCCATGCGCAATATCCTTTTTTTGACATAGCTCTAGCAATCCTTTTAACGCTTTGGCATTTGTATGTTGTGAGCGATACTTGACTTCAAAAGGAATAATTTGATCTCCAATTTGTGCAACAAGATCCACTTCATGATCTTTATTACCTCTCCAGTAGCTAAATCGAACATTTTGTGAATAATATCGGGCAAATAGATGTTTAAATACCGCTGTTTCTGTGGCCACACCTAAGGACTCTGGATCATTAAGGATACTTTTACCTTTTAGTAATACCGCTGGTGCAATGGCCGCATCTGCTAAATAAATTTTGTATTTAGCTCTCAAAATATCTTTACCGTAACCAAATGGTGGTAAACGATAAATCAGATTTGTAGCTTCCAATAAGTGTATATAATTTTGTATTGTTGGTCTCTTTACTTCAAGATTGCTGCATAGATCGGCCATATCGAGCAATCCACCATCGTGCATACATAAATAAAGAAAAGTTTGTTCCAGCTCTAAAATACGACGCACGCCAAAAAGTGCCGTCATATCTCTTTTCAATACTTTATCAATTATATCCTCTCTTAAAAGGCGCTGAGCTTGAGTTATGCTCTCAACCTGAGCAGTTTGTGGGAAACCACCTCTTAATAGATATTCATGAAAATGTCCAACATAGTGAACGGCTAGTTCCTGAACTCGATAAAACTCTTGTTGTGGCCATTCGAATAATTCACGTAATGATTTAAGTATGGGCAGCGGTGGCAATTCAATTTTTTTTAATTGTAAGTACTCATAAAATGAGAGTGTAGTTAGGCGAATGGTATACCATCGCCCTACTCCTGACTCTTGATCGGCTTCTATAATTGGTGTTGCGGAGCCTGTAAAAAAAATCCTCCGACTTTTAGAGAAATCTACTTGATGTTTAATCCAAGTACCCCAACTCCGCATGAACTGTGCCTCATCAATAAAGATATATTCTAAATCATCTGTTTTGGGCTCTCTCTCTCTCCATGCTTCTAAAACCGTATCTATATCAGACATTTTAATTAATGGATGATCAAATGTGACATACAAAATATTTCCTGGTTTCACTCCGTTTTTCAAAAGTCTATCAATCGCTTGTAATAAAAGCGTTGTTTTTCCTATTTGTCTAGCCCCAGATAAGAAAATTGCTCTAGGTGCAGGTGGGTTAATTAACCAAGATTCGAGTTCCTGATATGCTGCACGATGCCAAGTAGGCAAATCTTGTATAGACTCCCCTCTCCACCATGGATTAAACTGAGAGACAACTGAAATTAACTCACTTGTAGATATTTTCATGAATAACACACTAAAATGACCATTTAGTGAAAGTATACTATAACTAAATGGATAAAATAGTGTTTTTTTCAAATATTGGAGATCATTTATTTGTAAAATAAAACAAATTGTTATTTTTGCTTAACTTTTCAACAGATCAAGTTACCTTCATTGCTTGCCAGCAATTTTATGATTTGCGTGCTTTTTATTAGCCATTTTTTCAATAGACTCATTAATATATTCAAGCATCTCCCCTTCAGGGCCACTCACTAGGTGACAGAAACCTGTATCCTTCTGAATATGCTCTAATTCAAGCTTTTTAACTTGATTACTAATTTGATCAATCAAGGAATCATATTCACTAGCTATCATTAATACATCATTTGTTGTAATACGGCTTATAATATACCTATGAACAACCTGATTGCGTTTTATATAAAGCCCAAGAAGGCTATTGTGGATACTCTCTGAGATAATACCTTTTTCTTTCGCAGCAATATAAATAGCTTTTTCAGAGAGAGTTTTAGCTTTTTCATCTTGAAAGATATATTTTGATGGAAAAGAATTTTTTTCCTGTTTCAATAAATATTGAAACACTAAACCAATTCTTAAAAGAGCATCAATTATAGATGTTGACAAGCATACATATTCTATAAAAAAGCCATTCTCAGCAGCTCTGTTTTTTAACTTTATAGCTGCCGAAAACCCTTCCATAAAGTTTATAAGCTTTTCATTTTCTATTTGGTAGAACGTAGTGTTCATATTTATTTAATAATCGAAAATTATTTCATATTGTTAAGTATAGCTAATTTAAGTAGCTATTAATTTATCAATTAATGAGCGATCGCAGCAATCAACAGGGCAAAAGATCTAATCGAATTTTAAGTTCAAGAATACCCAAAATTTCAGTTGATTTGGCAACAGGCTATACATGAATAAATATATTTAGATTACCTCCTCTCGTCTGTACCAACTCTCTCCTAAATAGTAAAGACAAAAACCGGTTAAATAGTGGGCAAAAAATATTTTTGTACTCTATTTGACCGTACATTTCGCACCTAATTAATCAGTTTTTTAGAATTAAGTTTTTGATAATTAGGGGGTCGCTGGGTGAACTTAGTCGCGAGCGTCGATTCAGTATTTGAAATTCCATAGATATCTAGGGCGTAACGCCCAAAATAAGCAATAATTTGTTGATGAACAGGCCTTAGATTAGTCACGATACGATGTTTTTGATTATTAGCAGTAATGGTCACTACAGCAATGACGTGCATCAGTTCAGCAATCCAAGTCATGGTTGGATTTTTGACTGGTTTTCCAAGTTGATTGGGTAATGTCTCATGATGTTCTTCTAAACAACGCCTAAGGTGTGCTTGAGCAAAGTTGTATACCATGAGGCAAAGGGTCATTATCATCATGAGGGCTGAAATTCTGGCAGGCGTCTTGAGAAAGATAGAGTCGAGCTCGAAGGTGTAAGTTTTATCTTTATTTGGCAGGAAAATTTAAACTTTAAATGACAGACTTTAAATGGCAGATTGACTAAATTAAATATTTCTACTATTCTAGAAGTATGGATATAAAAAACTCACTAAAAATATTTGACGCCCTTTCTCAAGAAAC
>JAFKHV010000121.1 GCA_017306715.1 Legionella sp. | reverse complement strand
AAACATCCATTTTAATAGGAAGGGTGTGCAAGATGGATCACGTACTTGCAGTTAGGCACTTATAACCGTATTATCTCTGTTTTAATTTGATGTGTAGCAAAGGGTATTGCACCACAGATTTAGGAGCGCAACCATGACAGATGAGAATTTCATCCCCTCACTTGTCACCAACCACGGCATAAATTCAGGATTATTATCCATCCCTCAGGGTTATTATCGCTCCAAGCTCTTTATTGCGCCGGTATCGACTAATTCATTGGTTGCGGCTGCAGGCCCTCTTTTGTCGCTGTTGGAACGATTGTGTCTTAGCAGTTCATTGCCTGCAATTGAACAGATACGAACGAATATGGAGCATGAAATTTATGCTTTCTTAAGTAAGCTCGCAGCAGCAAAACATCCGGAGGCACTGATTAGTATCGCTCATTATGTCATGGCTGCAACGCTCGATGAGTTAATCGGTAAAAATTACTTACGTGTCTATCAGCGGGAAGTGGAATTCAAAGCATTCACCCCACTTACTGAAGACGGCGCCGCTCCCCAGACACGCTTTTTTGAAATTGTGGACTACATTAAAGAACGGCCGAATCAATATCTTGATCTTATTGAATTAATTTATTTTTTACTCATTGCCGGTTATGAGGGCCAGTACCATATGAAAGCCGATGGCCGCCAGCAATTGGATAATCATATCGAAGAACTTTATCAAATTATTCAAAGAGACCGTTATAATAAACCGCATCGCTTGTTTCGTGATAATAGCATTCCAGTCGCTTCCTCTAAAAATTACAAGAACGTTTTTCTGGCACTCTCTGCTGCTGCGACTCTAATCGTTGTTGCTTTTTTCACCAGTCAGGTTTTTCTGGAGAATAAAGCAAAAAGCTTGATGTATAGTCATTCCCAACTTGCCCTATTGGATAACTGATGGATAATTCACTACGTGCATTATGTGATAGTATTAAAAAAATACTCGCTCAATTAAAGCCTCAAAGCAATCAATTATCTTTTGTTATCGTCACCGGCAAGCAGGCTCAGGGCAAATCCTCGCTACTAAAACAGAGCAGCCTCCAAGAAATTACGGTATTTAGCGAACAGCA
>JAFKHV010000120.1 GCA_017306715.1 Legionella sp. | reverse complement strand
AATTGATTCTGAACTGGGCGGCTCTGCAAAAGTTGATGATGATAAGAGTATACCTAAACTGAATAATCCCCATTTTGAAAACATATAAATCTCTCCATAGATAAGCGATTTAGTATGCTATAACTCGGCGCGTATCACAATATGAATCAGGCAAAGAAAGGGTTATAGATTTCATATCTTGGGTAACAATCAAACTTTAATAATTTTGCTGCATTTCTCATACTCATTAGATTTAGTCAGTGCTGGAGATAACTTTGCAGAATTTTTCATGCTGATTAGGTTTGAGCCGTTGCAGGGGATCCTTCGCTTCGCTCTGGATGACGTGGATTGAAGGACTCAATATTACCATATCCCAATCCTCCGTCATCAAGTCTACGAGGGATCTCAACTCGAGAGAACAATTTTGATACGAAGGTTCCTAATCAAGTTAAATGATCTCGCAGGAATTTAGTACATGCCGATTGCAGGAGATCCCTCACTTTGTTCGGGATGACGTAGGTTTTTGGAATGATGGATAAAATTGAAGGCTCAGGATTGAAAAGCATGGGGTAAATTCAGTAGCAAGCTCTTAGACCCCCTGCACGTCATCCCGAACAAAGTGAGGGATCTCCTCTTAGTGGTACCATCTTTAATTAAACCGTCGAATACCTCCTCCAACTGAGAATTCTGCAAACAAACAAATTGCCCTTTTTTACATATGTTCTTTATTAAAAAATAAGCTTATTTACTCAGTAACAACAGTACTTGCTAACATATTTGTGGGGATTATCAAATTGCAAACTTCGTGAAGAATCTCGCATTATGCTTAATTAAAGTCCGCCCTAGAGCGCTTCACGTAGTTCGCAACGACCGATAAGAATACCTTTATACCGCGCATTAAATAACTCTAGTATCGATAATGTTCCGGCTTATAAGGCCCTGTTACGGGTACATTAAGATAAGCTGCTTGTTCATCAGTCATCTGCGTAAGCTTGGCGCCTATACGCTCCAGATGCAAGCGGGCTACTTTTTCATCGAGTAGTTTAGGTAAAACATAAACATCACAGGAATATTGCGCATTATTTTGGAATAATTCGATTTGTGCTAAAACCTGATTAGTAAATGAATTGGACATGACAAAACTTGGATG
>JAFKHV010000101.1 GCA_017306715.1 Legionella sp. | reverse complement strand
ATATTTTTCGGCGTGCTAAAGAACTTAACTGCGAGCTGATCATTGTTGGTAGTCATTCTACGACTGGATTAACCTCCTTACTCGGAAGCACCGCCCATGCTACGGTAAATCACGCTCCCTGTGATGTTTTAACTTTAAGAGTTTAATAGTATTACTCTGACAAAATATTAGAGAAAAGGTATTTCTGTCATAGATTTTGGCATTTGTTATTGGTGCAGCAATTACTGCTGTAGCAATTGTTTTTTTGCTAAAGATATGCAAAGACTGAGATAAAAAATGATACCCAACTTATGCGAGACATCATGACCCAATAAGAAGATCTCTCGCTAAGTCTCGGGATGACGTGGGATAAATCATTTAAAGACGTACGAGCAATCCTCAGCACTCCGTCATCCCGAACGAAGTGAGGGATGTCCAGCGCATAGCACTCTTAAGTGAACGAAGCCGAGCAGGATACATCCATGAGATTTTGCGAGGACTTGCGCCCTCATGCAAGGCACCATGCCACAACAAGGAGATCCCTCGCCCAAAGCTCGATGAACGGGGTAGATATTTAAAGACGTATGAGCAATCCTCACCATACTCCGTCATTCCGAGTTGTACGAGGAATTTCCAGCACATAGGTAAACCTATACTGAAAAACTTCTCTCAAAAATAAGGCGATTTATGCTAGCTAAACTAATTATGCAAAATCGTCCTTCAATAAATGGACTAAGCGTGAGATGAAGCTAAATCAAGGTGGAATAAAAAGCTCAATCTTTTGTCATTTTTTTGCTTTCGCTTTTTTCTTTTTTATCCAACTCATCAAGCGTTTTTTCTTATTGACCTGACGTTGTGATAATTTATTCTTTTTATCTGCAAAGGGGTTATGTCCGCCTTTAAACTCCAATTTTAATGGGGTGCCCACCAATCCGAGATGACGGGTAAATTCATTATTCAAGTACCGTTTGTAACTCTCAGGAAGATCAGCAAGTTGATTACCATGAATGACAATAATTGGAGGATTATGGCCACCGAGATGAGCGTAGCGCAATTTTATTCGTCGGCCTTGAATACATGGAGGCGGATGTTTTTGACTTATATCCTCGAGCAAACGAGTTAATCTTGGGGTTGCAAAAGATTGTATTGCTGACTGATAAGCTTCGTTTATATCTTTAAATAGAGTCCCTACCCCACTTCCATGCAATGCCGAGATAAAGCGAATTTTTGCAAAGTTAGCAAAATGTAAGCGACGCGAAAGTTCATTTTTAATGTGCTCTTTATGATCTTCAGTTAATCCGTCCCATTTATTCACGGCAATAACCAAAGCTTTACCCGATTCAATGATAAAACCAAGTAAATTCATATCTTGATCAGTAATACCTTCGTTACCATCGATTAATAATAAACAGACATGCGCTTCTTTAATCGCCTGTAAGGTTTTTATCACTGAAAACTTCTCTATTTTCTCATCAATACGAGCACGCCGACGCACACCTGCGGTATCGATTAAGGTGTAATGTTGCTCATCACGAGAAAATGGGATTGCAATGCTATCCCGTGTTGTACCTGGCATATCATAAACAACTACGCGCTCTTCGCCTAAAATTCGATTAATTAAAGTCGATTTACCTACATTTGGGCGACCCGCAAAAGCGATTTTGATTGTTTCCGTTTCAACCGCCTCTTCTTTATTAGGCGCAAAAGGCGCTAATATACTATCTAATAGTGAGTAAATACCGCTACCATGAGAGGCGGAGATTGAATGTATTTCAGTGATACCTAGGGATTGAAAATCTGCGCAAACCAAATCGTCATCTAGCCCTTCCGTTTTATTAACAACCAAAAAAACTTCTTTATTTAGTTTACGTAGCGCACCAGCAATTTCCTGGTCAATTCCCGTTAATCCCGAACGACCGTCAACCAGAAACAATACGGCATCGGCTTCGTGCAAAGCAATTTGTGATTGTTTAGACATTAGGCTATCAACAGCAACATCATCGACCCCTATGCCACCGGTATCGACCACGATAAATGGTTTATCATGATGTCTCGCTTCACCATATTGACGGTCTCGAGTTAACCCTGGAAAATCTGCAACGAGTGCATCTTGAGTTTTTGTCAAGCGGTTAAATAAAGTAGATTTACCAACGTTGGGCCGCCCTACTAATGCGATTACAGGAATCATAGGATTAATTTACCTTCAACTCATTAAGCATTCCGTTGTCTGTTAAAATATATAATTTGTTTCCCGAAGCTATCGGAGGAGTACTTATACCACCCGATGCCTTGTATCGTCCTAGCATCTCTCCATTTTGCTGATCGATCACATGAAGGTAACCTGTTTTGTCACCAACAATCAAATTGCCGCCAATAAGCACAGGCTCGGTTAGACCGCGTGCTTTTAGATTTTTTCTCTTCCAATTCACCTGTCCACTTTGTTTATTTATAGACCATAACACGTCATGAGTATCACTTATAAATAAATTATTTCCATTAAGTAGCATATTTTTGTAAACAGAACCTGGCATTCGCCAAATAAACTGCCCATCTTCAAGCGCCATAGCACCGATGTAACCCTGATAACTAGCCAAGTAGACGATATTGCCAGAAGTTATCGGATCTGAATCAATATCAACCAAACGTTCAACATCACTTGCGCCTTGCGCATAAGCAATACTGCGCTGCCAAATTAATCTGCCATTAGCAAGATCCAGTGCATCCATTTTACCATCTGAGAAACCAACGAGAACCATATTTCCATGAACGACAGGGGCTGAGCTCGCTTTTAACATCAATCCAGGAGAACCATGCTCACTAACCCATATTTCTTTACCATCCGTTTTGTTAAACGCATAGACTTTACCATCAATGGTCTTGATGATTAGTTTATTTCCAGCAAGAACTGGAGGAGATAAGATTTCTCCAGAAACTTTACGATGCCATATTTGCTTACCAGTACCCTGATCTAAAACAACAAGTGACGAATTATTAGTACCCAATGCCAAGTATCCATTACTTAATGTGGGGCCACTAACCAAGCCATGCTTTAGCTGAGTATTCCAGATAATTTCTCCGGTGCGTGCTTTGACAGCACTCACCTGTCCTGATGCATTAGCAGTATAGATAACTCCATGGCTAAGCACAGGCTTTAAACGTAGATATTCATTACTTTTTTGAGATTTACCGACGCCCACCGACCATATTGAGCTTAGTTGTACCTTTGATTGAATGTCCGTTAATGCCTTAGGCTGAGGGGTATTATCTTTCCCTAACATATAATCATCAATTTTAGAACAACCTTGTGCGATGACACACAACGCTAAAATAAATAACTTTTTTCTCATGAATTACCTCATAGACAAAAATTCTATTAGAATATTTGTTAAATACTTAAAAACTTGCACAAACTAATTTTGAGCAATGATTAATCTTTTAGTTATAGAAAGTCATTAACCAGTCTGTACCTGAATTGTGTGTGAGCTTTTAATCGATGTTTGTTGAGCCAACTCATTACTTTTCATCTCGAGAAACAAGTTGCCCATACCGTTATTTTTAACTTCCTCAATCGCCTGCTTATAAGAACTCGATGCCTCTTCATATTTACCCATCGCCTTGTAAATATCGCCTTTTAGCTCGTTCACTACCGGTTTGTAGGTGGCATCGGTTATCGTGCTTAGTTCCGTCAGCGCTTCTTGATATGCTTTCTCTGCTGCATAGATTCGTGCGACTCTTAAAGATGCAATGTCTTTAAATACAGAGAGTTTTGTTTGTTTCTTAACTTCTTGAAGTTCAGCTCGTGCTTGTTGTAGTTTGTCTTTATTCACATAAACTTTAGCTAAAGCTAAATGCGCCGCGTCGGCATAAACCGTATGCTTATAATTTTTAATCAATTCATTGGCATAAGACTTAACACTTTTGATGTCTTTATTAGAAAAGGAAATCATCATATGTTCGTAAGCAACCGAAGCTTCTTGTGACTTTTTTTCTTGATACCAACCGTAATAACGGTAACCAGCAATTACAAACAAAACTATGGATAAAGCAAGGGTTACCATATTTCCATAACGCTTCCACCATTTTTTAATGGATTCCAGTTGTTCCTCTTCTGTCATATAAACAGACATTATGTTCTCCCACTCTATGCGATTTCGAATTTATCAACTGTTTAATTATTTTGAATGCTGTAAAAAATAGATTAACTCATTACGCTCCAAAATTATCTGTTCCCTTTCCTGCCGCAAATCCTTTAAACTCAATTTGTTTTGCGCTATTTCATCTTCACCAATAATTACTGCCCAGCGAGCACCGCTTTTATCTGCTTTCTTAAATTGGCTTTTAAAACCACCACCCGCTGTATTCACCTCAACCACATCACCAGGAAATGCATGACGTAATTGTTCAGCAATCTCTAGACCATAGATTATCCCCGCATTAGTACTGGGGATAATAAAAACCCCACTTTGCATGACTGGTTCAAGCGACAAATTTAACGTATCTTGTAGTAAAAGAATTCGCTCCATTCCCAAGGCAAAACCCACTGCAGGAGTTGTTTGTCCTCCTAACTGTTCCACAAGTCCGTCATAACGACCACCAGCACAAATGGTTGCCTGACTACCCAGTTTATCGGTTACCCACTCAAACACCGTATGACCGTAATAATCAAGACCCCGGACCAGGGAAGGATTAATGGTATATTTAATGCCTAAAGCGTCTAATCCTGAAGTCAGTTCCGTAAAATGAAGCTGGCTTTGTTCGCCTAGAACCTCCAATAGTCGAGGAGCTTTATCTATTAAGGTACGCATTTCAGGGTTTTTACTGTCCAGAATACGCAAAGGATTACGTGTCAATCTACGTTGGCTATCTTCGTCGAGAATATTTTTGTGATCACTTAAATACTCAACTAAGAGATTTTTATAGTGCAGCCGCTCACAAGCCTCACCCAAGGTATTGATTTCTAATCTGACATGATTAAGAAAACCTAATTTTTGCCAAAATGTACGGCACAAAGAAATTAATTCGAGCTCAATTCCTGCACCGCGCATTCCAAATGCCTCAACCCCAAGCTGGGTAAATTGGCGATAGCGCCCTTTTTGGGGGCGCTCATGACGAAACATGGGGCCCATGTACCATAATTTTTGCTGTTGATTATGTAATAATCCATGTTCCAAACATGCTCTGACACAACTTGCGGTACCCTCTGGCCTCAAGGTTAAGCTGTCGCCATTTAAGTCAGCAAATGTATACATTTCTTTTTCGACAATGTCGGTAACTTCACCGATTGTACGCTTAAATAATTGGGTACTTTCAACCAGCGGAAACCTTATTTCCTTGTATCCATAAGCAAATAAGCAGGAGGTAAATATCTGTTCAAGAGCTCGCCAGATTCCAGTATTCTCCGGTAGGATGTCATTCATCCCCCGCACTGCTTGTATCTTATTAGCCACCCGTCTTCTCCAAGGTCGACATTTCAGGCTTTGGATTCAGCAATGATTGCATCTTAGATATATCGGTTAATTTTATTTCAGTTGTATTCTCGCTCTCCTGATTCAAGGATAAATCCACAGAGTTTGCTTTTTGTGAGAATAAGGTATTTTGATTGTCTTGATTCTTTTGCCACCAAACGCCTACAGCAGAGAGGACCCCTAAGGCAAATAAAACAGTAAACCATCGGATCACATGTTCTGCTTTATTCGTTTCTTTTTTAGTTTGCTGCCATAAAGCACGCTCGGGCTTTTTTTCTGTAACATAATGCTCATTAAATGTTTCCAGATAGGGCTCTGGAGATACATCCAGTAATTTTGCATAAGCGCGTAAATAACCTTTCACAAAGACAGCACCCGGTAATGATTCAAATTGACTTTTCTCAATAAGCTCGATTACTTGAGAGCGAAGATGTAATTTATTGGCTACATATTCTACAGAATAACCTTTTTGTTCCCGAATCGAAGCTAACTGCGCTCCTGGATTAAAAGAAACAGGTACATTATTTTCTTCAAATGTGGTTGTTGTATTCATTTTTTTACTCCACTTTTAATCGGGATTAACGCCAGTTGCTGATAATAAATTCTTTTTTGAGCTATTTTCTTGGCTTTTAATTCGTTCTGCCAGAAGTTTAAGCGTCTCATGTTGTGCAATTAGTTTGGTATGCTTGTACATCAGAGAGCCCGCCGTGGTGAAATCATTATGGGCCAGGGCATCTGACATTAGATGATACAATGAGACTGAGCGCTGAGCATCTTGTTGCAAAGCATGTGTGAAGTATATCTTGGCTTGAGCTGGCTGAGAAGCAGATAACGCACATAATCCTGCATTTTCCCAAGCACTGGCCGTATTTATATAATTTACATCAGCAATTGCTTTACGAAAATACTGTTGAGCTCGGTCGAATTGGCCTTGCCGGCATAAAAACGCCCCATAATTATTAAGCTGTGCGCCGCCGCTTCCACCAAGATGAAGTGCTTTAAGATAAAACGTTTGCGCTTTTTTTAATTCTTTAGTTTGCTCGAAATAATAAGCCAAAGCAGAAGACGTGTCGGGGGATTTATCATCTTGTTGCTGCGCTGCTAGCAATTTGGCCTTGGCCCGTGGATAATTACCCTGGCGTAAATACTCAAGTCCTAATTGCACATTTATCGCAGCCGCTCGTTGTAGATTAGCTTTACGATGTGTTTCTGGCTCATCCCCTTGAGACTTCATACATGCGCCCAGTAATATAAAACAAAAAAACAAAACACGGTTTACGACGACCAATTCAATACCATTAATATATCACTTTATTTGGCGGCCATTATAACCAGTTCCGACAAAATTAAAAATCTTTTACTTTATATTGTTGCTGGAACCGCACCTACCCTTACAGCCGGATGATGTCAATGAAGAAGAAAAAACCCCTTAATGATTATTTTATAATCACATTAGCCTATTATTTTTCAATTCATTCGAGTATAATTCTTTCCAAAAGTTAACTTCACAGTCATATGGTGAAAAAATGCAACAGAAATTTGAATTTCTTAATCAATTACCGAAAGAAATGGGGGTTGAAACAGCAACTCATTTAGCCACCCCCGATTTAATAAGACTGTCCACCACATCAACGAGATATAGGACTTTTTTTAATCCTTTATTAGAACAGCGTAAACCATTACAAAATTTTTTACACCATGTAGTGCGGGGAGAGCATGATAAGGTTAAAGGGTTCTTACAGAAGGACTTTCATTTAATAGTTCAAAGGGATCAAGTGACGGATTGCTCGAACCGTACGTTCCACTTTATTAGTGGCTTTGAATATACACTTTGGGCGCTCGATAAGCATATGTGGACGATAATGCTTGATTGCATTCCTCAAAACAAAGAAGGTAAAAAAGTATTCGCACAGTTGCTTTCTCAATATAATAAAGTCAAAACAGAGGGAGTGACTTATAAGCTGAAGGCTAAAACAGTAATAGAGCAACATTTTGCTTTCAAAAATACACTCATCAAAGCGCTGCAAATACAAGTGGATTCACTGAATGCGCCAGGAGCTAAAAATTGGAAAGCCAT
>JAFKHV010000100.1 GCA_017306715.1 Legionella sp. | reverse complement strand
TCCAATGTAAAGGTGATAGTTATCGATTGAAAGATAAATTAAAAGCAGGCGTTATTGAAAAAGGAGGAAATGAAATAACACCATAAATTTTACGCCGAGGGGATCAATTTTCGATCGGCAAAAGGATCAATTTTCAATTGGCATTGACAATTGCAGGGCGACGAGTAATTTATGTCGCAGCTCTCCTCGTTCTTTTTTCGCCTGCAGAATAATTTCATGGGTCAAATAATCCGGTGCATCAAAGGCCATATAGTCATAAAAGATGTTTTTAAGGGAATCGCTAACGTCATGTTCAGTAATTAAGATCCAAACATTTTTTATTTGTTGCTGAGATAGTGGTGAAGCCTGTTGGAGTATTTCGTAGAACTCATCTCCACTTAGGGTTAGAACAGTTTGAGCTGTTAATGTATCCAGACCGCTTTTATTGCTGATTAGCCCCATAGATACTTGTTGATTCGATTTACTGGGTGCAAATAAATCGGATTCAACAGGGAGATAATTCCATACGGCAAGAGGAGTAGTCCAGACCGTATTATAAGTGGGCAAGCTGTACCCCTCTTCAAAAGCATAGGCATAGTTGACTAAAGTGTCGCATCGAAAAATGGCGCATGAAATGGGGAAGGTATCATCCCGTATCATTCCCTCCTTCCAACGCCAGGTTAACGTATATTCAGGACAAGCAAAATATTGTCGTACCACTCGATTGGCAACGGTATAGGATTCAATGGACTGGGGTGACAGTAAACCGCCTTTGCTTCCCCAGTACTTCGAGCGGGATTTAAAATCTTCAATCGTATTTTGTTGTATATGGGGCATGGTATTCATTGCCTCCAGAACAATGGTCGGTCTCATTTTATAATAAGAGGCACTTGCGATACCCACATGACCTACCGGTCCGGCACCAATCAAATCGCGACCAACCACATCCCCCACGAAGGATGGATATTTCGCATAGACGGGAGAGGTTAAAACAATACAGCTAAGAGCAAATAAAAATCGACGTGACATCTTACATCCTTAATAAATGAATAATTATTTGATAGTGATATTGGATAGGAATTGTGAGCTTGGGTTTGCCTAGGTTGGGACATTCCATGCGTCTTTTTGAAGCTCAGTGTATTCCATTTACCAACAGTGGCCAATTTTAATGTTTTTATTAAGACGATTTAATAAAATTTATCATGGATTATTTATTACCAACAGCCGCTCATGAATGCAAAATAAGAAATTTCTCAAACGCTTGTAGGTAAAATTTCCTAGGTGGTTTACTCATGCTCCTCTATAATTTTCATGTTTGGCGCAGTTGCTTAGGGACAGGAAGCCCAGCTTAAACCAGGAACAGTTAAGGAGTCGCTGTGCCCAAGCACGAATCAAAAACGCCCCTACCATCTCTCTGTTCATGCACATAAAGCCGCCATTGCGTACAGGCTTGTGGTATCATCCGACAGCACTCAGGTTCATTGAATCGTCATCCAACACCGCCGTTATGAGGGTCGTCATGAAAACATACAACCTTTCTGTTACTGATTTCGCCCAACCCACCCCGCGTGTGGGCAGCATCGATACGTATTCAGGGTTTCAGCTGACCTCTAAACTCGCGATGAAAGCGCATCAAAACTATCAATTGCGACAATTGAAAGGAAACAAAGGGTACACGCCGGAAGTTCCGATTGCCCACCAACTGACCTTCAAAGACACGGGCTTTAAACTCTCCGGGCGCATGGATGGGGTGTATCAGGATGAGTGGGTCCGTATTGAAGAAATAAAAACCGCATTTGAGCCGCAAAAATTAATCGATACGCTTGCAGACAACTACTTCACACACCCCTACTGGCTGCAGTTGCAGGTTTACGGCTATATTCATTGGCTAAAAACTCAGAGCGTACCTCACTTAAACTTACTGATTCTTTCCTTGCGCAATAAAAAAACGTTTCCATTGGCTTTAAACTTTAACCGAGACGCTTTTGAAACCTGGTTAAACCGACGCCTTGAGGCGCTGGTAGGCGAAATCGAGGATTCCAATAATCGCAGTGAACGGCGCAAGCAATACAGCGGTCAACTGCAATTTCCATTTGCCGCGCCGCGACCGCAACAACAAGAGCTCATGGAAACAATCGAAGCGTCCATGAAGCGAAAACAGCCCCTGCTGATTCAAGCACCTACAGGTCTAGGGAAGACGAGTGCCGTCCTATACCCGGCCTTAAAAGAAGCTTTAAGTCGCGGACAAAAACTGATTTACGTCACCCCGAAAAACAGCCAACATCAGGTGGCACTGCATGCGGTGCAGCTGTTGCAAGCCAAAGGGGCTTCCTGCACCTCCTTAGTCCTCACCTCCAAAAAGAAGCTGTGCATGAAAAACGAGCCCGTGTGTACGCGCAAGCACTGCGAATTTGCAGATCATCACTATACCAAAATCACCACCCATCACCTCTTAAAAATCATTCAAGAACAGCAAAATCTGGATGCCCAAATCTTTAAAGAGCTCGCAACCACTTACCGTGTATGCCCGTACGCCTTACAGATGGAGAGCATTGCGGATGCGGAGGTCGTGATTGGCGACTACAATTATGTTTTTTCCGCAGCCAACACACCCAGTCCACTGCTCACCATGAAATTGGGAGAACACGAAAAACCCAATTTAGTGATGGATGAGGCGCATAATTTACCCAGTCGCGGCATGGATTATGTTTCACCGTCACTCGCCGTGGCTTTTTTTGAACGCTACCTTGAGTCGCAGAAGCGCTATCCCAAGGCCTTCCAAAAAAAGCTGGCAAAAAACATTCATCAGTGCATGAATCTGATTGATCGCTGCGCCGTGACCCATGCTCACCAACCCCATAGGGTTGAAGTACCCATCGAATCATTTAGGCGTCAAGAAGAACAACTTCAGCAATTACTGACAGACTATCTCACCTTAGATGGAGCCATTGAATCCGACGATCCTATAATGATGCTCTGCAATTATTGGTCCGATTTTACGGCAGCCTTAGAATGTGCGCGTGAAGGTGGTGATGCTTTTTTTGTTTCCTTTGATCCGCAAGCGGCTTCTTTGAACATCAGCTGTTGTGATGCATCGACGCTGCTTGAAGAGCACTATCGACCGTTTGAGCACATTATTGGTTTCTCAGCCACGCTAAAACCCTTTACTTATTATCGTCAACTCATGGGGCTTAAAAATTATCCCGTACACACCGCGGAGTTTTCTTCCCCCTTTTTACCGCAAAATCGTAAACTCCTCATTATTCCGCAAGTATCGACTAAATACCGTGACCGCCACGCGAACCAACGAAAAATTATTGAGGTCATTACCCGACTGTCTGCAGTAAAGCCGGGTAACTATTTTGTCTTCTTCCCCAGTTTTGAATTTTTAGAACACATTCACGCGCACATGCCGTGTTTGCCTGAATTTACGCTCATTCGCCAAGAGCGGCGTATGACTGCAGCGGACACACACGCGCTTTTAACGCAGCTTCATCAAAAAAATAAACCCCATTTATTTTTTGCGGTACAAGGAGGGCTCTTTGCAGAGGGCGTGGATTATGTCGGTGAATTGGCCATTGGGGCCTTTATCGTTGGCCCACCCCTACCCTCCTTTAGTTGGGAACGGGAACAAAGAAAGCGCTATTACGCGACGCATTATCAGCAAGGTCAAGAATACGCCTACACTTATCCTGCGATGGCGAAAGCCATTCAATCCGCCGGAAGAGTGATTCGCAGTGAGACCGATAAAGGCTTAATTGTCCTTATGGATAATCGGTTTCTGCACTCCGCCTACAGTCGATGCATGCCGAAGGAGTGGTTTGTAGACACGCCCCAGGAACTGGTTTCCTCGGCCCTTCTCAAGGACGTGCGCGCCTTCTGGCAATCCATAGACCTACTACCCAGCCCCTCGGAGTCAGCGCATAGGGAAGTCGCTCATGAGTGAACTGCGCCATAAAAAAATCCTGATTCTGGATTGCCAAACGACAGGAATGCACCCCAGTACCGGTCATTTATTGCAACTGGGCTGGTGTGTGATGGAGTTTGCATTGCCGCAGCGTATTGCCCGTGAACAATGGACTCTAAAACGGGATGAGGCCCGCATTCCGACCAAGATAAAAAAACTACTGCGAATTTCCGATACCGATTTAGCCCAAAGTGTTGAGCCAGCGCGGGTATTTCAGCGCTTGCAAGACGTGCTACAGGAGCTCGGAGAAGAGCCTGTGGTAATTGCACATTATGCGCAATTTGAACATCGATTTTTAACGCAGTTTTATTTAGAACACGGACACAGCTCGCTTAATTTCACCCTCCTCTGCTCCCAAAAAATTGCCAAACGCTTACTACCCCATTTACCCAGCCACAATTTAAACGCGGTCGCGGGGCATTTTCAATGGTCGAGTAGTGCCACTAACAAACTCGATACTCATCTCTCCATGACCGCTTTTGTATGGCAAAAGCTTCTACCCCTCTTGCTTGCTGAAAAGATTACCCTTTTCACCCAACTTGCGACTTGGCTTGCGACCAAGCCAGAACCCAAATCAAGACGATTAGCCTACAACATTGAGCGCTTGGCGCGACTGAGCCTCCCGCAAAAACCGGGGATTTACCGCATGTTGACCCAGGATGGTACCGTTTTATATATCGGGAAAGCCACCTCGCTCCATGCGCGGGTAAATTCTTATTTTCGTGGTCAGAAGAATCGCGACCGTCGTATTTTAGAAATGCTCACGCAAGTATGGTCCATTGAAACCTGCGTCTGCGATACGCCTTTAGAAGCGGCGTTACTGGAATCCGATGAAATCAAGAAATGGTCACCACCCTATAATGTACTGTTGCAATCAGACCGACACGCCTTGATTTTTTACCAGGACGATTTCAGCGAATACTCAGAACGCCCGGATTCCCAATTCCGCAATGGGCCGTTTAAAATTCAAGATGCCCTCGCCGTGCTTCGGGAATTATTTCATGCGCTCACCCACCACACGGTTTTCGAATATCGGAAGGAGCGCATCACCTCGGAAATGTTAAATCAGGCCTGGCTCGTGTTTTCTGCGCACTGTCGTGTCGTACACCATCACGTAGAGCAGCCGACGATGAGAACGTTGATTCAAATCGGTTACCACCTGTTAAAGCACCACGAACGAAAGCATGGAAAATATTCCTTTGAACAATGGTGGCGCGAGGAAAAAAAGACGGCTTGCGACGAGGCGCTCATG
Organism: Legionella sp.; assembly: GCA_017306715.1. Taxonomy (GTDB): domain Bacteria; phylum Pseudomonadota; class Gammaproteobacteria; order Legionellales; family Legionellaceae; genus Legionella. Next base: position 2,328 of record JAFKHV010000100.1, on the reverse strand, counting down.
CCCGAGGAACGATGCGCACGAATACTCACGCGCATTTTGATTCGTGCCGCAGAAGCGAGACGCAAGAGCAAGATGATTGCTCGTTTAAGAAATGCAACCTTAATGATTGAGCCCTACAAGAAACAGCTTTTCGTGGTTCATGGAGAACTGTCTCCTCGGAACGCACCGCGACCTACTCAGAACACGGGAACCTGTGCGTTTGAATTAGCGCATTATGACCGTCTTGCGATTTTGTATTCTGCATTAATACGCAAGCAGGTAACGTTACTCTGAGGATGAAAAATGTCCAGCGTTTCACAACAAATCCTAGTGTGTCTCGCCTGCTCAATTATCTAAAGACATCGGCGCACGTTTACGCATCCTGCCGCCATTGTCTGGTGTAAAGATTCTCATAGTCTTCACGCGCCGCCAACTGCGGCCACCAGAGGCACTTGGCCCCGAGTCTGACGCATAGGAATGAGTGCTTTGAATTTTGAACTTCTGAACATACTACAGTATTAGGCTGCAGTGGATAAACGGAACAAAATACTGATAAACTGGCAAAGCGTATCAAGCACATAAAAAGCGCAGGCGAGGTACAGTAGCATACCCAGCTTCGCTTTTCATCAAGTCACCCTACTCATTTTTTAGAGTAAATTTCCCATTATCATTTACAGCAGGAATGCACACAGCGGGTTTCCCTTCATGAAACATTCTAAAACTGGAAATATTTGATTTTTTCAGCTCAGCAACGCGTTCTTCAGCCTGAGCATCCGAATCACAGGACGTGATGCAGTCGACAAAAAAGCTTCCTCGTCGATAGCTTGTAAACCCCGGGTGCCCATTCGCTTCCAACAGAACTGCGTGCTCTTGAACCTCGGATGAGGTATAAAACGCCGCAATCATCTCATCAAGCTGCGCATTCAATCGATTCCCAAACTCCGTCATTTCGGTGTTTTCGGTAATCGATGCGGTCAAAAGAGTAAAATTTTGCACATTGTCCGTAAGCTCTACATCGTTATGAGAAGCCGCTAAGTAATAAGGCGCGTGCGGTTGAATAAATAGAATTTCCTTTTGATAACACTCTTGTGCAAATACGCTCAATAATTTTTCAAAATGAAATTGCCCCACGAGGAAGATGACGCCTTTATTTTGATTTTGCAAAGAAATTATATCCTGGCGAAAGGATTCAACGCGTGCATCATCCATCTCTAGAATCTTTTGAACTTTATAGTCCAGATTCATCTTTGCTTCTTTAGAATGAAGTTGTTTATAGTCGGACTGATTTATGTCCACTCCTCGAAGCTCAATTTCCTGGTTAAGACAGGCTTTCAGCAGTTTGAGTTTTTCTTTGTGGCCGGGTAATTCTCGAAACCATAAAGCCATTTCGGAAAAATGTTTTGAACTCACATACATTTGAAGCAAATGACATAACTGCTCATAGTCCATAGAACACAGATTGCTGGCATCAATTCCTCTTTGTTCTAGAAAGGGTTTTGTTTCTTCTAATTCCCGCTCAATAAACTGAATGGTCCCTTCGACACGGGCGATATGATTCGATACATCCCGGGGATCTTCAAAACAAAAGGTATTGTACCCTTTCGCTTTTAACTGAGGCAATGAGGATAAAAGAACTTGCTTTGGGATAATATCCCAGTGTCGTTCTAAAACAATAATGATAGGTAAGTCATGCACTTCTCCACGGAAAACTTTGATGCATTTTATCATTGTTTTAATTTTAATAAAAGAGATTTTAAAATAAACTAAATGCTGAATTATTATCATACCCCATGGCCGTGTGTATCGCTGAAGCACCTCTGTATAAAAATTCTCAATTTATGTTTTTTATGGTTTACGGACAACTTCTAAGGTGATCCTATGTTTCAATTATTATCAAGGATAACCGTTTGCTACTCATAGAGAAGAACCATGCAACAGGGAAGTTTTTGAGGATTACGGCCGAGATCATTAACCTGCCAAGATAGAAATCATAAATTTCACTCGTTCTTTAACGTTTACTTTTGGCAGTTTTATGATTTGGTACCCACAGTTGGGATAAAATTTAGAAATCTGCTCATATTCATTCAATGCACTTTCAAAGGAATGCTGTCGCTCCTCATCATTATGATATATTTCTTTCCATGGTGGGGCCATAAAAATTGTTGGGTAATATCTGAGTTCACCTATTAAATGATCGTACTTATCTATTCCTAAATTTTTAAAATAATTAATTCCTTCCAAAATGCATCGATCAAAAAAAATTACATCCTTTTGAGCAGACTGAATTATTTTTGCCTGATGAAATGCATCTATCGATTTATGAATGAGCAATTCACAAAAAAGCTCTGG
>JAFKHV010000007.1 GCA_017306715.1 Legionella sp. | reverse complement strand
GATAAGCACAGCACTAAAGAGGGGACCTGGGGAAAATTGACTGTTCATGAAGGCACCATTGAGTTTGCTTACCTTAATGGGCATGGAGAGAAATTATCACAACAAACAGTAAACCCCAACCTTCCAACGCTTATCATACCACCCGGATCATGGCACAAGCTTATTGACACCAGTGCTGAATTTAAAGCTACTTTGCAGTTTTGCTGCCAACCGCATCGTTATTTTGAGAAAAAATATCACCTGGCCCCCATCCATCAAGACCTGTGGACCATCCATCAAAACTACTTAAGAGAGCGAGAAAAAATGTCGGTTTTAGATGTTGGCTGCGGCTCAGGTAGAAATCCATTAACTTTTGCTTTAACAGGCCATAGAGTTATGGGTATAGATAAAAATGAGGAAGCGATTAAACAGATTAATCATATCGCAACACAAGAAGGACTCACAAATATTGAGACGCTAATTCAGGATCTAAATCAACCGCTCAACATAGACACCAAGAACTTTGATTTTATCTATTCCACAGTCGCCCTGCAGTTTTTAAATCCAGGCAGCGTACCCCTTTTACTTACAAAACTACAATCCTTAACATCGACTGCAGGGATGCATTATCTGGTTTTTCCAATTAAAGCAGAAATCTATGATTATCCTCAAAGTTTTACTTATTTGCCCGAATCCGAGGAACTTTATCATTTCTATCAAGATAGTGGCTGGTCTATTCTGGAATATAAAGAGCGTCCGGGTCAATTGCACAAGCTTGATGACAACGGAAAACCCAAACAAGGAATATTTGCTCATTTGCTTGCGCAGAAACATTTATAAATTTGCAAAAAATGTTTATATTTTTTATTAATTTATTACATGTTAATGATCATTTTTATAGCTTGGGTTTTACTTGCCTCAGCAAATGTTTCATATGCATCCAGAATATCTTCAAAGTTGAAATGATGGCTTATGAGCATATTGGGCTTGATTTTTTGGGAAGCGACCATTTTTAGAAGCATGGGTGTCGTCACGGTATCGACAAGGCGAGTCGTAATGGTGATATTTTGTGACCATAATCGTTCTAAATAAAGGGGCGCTTCGACACCATGAACGCCAACGTTGGCAATCGTCCCTCCAGGGGCGACTATATTCTCACACATCACAAAAGTCTCAGGAATACCCACCGCCTCAATCGCCGTATCTACGCCAGATTGCGTCAGTTCCATTATTCTATTAGTAATATTTTCATTCGCTGAATTCAAAACAAAATGCGCACCAAGCTGTTTGGCGATATTCAAACGATGCTCGTCTTGGTCAATCATGATAATTAAAGAAGGAGAATACAGCTTAGCAGTCAGCAATACAGCTAGACCAATGGGCCCTGCCCCAACTATCGCAACAGTAGACCCTGGCTGAATTTTTCCGTTCAGTACACCACATTCGAAACCAGTAGGAAGAATATCACTTAGCATTACAAACGCATCATCAGTGAGATTAGGAATTTTATATAGACTGGTATCTGCATGTGGAATACGGACATATTCTGCTTGAGTCCCATCAATAGTATTTCCAAGGCACCATCCTCCATTTTTACAATGAGAATACATAGCCCGTCGACAGTATTCACATCGAGAACATGCCGAAATACAGGAGATCAGTACTTCGTCACCCACAGAGAATGATTCTACATTGGATCCAATTTTCTCAACTACACCAATACCTTCATGACCAAGTATTCTGCCTGGGGCACAGGTACTGACGTCTCCTTTGAGAATATGGAGATCCGTTCCGCAAATAGTTGTTTTCTTAACCTTTAGAATAACGTCCGTCTGACTTTGAATTGTTGGTTTTGGACGATCTTCAATGGCTTTGTTCCCCCTACCTTGGTAAACAAGTGCTTTCATAAATCCTCCTTAATCTTTTTTAATGACGCTCTAATAATTATTGTTGCTGACCTCGAATTAAAAGTACAGGCATAGACGCTAAACGCAGCACTCTTTCGGCTACGCTTCCTAAAAAGAAATGACTAATTCCCTGCCGCCCATGGGTACCGATAACTAGCAAATCGGCATGCCATTTTTTTGCTTCCGCAGCAATTTTTTCGGCAAGTCGGCCTTTATTTACTTTAAGCACAACCAAGTCGACTGAAAAATCAATATTTTCGTGGGTTAACTGTTTATTTATTCGCTCTATAAGATCCTGTCCTTCTTTTTTATAGAGGGCCCAAAGTGTTTTATAGTCTATATAGGTTTCTGCATATTTAACAATTGCTTCATCAAGAACATGGATAATCCTCAAGCTGCCTTTCTGATCTTTGGTCAGGTCAATAGCTTCTTGTAATGCCAAATCCGAGGTCTCACTGCCATCAACAGCTACTAAAATACGTTTGTATTTCATTTTTTTCCTTAAAGAATAGTCCGGTTCTAATCAGTATAACTCAATGAATGTAAAGAAAATTCATTCAATTCGTTTATCATGACTATCTTACTCCTGCTCGTTTAAATTCGACCTCTCTAAAAATGCAATGGCCTCCCTATCCGATACCTGAGAAAAATTGTCATACCATTCACCTACTGCAATGAAATTATTCGGTATTAAGGGACAAATCATTTTATCGACCATTTTTTTAATTCTTTGGTAAGCATCATAATCTGCGACAGGAACTGCAACGATGATGGCAGATGGTTTATGTTTACGTAATGCTACAACAGCCGCACGCATCGACGCGCCTGTGGCGATACCATCATCAACCAAAATCACTGTTTTATTTGCTAATGAAGGAAAAGGACGATCGCCTCGGTACAAATACTCACGGCGGCGCAGCTCTACTTGTTCTTTTTTTAAAACGCCATCGACAACTGCGGGGTCCATATGCAATTGTTTCATCAATATCTCATTAAAAATAATGATATCGCCTGAAGCAATAGCACCCATAGCGACCTCTTCCTGTCCTGGAACACCTAATTTTCGAACAGTAAAAATATCCAAAGGAATTGAAAGAGCCAACGCTATCTCAAAGGCCACCGGAATTCCGCCACGAGGCAGGGCTAATACAATTGCATTCGCCTGTTTCGTGTACTTGGCAAGATACTTCGCTAAAATAGTGCCTGCATATTGTCGATCAACAAACTTATCCATAAGTTCTCAATATAAAGATTTAAATAAATAATCAAAGATGGGTAAACTGCAAAAACATGATAGAGCGCCTCACAATATTTACGTGACTCTGCGCGCATTATTCGGTATTTGCTTATTAGCATAAACTTAAAATTATTAAAATAATTGCATAAATCTCTAAGTACCATTGAAACATACGGACATATTGTCTGTCACGTCTCTAAGAAAGCGCGTGGGGCATAGTCGAGCTACTAATACCTTAACGACTATCGCCCCCTGGCATCTAAAATCACACTGTATTATGCAAATTCGGACTGGCCTGAGAATTCAGGTTTTTGATATCTGGGGTTTGATTTCACCTGCCATAAAGGCAGCATTAGAAACACTGGGATGAGGCAACAGACAAACAAGGTCATGAAAAAGCTATCCCAACCGTAATTTTTAATGATTGCCCCTAGAGGAGCACCTGCCAAGACGGCACCTAAACAGTAAGCAAAAAATCCCGCAAATCCAGTTGCGGTCGCTGCAGCTTTTTTATGGGACAGTTCCGCACAAGCCATACCAATCATCATCTGCGGTCCAAATATAAAAAAACCAAAGAAGAAAAGAAATAAAGAATCCAGGAAGGGTATATATCCTTTTGTGATGTTAAACAGTAATAGAGTAACGAACACGCCTGCGGTAAAGAGCACATTGATCGGATTCCGTTTGCCATGAAACACTTTATCCGAAAACCAGCCAGCCACCAGATTTCCAAAAAAACCACCCACCTCAAACCAGATGACACAACTACCGGCAGTAATTAAGGAATACTCTTTGACCTCCGTTAAGTACAACATACTCCAATCGTTAATTGCTGTGCGCACAATGTAAATGAATAAATAAGAAATTGAGAGAATCCATATATAAGGGTTGCTGAGTACATAATTCCAAAGAATTTCTTTAACTGAAAACTCAGATTTTTCCTGTTGCAAATTGGAGGAATCAGAAGATTCATGATGATAATGCTCAATTGGGGGCAGACCAAGCGATTGGGGGGTATCCCTTAAGCGATTAATTAGAAAAAAACCTCCAAAAATGCAGATAATTCCAGGTACATACATCGCTGATCGCCAGCCAAAATACTGTGCGCACGCTGCAACAATTAATGGAATTAAAGCACCACCAACATTATGTGATGTATTCCAGATACTCCACCAACGCCCGCGTTCGGATTGAGAATACCAATGAGTCAAAAGCTTGGTGCAACCGGGCCAGCCCCAACCTTGAAACCAACCATTCAAACCCCAAAAAATTGCAAATAACCACCAAGTTGAGGATAACCCAAATAAAATATTCACCACTCCGGTTAGAATAAGTCCAATTGCCATTAAATACCGTGGATTAGACTTATCTCCCAAAATCCCGCTTAAAAATTTACTAATCCCATAACTCAAACTTAAAATGCTGGCAATCATTCCAAGTTCAGTTTTGGTCATTCCCAAACCACTTTGCAGCGCTGGCATCGCAAAGGTGAAACTTTTGCGTGTGAAATAAAATAAAGCATAGCCGACGTACATTGCATAAAAAGTACGTATACGCCAATAACGATATTGCCGATCGACAGTGCTTTTATTTTGAATTTCAGGCAGATAAGGAGCCGGTTTAAGCAATTTCAGCAGAGCCATGAATGTCCACATCATGATAAAAAAATAAGATTAAAAAGTAACTCGCAGGTTATGTCAAATTTTCTAACTGAAATGATGATGGTTTTCTCCTCTGAATCAGTAAATTTTTAAAAATTTTATAGAAATTTTGTGCAATTATAAATAAGCTACGTGATTTGCAGAAAAAAGGGATTTGTTGGTATGAACGAGATCGTTAATTTATTAACAAAAGATGAGAACGAATTGACTAATTACAAACGACCTGATGTTTTAATGGTTTTAAAAAGAAAAATGAGCACGCAAAAGGATTGGATAATTGCTTCGTTTAAAGAATATCAGTTTACCGAAGAAGAATCGCAAAAAACTAAACAGGCTATTTTAAAAGGTGATCTGCGCATAACAGATATACTAAAACGACCCTTTTCTCATTATATTTGGAGCTTTCTCACCTTCAAATGGGGAGAGATCTTGTCCGGCGGAAAAAGATTATCGAAACAAGAAATCTTACAAATCGCTACTCTCTCAAGTAATGATCAGGAATTTACCCGGACTCATGCGCAAAATAAAAACAGATTAATTAAGGGAGTGCCTTTGGTCATCGGCAAAGTAGTAACCTCGATGGCGCTTTGCATGGTATTTTGCCTCGGATTATTAAGTACGCTCGGTGCACCATTCATTTTAAGCTTAAGCCTTGCAATCGTGCTTTCCTTATGTAACGGAATAGTGTGTTTATTGAGTCGCGGGCAAGCGATGCTGGATAGTGCAGGCTTTCAACCAAAAAAACAAAAAACTTCCAAAATTCTGGTAGAAAATTTGCAACAAAAGACCCTTCTAGAGCATGGGCAGAAATTATTCTTTGGCATTGTGACTTTACTGGCTTGTATTTCAGCTGGTATATCAGGTTATGCGGGTCTGGTAGGACTGCTCACCTTTTTGGGGGCTGGTGCACTGGTCTCTAATCCTTTGGTCTTGGTCGTAACTATTGGCTTATCGTTGATTGCTGCAGTCTCTTTTTATTCGTTTCAAGCAGTAGGTATTCGTGAGAATTATGTAAAGTTCAAAAATCTTTTTATTGACGATTACAAAAAATCTTATGGTTTGTTGCGATGCATTTTACTAGGAGCCGTAAGCACCGTTTTTTTATCCGTCTATGCAACATTAACCTGGTTTACTGCTGTATCAGGGGTCAATAAACTATTTTTTGCTTTGGGTGCAAACTCCAACACTTCTCTAGCTCGAACTATCTCGGTGATTTGCACTTTGACCACAATGGTAGTCAATACTTTTTCTCAAGTATACAAAGTCTTTAATCCAAAAACTTATGTTGATCTAAAGGAAAAACTGGCAGCAATTCGCTTACCATCGGATGAGACCCTGACCCAAGGACAAAGGTTAAAACACAGTATTATCAATCTCTTAAAAATATTTGCTTTAACAGGTGACTCACTTGCCTACTCCGTCGCCGGTGGCATTCGTAGTGGTATCCATATTGGTGAAACTTTAGGGGAAACAATTGGTGCGAAACTTGTGTTAACCATTACCATGGCTGTGTTATCACCAATTATTCTTGTGTTTGTATCCATAGCATTTACCTGGCCTGCTGTTTTTCATAAACACAAACACACTCCTCCCTCAGAAGCAGAAAAACCGTTATTGGAAAAAATCGATGAAAATGATGGAGCTATTGAGGATAATGAATCATCTATGCAGTCTGATAAAACTGCTCCACAAGATCCTGAATTTGATTGCTCTAATACGCAACATGGAAAATTTTTTGGTCGCTGTCATGACCATAGCGCACAAGAGCAAACTGATAATTATGCCTCTTATTTAGGTGTAAAATAATTATCCCTGGAGTAAGAATTAACTTAACTCCAGTAATAAGTTCAACCAAATTTTTCCATTATCTGGCCTGAGTATATCATTTGACTTGTTATTCTTATAAAATTTCATCCCACAGATTCTTTTAAAAATACCTGTTCGTCTGTATCAGTATAGGGATGTTATGATTGTTATCTTTGTTCATGGATGGAGTGTTACACACACCAATACCTTTGGGGAACTCCCTCAGTGGCTTGAAAAGCAAAGCAAAGAGGGCAGCCTTAATATTCATGTAGGAAATATTTATCTAGGTCATTATATCAGCTTTGACGATACCGTTACCGTTGATGATATTGCTCGTGCTTTTAATCACGCGGTACACGATACAATTGCCTCTAAAATGCGCACAGGAGAGCGTTTTGCTTGTATCACCCACTCAACAGGAGGGCCGATTGTCCGTAAATGGATGGATCTCTACTACAAGAATAACCTCACGCAATGCCCCTTAAGTCATCTCATTATGCTTGCCCCAGCGAATCATGGCTCAGCCCTCGCACAATTGGGTAAATCCCGATTAAGTCGGATTAAAAGTTTTTTTGAGGGGATTGAACCTGGACAACATATCCTCGATTGGTTGGAGCTGGGTAGTGATCAAAGCTGGCAACTTAATGAGAGTTGGCTTGATTACGATTGTACTGCTCATGGTATATATTGCTTTGTGCTAACTGGTCAAGCCATTGATCGCCAACTTTATGATGCACTCAATTCGTATACCGGAGAGGCGGGATCCGATGGGGTGGTACGCGTCACTGCAGCAAACATGAATTACAGCCTACTCAAACTCCACCAAGAGGGTACTAATGGCGAGAATTTGGTTGTCTCCAAAATGACACGAACTAAACCTATAGCCTTGGGCATTCTTCCAGGATGCGCGCACTCAGGGAAAAGAATGGGTATAATACGCAGTATTACTTTGAATAATGCTGCATCACATCCTGCTGCGACATGGGTTCTCCGTTGCCTGCAAGTAAAAACTCAAGCCGCTTATGATAATTTAGCAACCGATCTAACCAAACTTTCAAAAAAAACCCAGGAAAATGAACATTTAGAATATGTAAAAACATTAATTTATAAGCGCGAGTTTATTACAAATCGCTATTCGATGATTATATTTCGTCTTATTGATGACCGTGGTAATCATCTTGAAGACTATGATCTTTACCTAACAGCCGGACCTAAATACAGCGAATTTGCCCTACCCCCAGGTTTCTTTGTAGACCGCCAGCAAAACCAACATAATCGCGGCAAATTAACTTATTTCTTAGATTACGATGTCATGGAGTCCGGTATCAATACACCAAAAATGCAAGGAAATTTGGGGTTCCGGATTCAGGCACATCCAGGGATAAGTGCTCAAGCACTCGCGTACTACCGAACATTGGATTTTCATTCCTCGCTTGCTGACATTAATAAAATCCTTCATCCAAATGAAACCATTATGGTGGAAATCAGGTTACAACGACGTGTAGACAAAGCCGTGGCACAGTTGACGAATAATCTTATCCCTGTAAAAATCAATGCGAAACCTACAGGCTTTAAAGTAGATTAATCCAGCACTGTGGAGCAGCATCAAACTCTCATTCTTAAGTTATACTAAATATAACGCATCCTCGGGCGGTATTAATTGACTATGTATAAAATAAATTATTAAAAAGGGAAGCATGAATTTACCTTTCTATACTGTCGGTCACTCAACACGAACGATTGCAGAATTTAGCTCAATATTGAACACTCATGCCATAAAATTAATCATTGATATACGCACCGTTCCAAAATCGCGCACCAATCCGCAATACAACCAAGATAAACTCCCTATCCTTCTTAAACCTTTTGAGATTCAATATCTGCATCTTTCTGAGTTAGGAGGGTTGCGTGGCAAGAGCAAAACTATCCTCAGCGATGTAAATAACTATTGGCAAAATCAAAGTTTTCATAATTATGCCGATTACGCATTGTCCGAGCAATTTCAATCCGGCCTCAACCAATTAATTGACCTTGGACGCAAACAGCAATGTGTACTCATGTGTGCAGAGGCTTTATGGTGGCGCTGTCATCGTCGTATCGTATCTGATTATCTTTTGGCTCGAGGAGAAACTGTTTTCCATCTTATGGGCTTAAAAGAACGAGTAAGTGCGAGCCTAACTCCAGCTGCCTGTGTAACCCCTGAATTGAAAATAGTTTATCCAGCCTGTAATTAAAATTTGTGCAAGTCATTTACTTATTATCTAAATGGTAGAAACTTGCAGGGATCATTAAAACTAGTGAATGGTCCAGGAGAATAAAGCACCGGTATAATAAGAGATATCGCTTTGATTACCATACCAAAATTGACTTACAGGAAGCGCAATACCTATTTGAAAAACCATTCTTGGTGTTGAAAGCCATAATGAGGGTGTCGCATAGATGATATTTCCCCCAGTATTCGGCACAGTATTTCCGGCAAGCCTTGAGCGCTCGCTATAATCGCCATTTAATTCGATAAGACCCGAAAAAATATACTGGTTCTCCAGAGTGGTAATCGTATGTCCTAGGCCGATATTGTAATAATATTGTGTTCCTTGTTGCAGCGATTTATATTTTTCAATAAATAAGACTCCTGGTGCTAAAAATCCATACCAGTCTGTAAACGTACGCGCATAAGTTGAGCCTATAAAATAGGACACTGCATTAAAACTTGAGGGGGCATTCTTTCGCGAAAAACCGGATACACGTGCATCGGGATAAAACTTCTTCGACACCCCATTTAAATTTCCAGTTGGGAGCGTGGGTGAAAAAATGATTGTCGCTTGGTCTGAATATTTTTTATTGTCATGGTTATAAAATGCATATTCTAAATCGATAACTAAATCCCCTATCCCTGAAATGGTTTTGTTCTCATTCTGATAACTTAAAGCGATAGGGATCGTCAATAAAAAAGACGCTGTATCCGCTACTCCATAGAGAAATGAAGGTGTTTCCTCAGTGATACTTTGGGATTTGCTGTAGGTATATGTAGGGTTCGTTGAGACAATAAATTGATCTCTATCAATAATATTTTGACCAAAAGAGAAAAAAGGGCCAGGTTGTTGTGATGATTTTAACGAAAAATTCCCTATCCCTGGAGGGCTGGCTAGCGCGCCCTGTAATCCAATAATAGATAAGTACAAACAAACTCTAAAGATAAATGGAACAATTCGCATAAATTTAAGATATAGCATCCTGCAATTTAGATAGAATTCATATTAATAAATATTGTTACAAAGCGATATAGTTACTGAAATTATCTGAACAATTTGGCATGTATCTTATTTGAAATAGGACATAAAAGCCTGGCTGCAGGTAAGCCTAAACTTACCTGCAGGAATAACGATGGTTAATCGTTATCGGTCATTTTATCAAGTTTCTCACCCGCTTTTTGGGCAGGGCCTTTGTTTTGTATTTTATCTTTTACTTTTTCCACAGTATTATCTATTTTTTTTCCTTTTCGCTCTGCTGGTCCTTCATTACACGCTGTTATTAAAGCCCCCATCAGGATGCCTAATAAAACAAATGAAGTAATTTTTTTCATATCATATCTCTTCGTTGGTTATAAAAAATGCAATTACTTATCTCGCATCAACATGGATAAGGTCCAACCGACCACCCCTGCAACGAGAGCTGAAGTCAATGGTCTTTTTTTAATGACATCAACGAGCTCATCGGTGGCAGAAGACATGGATTGCTCCAACGCGCCGAGCCATTTTTTTCCTTCATCATAATATTCAGCTGCAGTGTTTTTTGCGGCATCTTTCATTGAGCCAACAGTTTGCTCACCATTGTGAAGTGCATCTGTCGCATCCTTTTTAACCTGCTCATATTTATCTTTGGCTTTATCCTTCAATTCATCTTTTTCTTTTTGAAAGTCTGTGTTCATCTTTTTGCTCCTTTAGGGTTTAAAATAAGAACGCTGAAGTCTTCATCACCAAGTAATCAAGCCTACTCATCAAGAATCTAAGTTCACTCAACAAGTAAACACAATGTAACATGTCATAAAACGTGAGTCAAATTTTGTGACGAAAAAAGAAAATAAAATTTGACGATTGAATAAACAATGTAATTTTTAATTACTAAAATAGATTGTGACTAAATACGAATTAAATAAATTCTGAGCTTAAAAAAGCAATCTTTGTGAACAAAGTACATCAAACATTTAAATAGCGAACCAATTAATCGCTACTGCATGTTATCCAATATCTAAGCTACGCATGGATGTTCCCTCAAAACTCATGCTATAGTCCCTTAATGTATGAGTCTGGAGCAATTTATGTTTTCTGAACTTTCCTATTATCAACCAGCAGATGAAACGCTATGGCAAGGAAGAAAGGATACTGCTCAGCCCGAGCGTTTTTTTGAAAAAATTCTCTTCCCTCAAGAACAAACGGCTTTAATTACCAAAGAAAAAAAGACTCTTTTTTTAGGATTCAGCAGCGATGCTGGAGTTAAACGAAATGGAGGTAGAGAGGGTGCTGCTGCAGGCCCTGATCAGCTAAAAAAACAGCTCGCTAAACTGCCATGTACTATAGCCGGGGAGTTTATCGATCTTGGGAACATCGTTTGTCGGGATGATCATCTTGAGGAAGCGCAAAAACAATTTGCCAAAATCATTTATTTTGCTCATCAGCAAGGCCATCGCACGATTGCTCTGGGAGGTGGACATGAGATCGCTTGGGCTCATTTTCAGGGTCTTGCCCCACACTATCCTAAGCTCGGCATAATTAATTTCGATGCCCATTTTGATTTACGCCCGCTTACGAAGGAGCAATCAGGAAATTCCGGTACACCCTTCACCCAAATTGCCGCCTGGTGTGCGGAAAACAAGCGACGCTTTAATTATTGTTGTCTAGGCATTCAACAAAATGGTAATACCCATACGTTATTTAACCGTGCTCATGAGCTCAATGTGCAGTTTCTCACAGCTGCTGAATTACAAGAACAAAGCTTGGCTTGGAATTATGCATTTCTTGATGAGTTTATGCTTCATCATGATTGCCTCTACTTAACCTTATGTCTTGATGTTCTTGGGGAAAGCTTTGCTCCGGGCGTTAGTGCGCCACAACCTCTAGGTGTGGCACCTTGGCAAATACTACCGCTCTTGAAATACATCATACAAAGTGGCAAAGTAGTGAGTCTTGATATTGCTGAGCTAGCACCGCCTTTGGATCAGAATGATAAAACTTCGCGGCTTGCAGCTCAAATTCTTGCAGAGTTACTGCATACTTTTTAAGGAGTTATTTTTCATGAAGAAAACCGTTCTGGGATGCACGTTAATTACTTTAGTTAATTGTCCACTTTTTGCAGATACAACCATTCAACAGCCCAGTAATGCACCAATTCCCGCAGCCCCCACCGCAGCTCCTGCACCCCAACCTGTTATCGATTGTAATTATAAAATCTCTCCGCAAACGAAAACTATTGATCAAAGTGTCATTTTATCCTGGGCAAAAAATGCAGTAATCCAATCCTTTTCATTCAAACCTGCGATTATTGATGAGCAAATGCAAAAACTTCAACCATGCTTTACGGAACAAGGGTGGTCAGGATTTAATGCAGCCTTGCAAAAATCAGGAAATGTGCAGGCAATCAAATCACAAAATCTGGATGTGACAAGTCAAATTGATGGTCAGATACTCATTAATGATATGAAAAATAATCAATGGAAATTAATTTTACCCTTAGCCGTTGTTTACCAAAACGAAAAGGAAAAAGTAAGTCAACTTTTAAGTGTTGATTTAACCGTGGGTCGAAAACCTAATGGGGATTTGGGTATTGTGCAGATGATTGCAGCACCTCGAGGTACAGTAACTACGATTAAACCCGGCCCTGACGCCACACCAACGCCCGCTCAAAGAAGCCTTGATGTACGACCAGATGCAAATGGCAACCCGCAACCGGTTACTACCAATCCACAATAACCTTAAACAGATTGGCTGCACATCCAGGATGCGCAGCCCTATTAGACTTGTATTTAAATTTATACAGTACTTGGTTCTGCATATTCCAGAACAATTACCTTCGTGCCAATCGTCATAAAGTTTTCATTAAGCCATTTCGCAGCACTTGGGAAAACGCGCACACATCCGTGACTTGATGGATGCTCGGGTACTTCATAAGCTGCATGAATAGTTACTCCTTGATGAAAATACATACAATAAGGCATTTTTGCCCCACCATGAGTATCAACAGGATATTCTCCAGAGCGACAATTTACTCCCCGCTTACTGTAAACACGGAAAGTACCGGTTATCGTGCGACATGATTGGCTTTTATTCTCTTCGCAAATATCTACACCCGCAGAACCAGCACCGGTCATCAGCCGATTTCCCTCTTCATCATATGCAGCCCAAGCGGAGGCTTTGGGATCAAAAATAAAACGCTTTTCACCCGTGGCGCTAATTTTCATTGGGAAATAATTTCTGCCTCGCTTATCTTTTGTGTAATGAATGGTACGATGAACATAACCTGCATCATCGGTTATTAATGTTGACTCATCATAATCCACACAAGCCGTTAGCCCAAGGCTTAAGGCAAGGCCTAAAGCCCATAACACTTTTTTCATTTTAAACACTCTCTCCACTCATTTTTTAAAGATTGTTCTATCAGACCACCTTAAGTCACACAATAAGCGCAGCCTGAAAAGATTATACACACCAGAATTAACTTTCCAAGCGCTTATATTTGATTCGGGAAGGTCTATCCGCAGCATCTCCCAAACGGCGCTTGCGATCAGCCTCATAATCGCTGTAATTACCTTCAATAAACGTTACCTGCGATTCCCCCTCAAAAGCCAAGAGATGGGTACAAATACGATCCAAGAACCATCGATCATGCGATACTACGATCACACAACCTGGGAAATTCATAATCGCTTCCTCGAGTGCACGTAAGGTTTCAACATCCAAATCGTTACTGGGTTCGTCAAGTAACAAGACATTAGCACCACTTTTCAGCAGTTTTGCTAAATGCACGCGATTTCGCTCACCTCCTGAAAGTTGCGATAATTTCTTTTGTTGGTCTGTTCCTTTAAAGTTAAAGCGGCCAACATAAGCACGCGATGGCATCTGGAATGAACCCACTTGCATCATATCGTGACCATCGGATATTTCTTCCCAAACAGATTTATTTGAATCCAGTTCATCGCGAAACTGATCAACATAAGCCATCTGCACCGTATCCCCAACACGAATAGTTCCGGAATCGGGTTGCTCCTGTCCAGTTATCATCTTTAAGAACGTTGATTTTCCTGCACCATTGGGGCCAATGATTCCAAGGATGCCCCCTTTAGGAAGTTTAAAATCGAGTTTATCAATAAGCACTCGATCCCCAAAAGTCTTGTTGATTTGTTCCCCTTCGAGAACTAAATCCCCCAAACGTTCCCCTGGTGGAATATACAGTTCATTGGTTTCATTTCTTTTTTGGAATTCTTTAGAGCTCATCTCTTCAAAGCGTGCGAGACGTGCTTTATTTTTAGCATGTCGCCCTTTGGGATTCGTACGCACCCATTCCAATTCTGCTTTTATTGCTCGTTGATGGGATGCTTCTTGTTTCTTTTCCATTTGTAATCGAGCATCTTTTTGCTCCAACCAGGAAGAATAGTTTCCTTTATAAGGAATACCTTCACCCCGATCGAGTTCTAAAATCCACTCTGCAGCATTGTCCAAGAAATAGCGATCATGGGTAATGGCCACAACAGTTCCTGGAAAATCCTCCAGAAAATGCTCAAGCCAAGCTACAGATTCTGCATCCAAATGGTTGGTGGGTTCATCAAGCAGGAGCATATCCGGGCTTGAGAGCAGTAAACGGCACAAAGCCACACGCCGACGCTCACCTCCGGATAAGTTACCCACAATGGCATCCCAATCCGGAAGCCTTAGGGCATCCGCAGCGATATCCAGTTTGCGATCCAAATCCCAGCCGCCACCTGCTTCGATTACATTTTGTAACTCTCCTTGCTCGGCGAGCAATGTATTCATTTCATCATCACTCATCGGCTCGGCAAAACGCATACTGATTTCATCGAATTTGCGGAGGTGATCTTTCATCTCAGCAACACCCTCTTCTACGACCTCGCGCACCGTTTTTTGCAAATCAAGCTGAGGTTCTTGCTCGAGATAGCCAATTTTAATACCTGGCTGAGGTCGTGCCTCTCCCTCAAATTGTTTATCAACACCTGCCATAATGCGCAACAGGGTAGATTTACCTGAGCCATTTAAACCAAGAACACCAATTTTAGCACCAGGAAAAAAACTTAAGGAAATATCCTTCAGAATGAAACGCTGATTTTCAACAATTTTACTCACGCGATTCATGGTAAAAATATACTGCGACATACTTACTCCGAAATAAATTATTCAGTCCAATCTAAAATGACTTTTCCTGACTGCCCCGATGCCATAATTTGGAACGCATCTTGAAAATCTTTAATCTTATAATGATGGGTAAGCACCGGATTAATGTTTAGCCCACTTTGCAACATAGCGATCATTTTATACCAGGTCTCAAACATCTCCCTGCCATAAATACCTTTTATTACAAGTCCTTTAAAGATGACTTGATTCCAGTCAATAGGTGTTTCTTGAGGGGGTATACCTAACATGGCGACATGGCCACCATGAGTCATTGCTTTCATTATCTCGTTTAAAGCAAGAGGATTACCGGACATTTC
Source organism: Legionella sp. (assembly GCA_017306715.1). Lineage (GTDB taxonomy): Bacteria > Pseudomonadota > Gammaproteobacteria > Legionellales > Legionellaceae > Legionella. The sequence goes on along the minus strand of JAFKHV010000007.1, from coordinate 127,724 downwards.
AAGTCCAACATCAAATCCTTCGGTCATACCTAATTCATGAACAACATCAGACAATTTTTCGTACTTGACATTGACTGCCCGGGTTACACCCATTTTTCTTGCCAAATCAAGGCGATAATCGTTCACATCGGTGATCACCACATGACGCGCACCGATGTGACGCACAATTGCAGCAGCCATAATCCCAATGGGACCCGCACCGGTAATTAACACATCTTCACCAACAACATCAAACGATAAAGCACAATGAGTTGCATTGCCAAATGGGTCAAAAATTGCCGCTTGGTCGTCCGTAATTGAGTCCGGTAATAAAATAACATTGGCTGCAGGGAGCGATAAATACTCCGCAAAACAACCCGGGCGATTTACACCCACACCGAGGGTATTCCGGCATAAATGGCGCTTTCCAGCACGACAGTTACGACAGTAGCCACATGTGATGTGTCCTTCTCCAGAAACTCTTTGGCCTACTTCTAATCCCTGGACCTCTTGGCCTACGGCAACTATTTCCCCGACGAATTCATGTCCTACCGTCATGGGTACGGGTATGGTCTTTTGTGCCCATTCATCCCAGGAATAAATATGGATGTCTGTTCCACAGATAGCTGTTTTTCTAATTTTTATTAATACGTCATTAACCCCGTAATCTGGTACTGGCACTTCTTCCATCCAGATTCCAGGTTCATTTTTCGACTTAACTAAAGATTTCATTAAAAATACCCTCAAATAGCAGTTATACCGTCAGCTCCCTGTTCCTTGGGTTTTTTATCACCGAACCATTGCGGCAGCCAGGTTCTTCATGCCGGTAATTTATATTAAACCGAACTCTTTACCGACAATGGCAAGTGCGTCAATGGCCTTATCCAGATGAAAACGCTCATGCGCTGCGGACATCTGCGTTCGAATTCTTGCTAACCCTTTAGGCACTACGGGATAGGAAAAACCAATTACATAAACGCCCAGCTCGAGCAATCTATCAGCCATACGTCCCGCGAGACTTGCATCACCCAACATAACCGGAATTATGGCATGTTCCCCTGGGATTAACTCAAATCCTAACTGAGTCATCGCTTCACGAAAATATAGGCTATTTTCTTTTAATTTTATGGCCAGCTGATTTGTGCGCATTAATGTATCAAGCACGACACATGAGGTGTGGGCGATTATTGGCGCTAAAGTATTGGAAAATAAATAGGGACGAGAGCGTTGCCTTAACCATTCGACAACTCGCGCACTCGCGGCAGTATATCCTCCCGACGCACCGCCGAGCGCTTTTCCGAGTGTTCCCGTGATGATATCAATGCGATCGGTAACTCCAAAATGCTCCGGTGTACCGCGACCCGTTTCACCCATGAAGCCAACAGCATGTGAATCATCGACCATCACCATCGCATCATATTTATCGGCTAAATCGCATATGGCAGGTAAATTCGCCAATATCCCGTCCATTGAAAAAACGCCATCGGTCGCAATTAAACGAAAGCGCGCATCCTGTGCTGCGATTAGTTGCTCTTCCAGAGCTTGCATATCATTGTTGGCGTAACGGTAACGCTTTGCTTTACATAAACGAATCCCATCAATGATGCTGGCATGATTTAGAGCGTCGCTGATAATAGCGTCTTCCTCGCCTAGCAACGTCTCAAAAAGACCTGCGTTGGCATCAAAACAGGATGAATAAAGAATTGTATCTTCTTTGCTCAAAAATTGACTAATTTTCTGCTCAAGTTTCTTATGCGGAGTTTGTGTTCCACAAATAAAACGAACTGAAGCCATACCGTAACCATACTGTGCTAAAGCTTTTTGCCCCTCATCAATGAGCTGAGGGTCATTGGCCAATCCGAGGTAGTTATTAGCACAAAGGTTAATCACCTCTTGATGATTGACCAGAATATCTGCCTGCTGTTGACTGTCAATAACTCGTTCCGATTTGTACAAACCTTCTTTCTTTAATAATTCCAGCTCAGAATGTAAAAAATCATTCAATCGTTGCCCCACGACTGTCTCCTGTCTGTTAAAGTAAGCTAAAGTCGCAAATCATAACAAACTTTACACAGAGTCACCATGAAATTAAGGAATTGCATATTATTCCTTAGCACAACAGTTATTTTTTTGTTAATATTGGGACAAATTTTAAAACACCACAATCAGGTATGGTAAAGCAATGAGTTATCAAAACGCACGCACAAATATGATTAAGCAGCAGTTACGAACTGGTGATGTTTTGGAAGAATACGTTCTCAACTTATTTACCTCAATCCCGCGGCATGAATTCGTACCTGAACAATACCGCGACTTTGCCTATTCCGACATGCAAATTCCTTTAGCACATGGACAACGGATGCTAACACCGCTTGAGGAAGGGACAATCATCCAGAGTTTAGCGCTTACCGGAAAAGAAATTGTGTTGGAAGTTGGTACTGGAACGGGCTTTCTCACTGCACTTTTAAGTAAATTATGCAAGCACGTGATCAGTGTGGATTATTATGCCGAATTTACGGCTATGGCTGCACGTAACTTAAAACAACATCAGTGCCATAATATCGAACTAATAACCGGTGATGCTGCCCGGGGTTGGCTTGAAAAAGCACCCTATGATGTTGTAATTTTTACCGGCGCAACAGAACAATTAAATGAAACACAAATGCTGCAAGTATTACCGGGCGGAAAATTATTCGCTATTGAAGGCGTATCGCCCGCGATGAAAGCTAATTTGTATCAATTAGATCATCAAAATATTTGGCATAAATCAATGTTATTTGAAACGGAAATTCCTTTGCTAATCGACAAACTCAAGACTGAAGAATTTATTTTTTAAATTCCATCGTATAAACGTACTCAGAGAACACCATTTCTCAAGATGACTACTTGTGTTTGCTAAATCAAAGCCGCAGCATGACGGACTCTGCTTTTTAGGGTGAATGCTATTCATGAAAAAAATACTAACGTGTACTCTTTTTTCTTTTGTTTTCTCTGCTGCAAGCTTTGGAGCAGATTTATTGGATGTGTATCAACAGGCACTTGATAATGACCCCATCTTCAAAAATGCATACGATACTTACATGGCGAATACGGAAGCAGTTCCTCAAGCGCGTGCGGCATTACTTCCGCAAGTAAATCTTTCAAGCCAAGCAACGCGAAATGTATTTAACTTAAATAGCGGTATTTTTTCCGTTAATGATGAATACTACAATTCGGTATTATGGCAAGTCACGGCGTCTCAACCTTTATTCAACTACGAAGCTTGGGCTAAAGTTCGGCAGGCCAAAGCTTATGTTAAAGCGGCGCAGGCAAATTTTAATGATGCGGCACAGGATTTAATTTTACGAACTGCAAAAGCATACTTCGAGGTGCTTTATGCACAGGATACATTGAACTTTGCTGAGGCCAAAAAAAGGGCGAACAAAAGACAGCTGGATCAAGCACAACAGCGTTATGATGTAGGCCTAGATGCAATCACCTCTGTTTATGAAGCGAAAGCAGCTTATGATCAATCTATAGCCACCGTTATTGCTGCGCGTAATAATAAGTTAAACCAATATGAAAATTTGAGTAAATTAACCAACCATATTTATGAATTTCTATCCCCTTTTCGTCATGGCACAATTCCGCTCGTCAAACCCGAGCCTGCTAATGCTGACCGCTGGGTTGATACTGGCCTTAAACAAAACTATAAGCTTTTTGCAGCACGTTATAATTTAGAGATGGCGCGGGAAAATGTCAAAGCACTATCCGCAGGAAATTGGCCTACTATTGCGCTGCAAACAAATACGGTACAAACCTATAACTATTTAGGTAACTCTCGACCAGACAACAACCCCATCTTACCCAAAAGCCAGCGGCAATCGAATGTCGGTGTTGCCCTCAACTTCCCGGTTTTTCAGGGGGGGCTCGTGCGCTCGCAAACTCGCCAGGCTCAACATCAATTTCAAGGTAGCAGCGAACAATTTGAACAAGTATATCGCAATATTACGGTTAATAGCCGCATCGCGTTTAACACAATTATGGATGGCATCAGTAAAGTTAAAGCCGATCGCCAAACCGTCATTTCGCAAAAAAACTCTTTGGAAAGTACCGAGGCGCAATTTGAAGTGGGAACACGCACTATGGTGGATGTCGTAAATGCCCAACAACGTTTATTTGAAGCGCAACAACAATTGGCCAATGATCAATATAATTTGGTCAACTCGGTTTTAACCCTGAAATATCTCGCAGGCACGCTTAATGTGAATGATTTACAGCTCATTAATTCTTGGCTTGAAACAACTAGAATAAGCGGATATAAAACCACCTCGGCAACAGCGATTAAGAAATAAGGTATTGATTCATGTCCAACCCATCCCAAACAGAAAAAAAACTCCTGCATTACACTGGTAAAGCAATCTCTGATTTCAACATGATCCAACGTGGTGATCGGGTGATGGTTTGTTTATCAGGGGGTAAAGATTCCTTTACTTTGCTTACCATTTTAAATCAACTACGTCGACGTTCGGGTAATAAATTCGAGTTGTTTTCCTTTACCCTCGATCAAGCCCAACCCGGTTGGGATGATTCCGTATTACGTAATTGGTTAGCTGAGCAAGATATTCAACATGAAATTTTGACTCGTGATACTTACAGTATTGTTAAAGAGAAGGTACCCGAAGGAAAAACCTATTGTTCTTTGTGTTCGCGCCTACGCCGCGGAATAATTTACCGATATGCTGAAGAGCATGGCTTTACTAAAATTGCATTAGGTCATCATCGCGATGATCTCATTCGTACTCTGATGATGTCCATTCTTTATAATGGTAATGTGCGTTCAATGCCTCCAAAATTATTAAGTGACGATAAGAAAAATATTGTTATTCGCCCTCTATGTTATGTTCAAGAAAAGGATATTATTAAATTCGCTGCAGAAAAAGCATTCCCTATTATTCCTTGCAATCTTTGTGGCTCCCAGGAAAATTTAATGCGCAAAAAAGTAGCGCATTTGATTGACCAACTAGCCCTGGAAAATCCTAAAGTTCCAAGTAATATTCTTCATGCCATGCAGAGTATTAAGCCAAGTCAATTAATGGACCAAGATTTTTGGAATTTTAGAAATTTAGAACAAGATCTGATACTTCCAACAGCCCCCTCCCCCAATCAAGTACTATTCGCAGAAGAAGAATTCGCAGACACGATAGAGATTGATTAAAGCAGTTAGAGCGATCGTAGTGTTCCAATCTTGAGTTATCATGATTGCAGATGAATCACCTGCAATCATATCGTTTTATTTTCATACCAATTGATATAAATTATTAAATTACTGTAAGATTTATACATTCAGTTTTAAATAATTACTATTGACAATATTTATTCATTATGTGAAAAATACCCCGCTTTACGTAATCGTTACATCAATAATACGTATGAGAAATATTTACAGTTTTGGAACGAAACAATTTAGTCTAAAATCAGTAAAATTATCAGCTTATTCTGTGTTTATGTACCGGAATAAGTAGGATTGATATCTATTCAGATTTAACAGGAATTAAATATGCCATATGAACGCCCTCTAGACCCGCGACTTTTGAAAATTTATTCCCGACGCTATCTAAAATATGATTTTGTCGCCGCAATCGTCGTCTTTCTTGTTGCTATTCCTCTATGTCTTGGTATCGCTCTTGCCTCTGGTGCCCCATTGTTTTCTGGAATATTAAGTGGTGTCATTGGGGGCATCATCGTTGGTATATTAAGTGGGTCTGCGGTAAGCGTCAGTGGTCCGGCAGCTGGAATGGCTGCTGTAGTGCTCACAGCAATTACGCAATTAGGCGATTTTAATACCTTCTTATTAGCGCTTGTTTTAGCAGGGTTTATACAAATCGCTATTGGTGGATTACGTGCAGGCTTTATTGCAGATTATGTTCCTTCTAACGTAGTCCAGGGTCTGTTGTGCGCTATTGGCATTTTGCTCATCATCAAACAATTACCTTTAGCTTTTACTCATTCAGCCGACTTTAATGAACTCAGAAATCATCTTCTGGAGACCACGGACGTTATTACCTTAAGTCCACTATTAGGAATTTTACAACATATCAATCTCGGTGCATTGATTATTACCTTATTATCCTTCACGCTCTTAATATACTTTGATCACACGAATAACCGCTATCTTAAAGATATTCCTGCGCCAATATTGGTGGTTATTCTCGGCGTTGTCCTCAATGAAATATATATAGGAACTAGTTCTGGATTAATTCAAGACTCGCCAAAACTAGTAAACATTCCAGAAACAGATAACTTTAAAGACTTACTTGGAAGCATCCAATTCCCACAGTGGAGTGCCTGGACCAACCCTAAAGTTTATATTTACGCGCTCATCATTGCCTTTGTTGCTTCACTTGAAACATTGCTCAATATAAAAGCCGCGGAACGACTTGATAAATTAAAACGACATGCACCCAACAACCGAGAATTAGTTGCTCAGGGCGTAGGCAATTTGGCTGCAGGCTTAATTGGTGGTATACCGATAACTTCCGTGATCATCCGTACCTCGATTAATATTCAAGCAGGCTCGCGAACTAAAGTATCCACCATTTTGCACGGACTATTTATAGCTCTGGCGGTGATCCTAATCCCTTCAGCATTAAATAAAATTCCATTATCATCCTTAGCGGCGATTTTAATTTATACCGGATATAAGCTCAATAAGCCTAAAATTTATCAATCAATTTATGCCCAAGGAATGGATCGGTTTATTCCGTTTATTAGCACAATTATCGCCATCATTATATTCAACCTATTAGCTGGTATTTTAATTGGCTTGGGGATTAGTCTTTTTTACATCTTAAAATCTAATAGCCAATCACGCCTGAACATCATTAAAGAAAACTATCCTAATGGTGTGACTAACCGCTTGGTACTCCCACAACAACTTACATTTTTAAATAAAGCTTCTTTAGTTGCTGAACTAGATACAATTCCTCCAGAATCACAATTAATTATCGATGCGCGATATAGTCAATATATTGATAAAGAAATTACGGAGCTTCTTCGAGAGTTTCAGGAAGAACAAGCACCACAGAAAAAAATCGCATTAAATATGATTGGTTTTAAGGAGAGTTATAAAATACATAACTACATCGATTTTATCAATGTTACTACCTATGATGTACAAACCAATTTATCTCCCGCACAAGTACTGAATATTCTACACGAAGGAAATCAACGCTTTTTGAATGATGTGCGCATCCACCGGATGAATCATCAGGATGTAAAAAATACTGCCCAAGCGCAACATCCCATTGCCATTGTGTTGGGATGTATCGATTCACGAGTACCCGTTGAAACGATATTTGATATGACTTTTGGCGATATATTTTGCGTTCGTGTGGCAGGGAATGTTGTAAACGATGATATTTTAGCCAGTATTGAATATGCGTGTGGCGTAGTCGGTGTAAAGCTCATAGTCGTCTTGGGTCATACGCGCTGCGGAGCGATTCAATCGGCATGTGACGGTGTGGAGAAGGGTCATATCACCCAACTTCTTGACAAAATTCAGCCAGCGATTAACGCAGAAAATGAAACTGTCAATGAACGTAATAGCAAAAACACTTCTTTTCTTAATCACGTTACTGAACTCAACGTTGCAAATACTATGTATTCAATCTACGAAAAGAGTAGTCTTCTCCATGATATGATCGTAAAAGAGGACATTGCTGTAGTCGGGGGTTTATACGATGTTCATAGTGGCTCCGTGCATTATCGTAATTATGAGCGTGAGTTAGGTCTCCTTCAAGGCGAGCGCAGCCAAGAATTAGCTGAGAAAGTAGTTAAGGTGCTAAAAGAAGCGAAAATTTACTCCTAAGATACCCCTGCCCCCTTAAATGGGGGTTTCTGATTCGTAATTTTATAGTTAATTGCTCACGTCGGACATTTTACCATCGCTCTCCTTGCAATGGATTCACATGTAGAAGCATTCTGATTTTTTTAGATTAATTGCAATAATACTGGTCATTTGTCATAATTTAAAATCTATATGTGGAAATAGTGATCATATCTCAGTTAACTCAAAAAATACTCAATTCTTTCGAAAGTGAAGAATCTCTAACTCAATTAATTGACGAGATCATTGATAACAAAATTAATTTAAGCCACTTAGAAGAAGAAGCGTACCATCCATTACTTCGAAATATTGTATCTAATATAACATCGTCTAATTTATCAAAGGAACTCATAGGGCTTTTTTTAAAAACCTGGATCACCAATATTAATGAACAAATAAAAATAGGAATGGGGGATCATGTTGGAAATCAGCTTTTAATCGTTTTAGAACCTTTAGCCGAAAATTTAAACTTAATCACGCCAAGTGATTCTCCACAGAGTTTTTTCCAATATAAAAAACGAAAAAATCCTGATTGGTCTTTAGAAAAGAATAACTTTAAACGCATTAAACTTGTAAATACATTCAGCCAAGAGCATATAGATCAAATAAATAACTCCAATTTAGATGAGAACAAGAAGAAGAATTTAATCAAGTATCAAGTTCAATTAGATTTTTATTTGAGCAACTTTTCATTTTTGAATAATTTGGGCTTTAACAATATAGAAATCGATAAAATTATCCTTCACAAAAATTCTTATCACAATATCAATGCCATACTTCAGCATCAACATCAGCTACTTCCTATTATCTTGCCAGAGCAGATTACGAAATTATTAAAGTTTAGCAGCGCAACTTTGGAAGCATTTTTGAATTCATATCAACAATTACTTAAGTATCAATTTGAACTTAATCAAATTGTTAAGATAGGAGAAAAACCGGGTGGAGCCTCCAAACTAAAAATTTTAGGTCAGCACATCAGTAAATTTTCTGATTCTGGATTCTCTCCTAAACACATCCTTGCTTTATTACCTGCAGGCTATAATGTTATTTTATATATCTGCGAGCATCTTGACGAGTTGCTTATAGAGTACTCCACACCAGAAGAAATAATAAAAATTGCATTGAAAACGAATATATTTACCCCTGTCATTAATGAAAAAAGAATTCGAGACAATGTTCCTGTTCGAAAAGTTGCTAATCCAGAAATCCTTAATGACTCTCTTTATTTCGATGACCCTGCTGATTTAGATGAAATTAACACACTAAATCGGACCCTACAGGATGGCGAATTAGACTTCTATCCTACTCATTTTGCTCTACTACAAACGATGGGTTATACCAGCTCACAAATCGATAAAATTATGTCCCAAAAAAACTATGAAAAAAATACCCGAGCGCTAACCTATCTCCATCCTCAGCTAATTAAATTTTTTACTCATGAGCAGCTTGCGAAAATAGCTGCGCGTGAATCCGGCGCAACAAGTCTAAAGCTCTTGGCTGCAGAGTCGGATAATTTTTCCTTAAATGGATTTTCTTCGGAAAACATTCTTTCTCTAATGCGTACAAGCAATAAGATCTTTCGCTTTGTAAGTGAACACGCACACGAATTAATTGCAAAAAACTATACTCCGAAGCAAATTGTGCATATTTCCTTTTATTCAGATGCGCTAATTAGATATAAGAACATTATTAATAACCAATCTGAAAATATGACGGATATCGGAAAGGGAATATTTAATACCCAGATCCTAAATGATACGTGGTACCTTATTAAGGACAATGACAAAACTTATCTATATTATTTTTTTTCTTACGCTTGTAGTATCCACACAATTAAACATAAAGTAGCTCACATCAATCATATTAAAAAAAATCACAAACTTGAAGGAACAGTGCGCGGTTATGGTAATCTAAAAGCAATCAAGATTGAGGAATCATTATTTAAGCAGTTACTCCCTTCTCATAACCTATACAAAGTTGCGCTGACCAATCTGGACTTTAAAGATGTTAGCGTTGAACCAGAACGATATTTTCAAATCGCAAATACCGAGCATGTCTTTTTAAAATGTGATTCTACACCTCAAATAAAAATGGTTGCTAGTAGACTTACTAATATTGAAAAGAAAATAAGAGAACTTGCTCAAGAAACAGGTGAAACACTCGAGGGTTATGGATTACACATTAATTCTAAGGGAATTGTGATTGATAATTATGGTGCTTATATCGATATTTTAACTACAGAATTTCCCGAGAAATATGCCCGTATACCTTCTGATTTAAAGGGGTTGCCGATTCTGCCAGAAACAGATGAAATGGATTCTAATCAAGAGTTCGATAACGATATTAATATTGATGCTGAGATTGATAAATATTTAGAGTCTCAGTTAACGGACTTGGCCGATCAAACGACTAATAACAACAGTCCAGTTCAAACTTATTCTTTTTTTTCGGAGGAGGAAACAACTTCTGAGGGATCAATGGATCATCCACATTCCCCAAAAAAATGGTAGCTTAATTCAAAACCACCCAATCTTTTACGAAATTTTATGCCTCTCAAAAATACTGTCGAAAGGCATATACTGGATTATCCAACTGAATTTAAATTAAGAAAAATTCGCACGTAGCGTTAAGGTCATTTGATTACTACTGTATGCGCCACCTCTTTGGAAATACTGTTCCTCTAAACGTAGGGCATATTGCTTGTAATTTATACCTAAACCGCCACCAATTTTATAGCCATTCATATCCAGGTTTACCGCAGGTACGGGACCGATTACATCAATACCGATGACTCGTTGACTGGTGTTAAAATCAGCAACTTGCACCAAGCCTCCATTAATAAAAGGCTGGAACATAGGCGACATTTGGTAACCTACTTCTAAATTCTCAAGGATATAGGTCGCATTGGTCTGTAAACGCCGCACATACTGCGGTGGCGTGTTAATGGTCATGGCGGCATAGCTTAGTGAATAGGGATTTTGCATTACCTCGGTATATAATATACCCGCATTGGCACTGATGCTCAATTGCTTCCATTGCGTATTATATAACGCAGCACCACTGACAAACCACGTATCCCCACTTGTCCTAGCAAAGCCCTGTTGTAAGGTATTTGTCGTAAATGATGTGGTATAACGTCCCGAATTTCTTCCCCATCCCCCCGCTGCATCGATGAAAAAAGATGATTTAACATTTGCAAGCACGTGAGCATAAATACTGTTGTTTGAAATCGATTGATTCGCTGTTGTTAACGGCAAAGAGGGCAATAGAAGTTGGGAAACAAAACTGGTATCAATCCAATAAACAAATAACCCTCCGGAGAGGTACTGGTTTAATTTTACATTATTGCCACCCACGCTATAAAAATTCATGTGTCCTTTATAACGATTAAACCGATCCCCTGCAGTAGAATCAAATTTGAAATCGTTATACGCATAAACGCCCGTAGCAGTAACCAGGCCATTATCTGTAGCAACAGATTGTAGTGGTTCGGCACAAGCAAGAGATTGCCCTAGCAATAGAGAAATAAACAGTGCCTGCTTTTTCATTCTAACTCCATTCATTGATAATTCCTGTAAACTTGTATCTTTAATCCTATGGTCATTATTGGCAGCATAAACAGATAGTCGTCGTAGGTGCCGCAATTGAATTTACTATTGCATTGGCTGCGTTATTAATTGTCGTGCTATTGATAACCGAAGTTAATGTTGAAGGATCAATAAAATCGCTACCATTTGTTAAATTGCTGGGAAAAGATACCCATCCATTAGCCGCCCAATCAATTGGACCATAAGTAATTTGTTTGGTTATGGCATTATAAATTGCACTACTTTGTAACTCTCCTGGACCAAGAGGGTATTTATTATCGATAATCACTTTTCCTTGTGTCACTTGCACCGCAATTTTTTTACATTTTTCGGTATTGCAGAAAATACCTGTGCGGTATTGAGTCCCAGAAATCGCCAAAGCAACAAGAGGTGTACTTAATTGCGATTTTTTCTTTTCATTCGTCGTAGAGTCAAGCCCTCCCCTACCTAGATAGGCTGAATTTTCAGATTTGGCAGATTTATTGTATGAAACGACTTTATAAGAAGAATTAGGTTGCAAAGAAACTAAAGTACCGTTTGAGTATTGTAATTGAGCCAGTGCTCCGGCGCGAGTGATGATGGTATCGCCTTCAAAAAATGGTGACCCTCTGCTCAAATTTCGTTGCTGGTTATTACGTTCAGCGAGTACATCCTTACTTGTAAACAACACCTTACCTGCTGCATCAGCAAAAGCATTGAGCTGATAGGCAACCAGAAATAAAAACAACCATTTTCTCATTCGTGTATCCCTCACTTATTTCAGAAGCTTGTTATCATATTACAGAGAGGGGAATAAGGTAAGAGTTAAATACATATTAATTAAAAGATTATTCCCAAAAAAATAATCTTTTAAAATGCTGGAAATCTGAATCAAAATGCTTTATAAAAATTCCCCTTAAGAATTATGAGTTTTTCAAAACAAGGATCGTCGATGCAGTACCCCAAAAAAAATAATACGTTTAAACCTAATCTCGTTTTAACTGGCATTCTCCTGGCCAGCACCATTAATTCACATCAGATTTGGGCCTTTGGCGGTCCCTGGAAACCAAGACAAACCTTAAACCTGCAAGCTGGACACGGGTTGCAGGACTATTATGACGGTTTACTTCCTTTTTCAGGTGATGCTGAGCGCATGTTTTATTTTAACGGATCGCTGGCGGGTACGAATCGTGTAAATGGCGGAGATTTGGGTCTGGGTTATCGACAAATTGCGTTTAACAATGAGTACGTGCTTGGTGGTTTTCTATTGATGGGTAGATATCGTACGGAATACAACAACCAGTATACACAATTAACCTTGGGAGCAGAGGGATTTGGTACAATATGGGAAGCAAGAGCCCACTTATATCAACCCGTGAATAGGAAAAGACAGTTTGTAGGTATTAGTGCTGCAAACGTACAATTCCAAGGAAACCGGATGCTTGGTACTCAAATCACGACTTATGAAATTGCTGAGGGTGGAGCCGATGCAGAAATTGGTCGTGTAGTACCTGCCATTCCGAAGTTGCGCGTATTTGGCGGATATTATCGTAATGGCTTAGGGGGCGATAAGAAAGAAATTAATGGTGGCTATGGCCGTATGGAGTATCGCTACAGCAATCATTTCACCTTTACCTTGGCGGATGGTTACGATAGCTACCAGGGTAACGTATTTCTTATTGGCGTGCGCATGAGCCTTGGCAGTTTAGAGGGTAACGAACCGCTAAGTGCTGACAAACGCATGACTGATTACTCTGTAAGACGACGTGATGTCTTTACTTACACGAAAAATTACAGTACTCCCTTTGCTTCAGGCGAAAACTTCTATTTCGTAACCGGTCAACCTAACGGTAATGGAACATTTGAAGCACCTTTTACCACCATACAAGAAGCCATTGATGCCTCTAATAATAGCGGCAATCCCGGTAATTACGTATTTGTTTGTAATTGTAATGGCACCGGCTACACCTATGATTTAGGTGGCCAATTGAATATTGGTCCTAATACCAAATTGATCGGTTCAGGCGGCAGTTTCACTTACAACAATATGACGATACCCTCTCTGTGCGGCAATGCTCGACCCACGCTCATCGGTAGTCTATATCTTCCAGGCAACAACGAAGTAACTAATTTTAACATTACAGGTCAAGGCACTACACAGACCACCGGTATTGTTGTTAATGGCTCAAACGTTACGCTAAATAATCTAGATATTTATACTTATCGCGGTGCAGATGGTATTAATGGAACCAATGGTGCGTCCGCGGGACCTTTTGATTACGGTCAAGCAGGGGGTACCGGTACAGACGGCACGGATGGCAGCTCTGCGTACGGAATTTTAATCAATAATTCCTCCAATGTATTAATCAATCAGGTAAACGTAACCGACATTATCGGTGGTAATGGTGGTCTTGCTGGCAACGGCGGTAACGGCGGTATTGGTTCCAATACGGTCAGTGGGGGCACGGGCGGTAATGGAGGCAGCGGTGGTAGTGGTGGTAGTGCATTTGGTATTGCATTTAGTAACAGCAGCCAAATTACGATGAATCAGGTACAAATTTCCAATTTACAAGGTGGTAATGGTCAAAATGGTGGTACCGGTGGAATCGGCGGTGATTCATCTTACCAAGATGGTAGTGTCTTAGCAGGCGCGATTAATGGCGGCAACGGTGGCAATGGCGGTAACGGCGGTAGTGGTGGTAACACCGCTGGAATTAGCATCAGCTCAAGCTCCAGTATCTCGATGAACGCAACATCCTTAAGTGGTAGCTTTAGCGCGGGAACTTCTGGTAATGGTGGTAATGGCGGTGATGGTGCAGCTGGTGGTTATGGTACAAGCGTCTTTACCCCTCCTGGAAATAATGGAAGCGGTGGTAATGCAGGAAATGGCGGGAATGGGGGTAACGGCGGCAGCTCCTATGGTATCCAACTGGGCGGTACTGGCCCTTATCCTGTAACGCAGAGTGAAACACTTTCATCCACTACTGGTGGTGTAGCAGGTACGGGTGGTACTGGCGGTGCGGCATCAGCAGCACCCGGTGCAGTCGGGGGTACAAATGGTGTTAATGGCACCAATGGTACGGATGGTACAACAGCACCTACTCAACCTTAAAAAGACTCAGACTTGGCTTTTTTAGCCAAGTCTGAGTAAATCGTACTTCATTAAATAGACTAAACTCCTTACGACAACTCCGGAGCTTATAGCGGGATTATTCTGCACAACTAATTGAACCAACTCATCTACCAAATAATTTCTTTCCTCAACCAAACATATGATTTTTTGCAAAACTTGCACGTTAAGTCGTTGTTGACCACCGAAATTACCTAATGGACATAGTTGTAAGTTCATGAAAAGCTCCATAGAAGCCTCCCCTCTTCGTATAGAATGCTGGGGAGATAAAACGACCGTGCCATACTCTGAAAAAGTGTGGCCTGGATCTGCGAATATCGGGGGATTAATTAAAGGCTTTTTAAACTGAGCCTGGGCTTTAAAGCGCCGCTGTGATAATTCAGTCCATAACATTTCATAACGCGGCATTAATTTTTGCCAACTAAAATGTTCATACACACGTTGTTCTGCGGCCAAACCCATTTTTTTTCTAAGCTCAGGAAAATTATAAAGTTCCCATAAACGATTGGCGCAACGACCTATATCGACAGCAGTCATTTGTGCATTAAGACCACTATAAGTTTGATAATTAATTGCTCCAGTTAAATAACCTAAACTTAAATCAATCCCACATCCAGAAGGAGGCACTACACTGGGGATTAGAAAACCATCAACGCCTTCACGCACGGTATCCTTGTAGCCATCCCAATCAGAAACAACCACTGGCAAACGATTGGCCATTGCCTCTAGAGGTGTTATTCCAAATGTTTCCTGAATATTGTCTGCAAGGGAAAGAAAAACATCTGCCCCAGCCCAAAGAGACTTTTTAAAGTCATCCGAATTTATATTACTAATTAAGATAGAATTTACGGAAGGACAGAAGGTTTTTGCCGCTTGGCGATATGCGAACTGGTCCTCTTTCTTTTCAAACCATCCAGCCTGAACAAAATGGATTTTGGCACTTTTACCTGCGCGTTGTGCTAATTGTTCCATAGCCAGGTACATTGGCAGAGGATGAGCTTTTTCATAAAAAAAGAGACGGCCTAAAAAAAGCACAACAAAGTCATTTGCTCCAATTCCATATTGGTTACGAAATTGATCACGGGCTTTTTGCAGATCGGAAGCAACCACCTCATCCGGATTTATTCCTAAAGGTAAAACCGGCAATTGCCAAGATATGGGTAACCGTTGCTGATAGCGATACTGCCAATAATCAATCCATTGCAATAGTATATTTTCTACAACTTTTTTTGCCGCTTGCGATGTGCAAATAAGAGCATCCCAATCGCCCAGAGGAGCCATAAGCAGACGCCCGAGCTCTTCTGCTACCCCAACGGGCGAAAGCGTATGCGTAATCCCACAAAGACTAAAGGCAGTTGGGCTTATATAACTACGACTCCAGGAAAATTTACTGAGCTGGGGATCTAGATGCATGTATAAACCTGCACGATGCAAGGCCGGAATATCCCCTCGAACAATGGGGGCTACCGTTTTGCGGGAGGACTCAATGCTATTCACATATTTTTTTTGAAAACGTTGGAATGCATCGTACTCCTCAACATAAAGAGATAAATGAGAGCACGAACCAAAGCGCAGTAGTGCTTGTAAAAATGTATGATTTGCGCTAGTTCGTCCGAAAACCTCTTTCTGTGAACGAAAATCATCCGGCGCGTAATAAAGTGTCATTTTTTCGAGAGTCAATTTATCATCCCTAAACTTGCCTGAAAAAAACGCATACTAGCAGCTCTGAAACGATTAATAAACCAATTCAAGTCGGACCCTACTCAGTCTTTAAGGCTGTGTTTTTGCTGAAAAACTTCTGTATAATGCCTGCAAATGATTTTACCAGGAGTTAAAATTGCGCGTATCACAATGGTTATTGACCACGATTAAAGAAACCCCAAGTGACGCAGAAATACCCTCGCATCAACTGATGTTACGCGCGGGAATGATTCGCAAACTAGGTTCTGGCTTATATACCTGGATGCCTTTAGGGTTAATGGTGTTACGAAAAGTGGAACAAATTATTCGTGAAGAAATGAACCGTATTCATGCCTTGGAGGTGTTGATGCCAGCGGTGCAACCGGCTGAGCTCTGGCAAGAAACTGGCCGTTGGGAAACATTCGGTGGGCAACTATTAACCATGAAAGATTCTAATAATCGCGAATATTGCTATGGTCCAACGCATGAAGAAGTGATTACCGATATCATGCGGAATGAACTGCAATCTTACAAGCAACTACCGATTTGTCTTTATCAAATACAAACTAAGTTTCGTGACGAAATTCGCCCCCGATTTGGTGTGATGCGCGCGCGCGAATTTATTATGAAAGATGCATACTCTTTCCATCTCACGCAAGAAAGCTTAAAAGAAACTTATGCCACGATGTATGAAGCTTATTGCCGAATTTTCGACCGCATGGGTTTAAAATATCGTGCAGTTGAAGCAGATAACGGTGCCATTGGTGGTTCAGGCTCACACGAATTCCAGGTCTTGGCAGACTCTGGAGAAGATTTGATTTTCTACAGTGATGGCAGTGATTATGCGGCGAATGTTGAGCAGGCAACGAGCTTTAGACCGGAAAAAAGTACCCCCCCATCTACTGCAACATTAAGCCTTATAGACACCCCTGCACAAAAAACGATTGCAGAAGTCGCGAGTTATTTGAATATTCCTACAAAAAGAATGGTTAAAACACTCATTGTACGCGGTGCAGAACATCCTCTTGTAGCGCTGATATTACGCGGTGATGACGAATTAAATGAAGTTAAAGCGAGCAAACACCCCTTAGTATATGCGCCACTTACCTTTATAGATGAAGACACCATCATGCAGCAGTTAGGAACGCCTGTGGGCTCAATAGGTCCTGTGGGGTTAACGATTCCAGTAATTGCTGATTACCAAACACTGGCTATGAGTGAGTTTGTCTGTGGTGCTAATCTAGCGGATAAGCATTACGAGAATGCCGTTTGGGATCGCGATGTCATTGACTATCAGGAATATGATTTACGTAATGTAAAAGATGGCGACTTAAGCCCTGATGGCAAAGGAACTTTACATAGTTGCCGCGGAATTGAAGTAGGACATGTCTTCCAGCTTGGTGATAAATACGCAAAAGCGATGAATGCAGCGGTCATTAATGAGCAAGGGCAACTGGAAACTATGCTCATGGGATGTTATGGTCTCGGTGTAACACGAATTGTCGCCGCAGCGATTGAACAGAATCACGATGAACGTGGGATTATTTGGCCGCGCAATCTCGCGCCTTTTCATGTCGTGCTGCTTCCACTTAATGCACATAAATCACCTGCTGTTAAAGAACAGGCAGAAACTCTTTATCAGCAATTACGAGCTGCGGGCGTAGAAGTTCTTCTAGATGACCGTAATGAACGTGCAGGTGCTTTATTTGCTGATCACGATTTAATTGGTATCCCTCATCGTATTATTATTAGCGATCGTAACCTTGAAAAAAACTGTGTGGAATATAAAGCACGCACGGCGAATGAAAGTGAGCAATGGGCTTTAAATACTGTGGTAACAGAATTACAAACCCGTCTCCAATAATCTTAAATACTGAGCATTATTTTTAGTCATCAATGCTCAGTATTTAATCTTTTCAAAATAGAAAATAAATATGTAAATAACGAATGTGAAGTATACCTACACCACCTCTCTCACCAACAAATACTGGGCTATCAATTCTGCAGTAGTTGCGAGTTGCTCTTCAGTATGTAAATAACTTAAGAATAAACGAATCCGAGCCATTCCTTTGGGCACTGCAGGATATACAATTGGAATGGTGTAGACACCTTCTTGCCGCAGCTTGAGGCTGAGTTTAATTGCTTTCGCCTCATCACCTACGATTATTGGGATAATCGGGGTGTCATGACTGGCACCGGTATTAACACCGTGTTTACGTAAGTGAGTCAGCATATTTATGGCATTTTCCTGAAGTTTTTTGGGTCGATGAGGTTCTTCTTTCATAAGCCTGATACTGGTCAAGGCGGCGGCAGCATTTGCAGGTGTGATCCCTGCAGAGAATACAAAGCCGCCACAAGCACATTTAATGAACTCAATTAATTCTTTTTTACCGGCAATATATCCGCCACAACTTGCAAAAGCCTTACTTAGAGTACCCATCCATAATTCAACATCCTCAGCTTCTAAATTGAAATATTCGCGTACACCACGCCCGGTGGCACCGATTACACCTAAAGAATGGGCTTCATCGATCATAAGATCGGCATGATACTGGTTTTTTACTGAGATAAATTCAGGAATATTGGGAATGTCACCATCCATACTGTAAGCACCCTCAACCAGCACCAATGCGCGACGATAATGACTACGCTCTTGGGCCATAAGCTTTGCCAATGCTTGGTAATCATTGTGTGGAAATGAGATACGCCGCGCACGCGAAAATACTGCGCCTTGAAGTGAGCTGTTATGAATGAGTTCATCATGAAAAATGACATCCTCAGCTGAATACAATAAGGTTATGACGGATACATTGGTCGCATGACCTGCGGTAAATACTACGGCATCCTCCGCTCCAATTAATGCTGCAATTTCCTGCTCCAGTGCCCCATGAATGGGTTTTTGACCCGATACAAGTCGACTAGCAGATACGGAAGTGCCATATTGTGCTATTGCTTCTTGAGTCGCCGCAATCACTCGCTCATCGCCGGCATAACCTAAATAGTTATATCCAGAAAAATTAATGTATTCTTTACCATTCACTAAAATGCGATCAGCAGAGACGCCCCCTATGGTGTTAAAATATAATTCGTTAACTACCCCATCATTTCCGAGTAATTTTTTTGACTCCACCAATGGAATGTATTCAGGTAAATGACATATATTTTGCCAATATTTTTGTTCCTCCTCCGAGTACCCTTTGACCTTAGTCACAGTAGCAAGAGATTGAAAGCAAATTTCATCACCTAACTGAGCTTCAATACGTGTAACTACTTCTTCAATTGTTGGGTTTTCCAGTAGAAATTCAGGGGTAATTTCAACATGTTCGGGCAAGCTGTTTTTGAGTTGACTAAAAAATTCCATAATATGGACTGAATCCAGGCCTAACTCAGCAAGACGACTTTGTGGTTGAATCGCTTCATCCTGGCGTAAAATTTGTTGTAAAATGTTAAATACTACAGAATTAGATTGCAATACCGAGTCGTTTCGTTGCGCTACCGGGTCAGTTGATGAATCCTTATCGTTCTGCCACACATAAAGGGGATTAAATTCGTTCTCTAAAAACATTTTTTTCATCTCACGCCGTCTTACCTTCCCGCTTGTGGTTTTTTTCAAAGTTTTAGGAGGAAGTAAAACAATCGTATCCGGAGTTATTCCATGTTGCTGCATAATCGCATTGAGTAAAGCTAGGGCAATTTGAGCACAGTCTTTGTCTTGCTTTACTTCTGCTAAAACAACTAACTGTTCTGCTTCTGCGTCCAGTACCGAAAATGCATTAACACAACCTGCACGCACGGCTACATGCGCTTGCTCTACCGATAACTCGATATCTTGAGGATAATAATTTTTACCGCGGATGATGATTAAATCCTTCATGCGTCCGGTGACGTAAAGTTGCTCTTCATAAATAAAACCCAAGTCCCCTGTTCGTAAATATTTTGTTTGCGAATCGTCCGCAAGTGTCGCACCAAAAACTTCACGCGTCGCTTCTTCATTTTGCCAGTAACCTGGGCTAACACTGGGATTATCGAGCCAAATTTCTCCAATCGCGCCATCAGCGAGCTGCACATAAGTATTAGGATTTACGATGATAATTTTATTCTGCTTTAACGAAGGATCAACATCCCCACTGCTGACCAGAATTTTAGCGTTTTTATCGGTACTTTGAGTAAATTTTACCTTATCTACACGTAACTCCTGGGAGTCTACGGTTAATGTTTTAAATTTCTCTTGAACACTTTGAGTTGTAACGAATAGAGTCGCCTCAGCAAGGCCGTAACTGGGGTAGTAACAATTATCGCGCAGCCCGTTACCTCGGAAGGCCTCATAGAATTTATTCCATGTGGATATTCTAATCGGCTCTGCAGAATTGACCGCAACTCTTAAACAACTGAGGTCTAGATTGTTTTTATCTGCCAGAGTCGCTTTATTTGCCGCCAGCTCATAAGCAAAGTTTGGAGCTGCAGTTATGGTACATTGATATTCAGCAATCCCTTTTATCCAACCTACGGGATTTTTTAAAAAGTTAATAGGTGAATCCCATATTGTGTACAATCCAGTATGCATGGGCGTTAAAATGCAACCGATTAAGCCCATATCGTGGAAAAAGGGCAACCAACTATAAAGGATGTCGTGATCTTGAATATTTAAACCATAACGTATGCACTCGATATTATGAAGCACGTTTTCTTGAGTCACTATAACCCCTTTGGGGTTACCCGTTGAGCCTGAGGTATATTGTAAAAATAGGGGACTTTGAGGATCAATTACTGGGAGATGGAATAATTCCGCCTGGCCAAGATTTTTTGCATCGGTGATAACCCAATTCAAAGAGAAAATATTTGCAGCAATCAGCGGCTCAAATTTTTGGAGAATATTGCCCCCCATTTTATGTACCAATGGGCTTAATAAGCGATGTTTTTCCAACCGCCCCATGATCTTTAATTTGCTAAGGCGGCTATAAATCTCCTGGGAGGTCAAGCATGCTATGGGTTTCGCATTTTCGATGACCAAGGCAAGCTTGCTGGCAACCTCTTGATTGATTGGGGGCATAATTGGCACCGCTATCATTTGCGCATAAGCACATCCTAAAAAACTGGTAATAAAATCAATACCCTGTTTGTGCATAATCAAGACTCTATCTCCTGGTGCACCCATGGCCCTTAATCTTTGTGCAATTTGTCGTGCTTTATAATCAAGCTCTCCGTAACTGGCATCGATTGGGTGACCATCATTGAGATATCTAAATAATTTTTTATGAGGATTTTTGTAGGCTGTTTCATAAAACAATCCGATAAAACCTTGAGCCATATATACTCCTTAAAGTAAATTGCTTCTTTTCGGGCTTTTCAGCAGAGAATCAAAATAACAATTGAGAACACGAAAAATCACGCTATGAGCAAAACGCAAAAACCAAATGGGAAATCCAGGGGTAATATGAAACTGCTTTTTCCTAATGCCCCGCATAATACAGTCTGCAACCTTATCAGCTGGCCAGGGCTTAACCGTACCAATAATGCGTTTAGCCTCCTCAGGACGGGTTAATTCCTCCTCTTGTAATTGCGGAGTATCGGTATCAGGAGGAAATACGATCGAAAGGTTAATTCCTAATTGTTTAAACTCAGGACGCAGCGACTCCGCTAAACCACGTACAGCAAATTTCGATGGACTATAGGCACAATAGCCAAAAGTGCCAAATAAACCGGAAGCAGAGGCTATCATGACAATATGCCCTTTGTGGGCGTCACGCATATAAGGATAAATCGCTCTTACCGCATTTAACGTTCCAAAGTAATTAATATCCATGGTTCGCTTAAACCCTGCGCCCGTTAAATTTTGAAAATAATCGGCACAGGCAACACCCGCAGAAGTAATCAACATATCCGGGAAACCATTCACCGTGACCGCGTGTTGAATGGCCTGCGTTAAGGCTTGTTCATCACTAACATCCGCTGGGTAGGAGAGAATTTTTTGCTGTGGGTTGCTACAGTGCTTTCTAATTTCAGATAAGGCAGACTTTAGCTTGATTTCATCGCGACTGATTAAGGATAAATTCCACCCCTCTTGAGCGAAACGAATCGCTACTGCTTTACCAATGCCACTTGAGCCTCCTGTTATAACAACATGTTTGCCCATATTTTTCATGTTTTACCCCTAATTTTTAATTAACGATACCCAGCAATTTTCTGAGATACCCGTTAAGGAAAATTCCCTGCGGATCCAGTTGATGTTGAATCTTTTTAAATTGAGAAAGACAAGGATATAAGTCTTTAATTTGTTCGTGCTCTAACCAGTGCATCTTCCCCCAGTGCGGTCGCCCATGGTGCTGCAAAAAGACCTGTTCTACATCTTTAAAAACGGCCTCATGCTCATCACGCGTGTACGCGTGAACCGCAATCCAAACCGTATTGCGTTGATAGTTAGGACTAAGATAAATATCATCCGCCTTCACATAACGTACTTCGACAGGAAACGAGACATGCGTTGGGTGTTCATTGAGCAGTTGTCGAATCTCTTGTAATGTATTTAATGCCTCTTCCACGGGAATTGAGTATTCTATTTCGCGATGATTGACCCAACGAGTTGTCGCATAACATTCGATACTTGGAATGGTTTCATCTAAAGAACAGCTGAGTTTTTTTAATAAGCCATTGGCATGTTTACGGTAGAATGCTGGCATTGCATGCGCCATTTCGCACAGACACCATAAGGCCCCGTTTTCTAAAACATAGTCATTAAATAATTTTTTATATCGATGCGGCCCAGTTGTTTGTGAGGCGAGGTTGTGTCTTTTCTCATAAACAAAATCAGTATAGGGAAACCAAAAAAACTCATAATTTCGATTCTCTTGAATCGATTCATAAAAATGGGCCATCGCCTCTTCAAAATGAGTCACGGTCCGTTCTTGATGAAGATAATAGCGCGGGAGTATTTTAAGCTTTATTCGGGTGATGATACCTAGAGTGCCTAGAGAAACCTGGGCTGCTTTAAATAATTCAGGATTAAGAGTTGGCGAGCATTCGACGATTTTTCCATCGGCCGTGACCAGCTCAATCCAAACAACCTGGGTCGAGGCAATACCAAACTGGCTTCCAGTACCATGAGAGCCTGTGGCAATAAGGCCTGCAATGGTTTGTTGATTTATATCGCCCAAATTGTAAAGAGAGTAACCTCGTGAAAAAAGCTCTTGTTCTAGTAATGAAATTTTAGTGCCTGCGCGCACGATCACAGTCAACTCTTCAGGGTTGATCTCTTCAATCCCACTGTAATCATCAAGAGAAATCGCCACTTCTTCGCTACAAATTAACGGCGTATAGGAATATCGCGACCCCAAAGGCCTCACTTGCTGTCGCTGTTGATTACAATGCGCGACAAGGCTTAAGATTTCCTCTTTATGGGTAGGATAAAATAATGATTTGGGTGTATAAGTGAATGTTTTACCCCAATTCCTGATACTCCTGGCTTGTGTCATAACGTCTCCCGTTGCTTTTTTTGAATCATCTGCACTAACTCAAGGGCGAACCGATAACAATCCCCAGGCCAGCGTCCTGATAAATAATTTCCGTCGCGCACAATAAACTGCAATGCCGGCGCATATTGAGTGTATTGCGCAGGGAAAGTGCGCAAACCTCCGCTTTGAAATTGGTTTTTATTCTGGAGCAGGCTTTCAATCTCATCTTGAGCAGTTTCGGGATATACTCGATAGTAATTTCCATACCATCTGCGGGTTAAATACCATCCACTAAGCTCCATCCATCGCGTCACCGCGGTTGTGCGGCGATAGTAAATAACTGATTTTTGGGTCTGAGGATCTTTGCTACGCGCGACCGTGAGCACTCCAGTACAAATCGCACTAACGACTTTATCCAGTAAAAAGCATTCGCTGATTTTTTGCTGCAATATTTCTGATTCCAACATGGATTTAATCTCTTCCCCATGTCCTCCGGGTATATGAAGGCCCACAATTTTTCGTGGTTCGATGTCTTGATAAGCAATTGGATTACGAAATTGGGGTGTCATAATCATTTGGTCATAAAGCGCTAAAACTTTTCGAGAAGTCATGAGAAACGGACTGAGCAACCCCAAACCTTTAGTGATCATGCGCTGATCAGCGGTAGCTGGATTTCCATCCGGAGTAGCAAAAAGCACTTGCGCACCAATCTTGGTGAGAAATAGCCAGGGAATTGTTGTTTCAGTGGGGTCAAACCCGCCCCGAGGGAGATTAATTATAAACACACATCTACAAATACATATCAAACTGTTTAATTTATAGACAATAAATAAGCTTATTGAAAGTGTTTAACGATTTTGTAACCAAATATTTTTTTGCAGCGCACATATAAAAAAGAATTTAATTTACCTACTTCATTAATAAAGTAATTTTCATTCTGATAATCCTATGATAGATTTTAGATGCTGAATTTTAAGGATAAAATCAATGACACGGATGCTATTTAGTCTTTGCCTGGCGGGCTATTGTACCTATGCTCCTGCGCAGGACACACCTTCTAACAATTTTTTTACGCCGGCTAATACCGCCTCTATCAAACAAATCAAACCAATGATTCAGGCGCGCCATTTTCAAATAATGCATTTGGATCAAAAATCATTAAAAAAGAGCTTGAGTAAGGCCCCTAAAAAAGGCGTCAATACCCAAAGTTCGGTAACGATTACTTTGCCTTTACCCAATAATACTTTTGAAACCTATGAAGTCTTTCAAAACTCCACTCTTCATCCCAAACTTAAAGCTAAATTTCCTGAAATCAACACTTATGATGCGTATAGTGTGAATAATCCTGGCGAATGGGTGAAGCTGGATCTAACACATCAAGGCTTTCATGCCATGATTTTAAGAGCGGGTAAAAGTCCGGTATTTATTGATCCGGTAAGCAAGGAGAATCATTCGTACTATATCGTCTATTACAAAAAAGATTTTATCAGTCCGCAAAAATTAAAATGTGAAGTCAACCAGCAAAACCCCTCATTATCCCTGTCGGGATTTGGTAACACGCTCGCCCCATATTATCCATGCCAACTGAAAAAATATCGTTTGGCTATGGCAGCAACAGCCCAGTATACCCAATTTCACGGGGGTACTGTCGCTGGAGCGTTGAGCGCTGAAACAACCACCATGAACCGAGTAAATGGCATTTATGAAACCGATATGGCCATTACCATGCAGCTCATTGCGAATAATGATCTGATTATCTACACCAACCCGAACAATCAACCTTATACACATGGCGATCCGGATAAACTAATTCTCGAAAATCAGGCTAATGTGGACGCGGTCATTGGTTCAGCAAATTATGATATCGGTCATGTAGTTGATGCTGCAGGCAGTGGGCTTGCGCGTTTACGATCCGTATGTATTGCAGGCCTTAAAGCTCGCGGCGTTACCGGTAAGACAACCCCTGTTTCCGATCCATTTGATGTCGATTATGTTGCCCATGAAATGGGGCATCAATTCGGTGCGACGCATACCCAAAATAATAATTGCAATCGCTATGATCCCACGGCAGTGGAACCTGGAAGTGGCAGCACGATTATGGGTTATGCTGGCATTTGTGCACCGAACGTTCAGGGTAATTCCGATGCTTATTTTCACGGTATTAGCCTCGAACAAATGGGAGAGTTTGTTGCAAGTCCCCAACATAATTGTCCCGTGACGACGCCTATTCCAGAGGCTCCGGTGATAAAATACACCAATGGTGATCGCTCCATCCCCATGTCTACACCATTTACATTGACTGCGAACGCAGCCCCAAGTAGTGGGAGTGGCGTCTTAACCTACACCTGGGAGCAAATGAATAACGAAATCACACCCCAACCACCCGTGGCTACGGCGACTGGAGGACCGAATTTTCGAAGTTTCACGCCAAAAACTACCAATACCCGTTACCTCCCTAATCTGAACGCCTTAAGTAATGGAGGTCCATTTACGTGGGAAGTTCTCCCTGCGGTATCGCGAATCTTAAAATTCCGCGTCTCCGTGCGCAGCAATGCTCCCGGGGGCTCCTGTAATACCTATAGAGATACACAGGTCGCCGTAACACCCACTGCGGGACCGTTCTTAGTGACTTATCCTACAGATGCGGGAGTAACCTGGTCTGGTTTAAGCGCACAACAAGTTACTTGGAATGTAGCGAATACTCAATTTCCACCGCTTAATACAGAACACGTTAATCTTTATCTTTCGATTGATGGAGGGCAAAATTACTCAATACCACTACTGCTCAATGCTCCGAATACCGGAAATGCAGAAGTGTGTGTCCCCAACGTTAATTCAGCAACAGCGCGGGTCCAAGTTCAAGCCAGCACTGGTGGGTTCTTTAATATTTCCCAAAATAATTTCGTCATTAACGCGGTCCCCATACAATCCCCTGTACTTGGCTTGGCGACTCGCAATCATATGAATAATCAAGAAGCTTTTATTTTATACACTAACTGTCTTCCGACCACGGGAGCAACGTATCACATTAATGGAATTCCTGGAGCCACGGTCACTCTTGATGTACGTAACAAACGATTTATCGTGGGTAATATCCATACACCAAGAAAAGTGGTCAATGTAACCATTACGGTTACTGACAGCAATCAGGTCAGTAAAACCTCTAATCCAGTAACTATCCCCGGTATTTTATAAGGTGAACTATGAATAATATTGCTGCTGTAACCCTGCTGATGGGTATGATGTCAACGCTTTCCCATGCGAGTATTTATACCGGGGTTAATCTGGGTATTAATGCGGTAACGGTGGATAAAAAGCTTACTTATCCGCTGGATGACATCACACCAGCAAGGGCTCATTTCAACAGTGCCTATACCAATTTTCATGCGCAAGTTTTGGCTGGATATGAACTTCCTATACGCCCACAATGGTCAGCAGCTTTGGAAGTCGATGCCGATTTTTTCACCGGTAATGCGCAATATACAGTAAATAATTGGTATTTCGAGGAGGGGATTAACGCTCAGGAAAAACTCGACTATGGATTTTCTCTTTTTCTACTCCCAGCCTATCACTATACTGATAAAGTAACTTTTTTTGCAGGACCGGGAGTGTCTACCAGCTCATTCATCATCCATGCCAAAAACACCGCGGGCAATGTGGGCGTTAGCGAAAATTATTCGCAATGGCTTACCGGCGGTGGCTTAAAAATTGGTCTTGCGACCCAAATCATGCCCGCTATTGACGTTTTATTGACTTATCAATTTACACAATATGAAAGCATGTCCAGAACCCATATAGAACCGCTTTCTGAAGAGTCTTTAAGGGGAAGTTATCGTCCTTATACCAATTTAGTGCTGTTAGGGGTCAAATGGCATCCGGCGAATCCAATAACATATGATAAGTAAGGATTAGTTTATGTTTATAGCAGGATGCGATGGTATTTTTGATAATCCAGAAGATCAGCAAATATATGATGAATTCAAAGAATTGTGTCGCAAAGGCACCGATAGACTTCTAGAATTTTTTGTTACGGCTATTGAATCCAAGCTTAAAAATTATGACACCCATTATCTCATGATCTATTCCTTCCTGGAGCAAACAAAAGCCCAGATTCAATTATTTAGTGAAGTCATGTTTCCCATGTTGCTAGAATTAAAAGAGTACTCGATAAAAAATTCTTTAGCGTATCATAAGTTGCAGCCCCCTCTGTTCTATGCCTTATCTATTTTGGAAGGGAATCAGGAATTACAGAAACAATATGAGCACTTCTATTCATATACCTTTAATCAGATTCGTGTGGACTTGATCAATACGCACAAAATACTCGATCAAAAGCTACTA
This sequence comes from Legionella sp., assembly GCA_017306715.1. Taxonomy (GTDB): domain Bacteria; phylum Pseudomonadota; class Gammaproteobacteria; order Legionellales; family Legionellaceae; genus Legionella. The sequence goes on along the minus strand of JAFKHV010000007.1, from coordinate 99,713 downwards.
AGCGGCTTCCAAGCCTGTCGAGTAAAATATCAAGCTTTGCTTGATCAGGCTCATGCATTTAGAAGGGTTCATGTTGAACACTGTAATGAGCTACTAAGAGATGAACAAGAACTCTTTACTACCCGTTGGAATCAAATATGCTATTTGATTAATGATAAACTTTACCCGCTCTCACTCGAGATTGCTGAAATGGAGCATTTTATTCAAATCAGTAAGTACCAATTTTTTAAACCCGAAGAGACACTTTATGCTCTAAAAAAGAAAAAAATCGAGTTTGATCAGGAGTTCACGGCATTATTTGCCAATTATGAGTTGGAATTTGTTCCGATTACAACACTCTCATAATTTTTCTTTAAATGCATAGGCTTATTTTTGAATTAATGCTTAGATTTTAAAAAACGATCTTCGCAGCAATTCCCTACCCTTGCTATACTTAGTTTAATTAATCTGAATATCAGGGGTAAAATATGGAAAACCAACACCTGGTGCATCGCAATACAATTGATGTTCTGGATGCAATTTATAGCCGCCATGCGGTAAGAAATTATCAACCAAAACAGGTCGATGAAGACATCATCCATCAACTGCTCGAGGCTGCAAATCATGCCCCATCAGCACTCCATGAAGATTCCAGAGCATTTACTATTATTCAAAGCCGCAAATTGCTTGACCGCATTTCTGTGAGCGCCAAAGAATTGACAGAAAAAGAAAATACCGAAGCTGACTTACAACGACAACGTGTCCTCCAAGTTGTTCAGCAAGAAGAATTTAATATTTTTTATAACGCCCCAGCCCTTATCGTTATTTGCCGCCGCTTTGATGGTCCTTTTGTCGAAGCTGATTGTTGGCTTGCAGCAGAGAATATCATGTTAGCCGCGCTGAGTTTTGGCCTGGCTTCCTGCGTTATCGGTTTTTCTGTGGGGGCGTTAAATCTCCCTAAGTGGAAACAGGAATTAGGCATTCCCCAAGACATGGCCGCAGTCGCACCCATTATTCTCGGCTGGCCAGCTGAGCACACGCTTCCCGCACAACACCAAGCGCCTAATATCCTTAAATGGCTGAAGTAATGTAACGCTTATAAATCTAGTTAACCCTATTCCATTGGGTTAACTATTCCATATTCGTTCCGGTTTTACCATAACGCCTTAAGGCATACACGCCCATATTTTTAGCAACCTCGCCTTCTGCAAAGAACATTTTCCCTTTAATCTCTTTTTGGATGAGAATCGCTTCTTCCTCACTGTGGGTGCGGACAACTATTTCAATTTTAGGGTTTAAGTCACTCGCGTATTGAATCATTTTGCGTACATGTACGGTATTCGAAATAACCAACATTAGCATACTGGCGCGTGCCACATGGGCTTGTACTAACACGGAGGGCTTAGAAGCATCCCCATATACGGCAGGAATACCGTTTGCCCGTAATTGTTCTACCAACTGACGATTCTCATCCACGACCACATAAGGTATTTTTTCAGCGTTCAACAACAAGGCAATGCGTCGCCCTACGCGACCATAACCGACAAGGACAACCTGTCCTTCCAAAAACTCAGGTTTAGTACTTAAAGGAAGTTCAGATAACGGATCATTTTCTGTCGCAAAAAGCTGCTCCAGTTTTGTAAAAGAGCTTAACCATTTATACATCGGGTTAACCAGGCTAAATACCAGAGGATTCAACGCTATCGAAATAATTGCACCTGCTAAAATATAACTGCGACCCTCTGGGGATAGCATCCCCAATTTGATACCCAGCTCGGCCAGAATAAAAGAGAATTCACCTATTTGCGCCAAACTCGCAGAAACGATTAACGCGGTACGTAAGGGATAACGAAAACAAAGTACTAAAACAAAGGCCGCAATCGATTTCCCAACAACGATAATCCCAATAACAATAAGTACCTTAAAGGGATGTTCCACAAGAATTGCGGGATTAAATAAAATCCCCACCGACACAAAGAAAAGAGCAGAAAAAGCATCACGTAAAGGAAGAGATTCCTCAGCGGCACGATGGCTAAATGAGGATTCCCGGATCATCATACCGGAAAAGAATGCCCCTAGTGCAAATGAAACCCCAAATACTTCAGCGGCAAGATAGGTTATCCCGATAGCTGCGGTAACAATACAAAGGATAAAAAGTTCACGCGAACCCGTATGGGCGATATTCCATAATAGTTTTGGAAAATATTTTCGTCCAATCCAGAGCATTAATCCAATAAAAACAGATATTTTAACTAAAGTGAATCCTAACACCCACCATAGCGGCTGGTGCGCTTGTTGCGTATCCAAACTATTGCCGCCCAAGGTTTGTGCCAATGGGGGCAATAGTACAAGCACCAAAACCATCGCCAAGTCTTCAACTACCAGCCAGCCTACAGCAATGTGACCATTAATGGTTTCTAAAACATCCCTATCATCTAAAGCACGTAATAAAACAACCGTACTCGCCACCGACAGGGCAATTCCAAAAATTAAGGCATGACCATAATTCCATCCCCAGACCAGCGCGGCTGCCCCACCAAGTAAGGTGGCTGAGATGATTTGCACCACCGCTCCGGGAATTGCAATGGCACGTACACGCATGAGATCCGAAATCGAGAAATGTAACCCCACACCAAACATGAGTAACATAACCCCTATTTCCGCTAATTCCTGTGCCATACGGACATTGACCGTAATGCCTGGTGTAAACGGCCCTATAAGAATTCCCGCCAAAAGGTACCCTACTAATGCAGGTAATCGTAAGCGTACGGCCAAGAATCCCAGAATGAGCGCTAAGGAAAAACCTATTGCGAGTGTACTGATTAATGGAAGTTCATGATGCATAAATAACCCTCCTTATTCGCAATATGGTGCTCCTTTCCATACTACTTTTAAATGATTCTATTTTTATCGTAACGCGGAACACACATTTTATGAAGATAAAAATAGATTAATTGAAACATTATGGTCGATAATTTCCGATTTGTATGGGGATAATTTACGAGGAGCTAGCACGATCAGTAAAATAAAGCGCTGAGGTTTTCATGATTAAAAAAAGGTCCGCGCCCGCGGACCGTATTAAACTGGAGGACTATTTAAATAGCTCATTGATAAGAAGGTTGGTCGATGACCATCCCTGGGGTAGAGGTTGATTTCCCATTCTGATCCGAACGAGAAAATAGAGAATTCGCTGTTAATCCCTCCTTGCTGACGCCCTTATCTTCTATTTTACCATTCGCGGGTTTATCTTCGGCCACACGCATTTCCTGGTGTGCTCGTGCGAGTCCCTTAGTAAAACTCATCATACGATTACGGCTGGGGTCTTGGTGACGAATTAATGGAACATCAGGACCGGTAAGCGCACAAGCTAGTCCATGCGCATCCAAGCATGCTTTCCATTCCTCCATGGAGCGAAAATTACGTAATTCACTCAGTTCTTCTTCGACGGGAACACCATTCACTGCATTAAATATGGTATGAGCCATAAACGCCATACTGTAGGATTGCTCATCAACAACATCATGATCCACTAAAAGAAAATGTCCCCCCTCACGCAACACACGGCGAACATCGTTTAAAAAAGCAGATAATTTATCTTCAGGAAAGTGATGTAAGCCCACATAACAGGTAATTATATCGGCGCTATTATCGGGTAATGAGGCTAATGAAGGCGCTTTATAATCCAAATGGACAAACTCATCATAAGGTCTTGGTATTCCTGTCTGAATATAATCGGTGATCGAGGGTTGCTCATAAACCGCAACAATTTTTCCGGTAACCTTAAATTTACCTTTGAAATCGCGAACAAAGCGTCCCGGGTAGCCAATCTCCACCAGGCCATCGCACACTTTGCGCTGTTGAAAAATTAATGCATGAGCTTGCGCAGTCAAATCTTCTTTAATTGCACTGAGTGAGCCCAAAATACGCTGAAAATCCGTAAACGGATTAGGCATAACTTCACCCATACGCTTGCATAATTGCGTATAAATTTCTTCATGCGTATCACAGTAAGACATGATGTCTTCAAGCAACGAAAATAATTTAGGAACATCAACGCGATGAAGAACTGTAGTCAAAAATCCACCAAAATCATGCGCATTTATTTTTTTAAAATGATTCACAATTTCCGCTTTTGGCTCTAAATAGCGTTTGTAGAAACCACTAACAAACATCTCTTCGGGGTCAACTTTCTTTTTTAATTGCACAAATTCCGTGGCTTTAGGATAAGCTTTTGAAAACACCTCAGGTGCGGTGAACGCTTGATAAGGTAAATAGTAAGTACCTTTGAGTTGTACTGCTAACTCTTGTGCCTCACGAATCCATTTTTTAACCCCGATTTTTGCCGTCTCATCTAAAGCCTGATTAAAGCATAAAACCACAGCGAAGCGGTCACCATCCGGAGCATAAGAAAGAAGAGACTTTTCATGTTGTAATACAAAACGTACCGAAGCATTGAGAAGTACGACGTGGTGATCCATCAAAATACGCCCCAGATTTTTAATAAACTGCACTAGGGTCTCTTTAGGTAAGAAAAATTCCTGCAAGAGCTCAACTTCACTGTTTGCGGGATGAAACATGGCATTCACTGGAGGTTGCATGGTTTTATTGATTGAAAGTGCAGGGCTATCGTTCGCAAGGACTCTTTTTTCTTCAGAATCGGAATAAATCTTACGTGCAAAACCGATACGACGTGCCATATTTACAGCGATTTGATTCAAACGACTCCCGCGATTGGACTCCATGCGTAAATCTTCGCTTTGCACAGGCTCTGCTTGCGCCTCTACATAATTGACAGCGAAACCTTTACTCAGTAGTGCATTTGGATTGAGATCCAAGCGATATAAATGCATTTTAATCGTATCGTCGGGAAGCACTTGCTCCAGGAAATAATCCGGGTAATCGTCAAGCGCAACAGCAGTACCCATTTCTTTGACCAAGTGATTGTCAATGAGCTGTATCTCAACCTCGACGACGATTCCTAGTAACCCAAAACCACCAATTACTTGATAAAATAATTCATCTTCAGGAGTTAACTGCTGTAATTCGCCTTGAGCATTAATGATTTTTAAGGAGCGAACAACATTGACTAAAGCACCTTTGCGATGTGCCCAACCATGGATGTTGGTACCAATAGAACCGCCAACACTAAAAACATTTGAGGCTTGCATCACTTCAAGTGCCAGACGATGAGGGTCGGCTGCTTTTTGAATATCAGCCCAAATTGCCCCAGCACCAACGATAGCCACCTTATCCTCGGCACGAATTTCTACCTTATTGAGCTTCCCTAAATCAAGTACAACAGCATGCTCATCTGCAGGAAGAAATTGTTGTCCTTGACTCAAACCAGCACCCACCGGCATCACTTTTTGATGCGCAGCCGCAGCAGCCACAATAATTTCCTGTACTTCGCTTATTGTTTCTGGTTGTTTTACTTCAAGCTCACTTCCTTTATAGAGACCACCCGCAGCGATTGTTCCTTTGCTCTCTGGACGATCGGGGGTAAAATAAAAAGCAACCAATTTAGGGCTAATTAAACCGAAAATTGCTGCCAATAAGGCATACAAATTTTTACTAAAAATGGTTCCGTATTTACGCTGCTGCTGCAAACGATGCTCTTGCAAATCATCGGTGACAAAAAACGATCCAAAGGCATAGCGAATGCCCAACCCCATAGATACGAATAAATCAATAAATTGAGCCGGGATGAGCATGGTTAAATAAACAGCGCGAATGTAAATGGCATTGAATATTCTGTTAAAAAGTCCCGCGGGTTTATGAAGGTAAGCTTGGTCAATTATACTGGCAGGGATGCTGGATAAGCGTCCAGATTCAGGTATTTTATTTGCTAATTTACGCCAAAAAGACATCTTGAGTTCCTTAGAAATTATGGATAAATTGAACGGAAACTTCCTCTTGATCATGTTTCGTAAACCGCCCCAAAGATTTATCCAGATTATGGACATCTACGTCAAAGAGACAAAACTTACGCCAAGGATGAATATTATCGCCATAAGTGTAAAGTAGGCTGGTTCCTTTCTTAAGCGCTTCCAGCTCGGATCGTCTAAGTAAATAATTGTTTTCATCAGGAGCATCGATAATGCATTTTACTTGCACTTTATCGTGACCCGCAATTTTGCGTAAATGGATATCTTTTTCAGCTAATTCATGGACTACCGTTTGAAAGGAAGCATAACGAGGGACTGTTAAGCGTGCATACACGGATAAATAAGATTTGTTTTGATTTTCTTTAACATAAACATCTTCTCCAGTAATGCTTACTGCTGGGGTTTGAGCTTGAATCTGAGTAATTTTAGCTCTAAAAGTCTTTTTAGCTTGCCTTTGATCGGATGATTCATCGTCTTTAAATTTGACTAATACTTCAGTGGTGGCGGGGACTAAATTTGCATCTTGATGAAACCAATAACTTAAGGGTTTTGAAATCCAGCGACGCATCCAAAGTTCGGTTGCAACCACCTTCCAACTAAACCAATCGCCCCAGGTTTTTTCTCGACACTCTCGGTATTTATTTTCGAGATTCTCTCTAATTTCTTTATACTGATGATCATAAAAAGGAATGGTCTCCAAATTTTGTGCGTACTGTTGATAGTGCTCAGCCAAGTGCTGCTGCATTTCGGTACGATTTACAGTTCCGAGGAAGAAATTTAATACCATAGATAACAGGGCCTTAGGAATTAATTCAACCGTCGTAAAAAAACAGACAAACAAATCCATGAGCATATATTCTGAAAATAAAATAGACCAAGGGCTGTCGTATTTTCTCGCCGCCTTGTATGAATGATAAAATACTCGCCAGAGTCCAGCTACTTGACGAAAATATGGGAATTGAAACATCGACTTCCCTTCTCTTAAGAAAGCAGCATATTCTTGTGCCATTTCTACATTTCGCCATTCTGGCCCGGTCATATAGGATTGATACTGACCGCGATAATAATTTTTTTTATCAATTGCCTGGATCTGTTCATCCAGCTGTTCTATATACTTCCCCACGAATATACTCCTTATCTTATTATTCTATTGCGCCATAACTAAACTCTCGGATAGCAAGGCACAAAACGCTGCCAATTATAGGTAAAAAAACTTAAGAGGATATTAAGGTTGCAGATTATTTTTAAAGTTCGGATAATTATGATTCTAAAATTTCGGGATATTTTTATTAGTATCCCGAAGCAATGATAAATTTATAATTTTAAATCTCTTCTTTCTTACCGTCCTGATAAACTAAATAAGTTCGGCCGTGTTTAACCGTGGTTCGGTCCTTTGGAAATGCCTGCTCTATCAGTGAGGGGTCAATTTGTGAACCCAACCATTCAATTGAGGCAATCGTTGCATGCTCATAACCACCGTCTTTATTTGCAAAATGAATAGAGTAGGCTTTTGCATATTCAGGAGGTAATTTATTCTGAATTAACTGCATAATCTCTGGAAGATGATAAGGGTGCGATGTTAAATGCAGTATCACATCACCACTTGCTTGTTGAGTCGTTGGAACGAATACGGCCACACTTTCCTGCTGCAGCTGACGCGCAATTGCCGCAGCGATATCAAATGCTCTTTGCTTGGAAATTTCCTGATAAGGTGAGGTGATAAAGACTTCTGAATTATCTGCAGTTTGTTGACCATCAGCAGCCATCTGATACATACCAATACCTTCCTCAACTTCATTTTGCTCGAGATGATGTTGTTGCAGAATATGAGTAATTTCTTTTCTTAATTGTTCTTGCGGTTCGGAAAGTAAACGCTCATAAGCCTGCTGGGGTTTTAAAATTCCGGTATTATTCGAAGCAAAAAAAGCAATTGAAGTATTTGCCGCATAAAGAATGGATATAGGTACTAGAGATAAGCTTAGGAGAGAAATTTTTTTTAGTATGGGCATGATTACACCTGTTTGTTCTATTCGAAACAAACAATAGCATTTCATACCATTAAAAAAATGATTTTATCCACAATTTCTGGGGATAAGTCTGTGTGTAGGCACTTAATTAAGTTGTGAATGATAACAAAAACTTATGCAATTCGTGTTTGTGCGACAGCTGTAATCATCCTGAATGTTGATTCGAAGCTGACATCCCGTCTATTCCAGCCGCGCCAAACAAGATTATTATAAGCTGAGAAGATAAAAGAGTGCGTGAATCAATTAGCTGAAAGTGATGTAAGAGATTTCTTAAAATATGGCTTGCAACGAAACCAATCTGCATATTAGACATGGATAAACAAATGTCGCTCAAAATCATTCCAAAAGCGAGGTTAAGTGGACTGCTAGAAACGTTCCTGATAGTTAATCTTAACTATGACTTCAATTGTAACACCGAATCATAATTTTTAGTAGTATGTTTTTATTTAAATCTACAATAGTAATATTTTAAACGTAGGTAAAGACTTAATTATCTAAATAAATTACAGATTTTATTTTCAGTGCTACACTTAAAACTTCAAACCAAAATGAGATAAATTGAATAAAAACATGAAATAACAAATAATAATAAGGGAGTCTCTACTATGAAAAAAATTTCTTTATTCCTGTTCATTTTAGTCTATCTCTTTAATTATAAAATTTTTGCGCAGTCATTTGTTTTAGAAAGTAGCGCGTTTAAACAAAACTCAATTATTCCAGACCAGTTTACGTGTAAGGGACGCGATTTGTCTCCACCCCTAACCTGGCGTAATGCACCTGAAAAAACGCAATCTTTTGCACTGGTTGTTCAAGACCCAGATGCACCCAATGCGGCTTGGACTCATTGGTTTCTATATAATATCCCAGCAAATATTACTCAGTTAGATGCAGGCAGCCCCCTACCTGAAGGAGCTCAATATGGAAAAAATAGTTGGGGCGGCCCAGGATATCGTGGACCCTGTCCAAGCATTGGCGCACATCGCTACGTATTTAAAATTTATGCATTAGATAATCATTTACCTACTGATCCTGAGGCATCCCCCGATTCACTATTAAACAGCATGACCGGTCATGTATTGGCAACCGCAGAGCTTGTGGGTTTATATCAAACATTTAACTAGGAACACCATGACGCGTAAAATTTTAGGCTTATTATTAATCAATGTATGCTTCAGTATCAATGCGTGGGCGCAATTTGACAATAATGCTGGTGCTACACCCTTAGCTCCTGCAGAGACCTGGGGCGCCATCGCTGCAGACATTAATAATCACGATAGCGATTGCGCTTATGGCATAGGCGGTGGCAGCACTCGCGAAGAAGCTGAAAAAAACGCGGAAAATTCGTGTGATAAAGCAGGTGGTGAGCAATGTAAAGTGGTCGTGACCTACAATCAATGCGGCGCCTATGCCCTCTCAAAAAACTATCAGGGGATGGGCACCGGCAGTAATAAGCATATTGCTGAAGAGATGGCGAGAAAACAATGCCAACATGCTGATTGTGTATTAATTGCCTCTGACTGTAATTAAGATATTAACCAGCCGCCTTTAACTCTATCAGATTATCATCATCAGGATTGCTTTTGCGGCGGTGCGCAAACTGATACGCACTGATAAAAGTGCCAAAGCCACAACAAAAAAGCCCGATCGGTAGCGCATTTAAATTAGTTGTCAGATATTGAGCACACAGTGTAACCAGAACTGCTGAACCAAACATTCTTATTGTATGAATAACCGCAAGCACTAATCCTGTATTTTTCTCATAATTCGATAGGGTCAGGGACATTGTTGCTGGAGCCGCAAGGCTTATGCCTAAATTGGCCACTAAAGAGAAGGCAAATGCTAAGAGACTAAAGCCATAAATCATGTTCATAGTGAACATAACCAGACCTCCGCCTAAAATAAAGGCCGCGCCCATGTATATGGTGAATTCCATACTCAGCCAGCGCCGTAACCAAATTCCCAGATAATTACCGAAAATGATATTTAGCCCATTAACGATAAAAATTAAACCATATCCTAATTGGCTATATCCTAATTCATCGATAATTAAATAGGAGGAGTTTATGATCGAAAGCATTACGGCAGCAAACGTGAACATCATTATTAATGCCCCACTCCACACAGTCGGTGTACTTAAAATTTCCCTGTACGAACGCATGATGTGAGAAAAATTTAAAGAGTCTTGAGCTAACGTCCAATTAGGTGCCTCTCTTAAACCATTTTTGCTTTGTACGTAAAGCCACAAACCAATGATAGCCATTATCAGGAAATTCGCCTGCCAACCACAATAGGTAAATATAAATGCTCCTAATATAGGCGCGAATATAGGTGATACGGCAACAATCATGGATACGTAAGATAATACTTTTGCTCGTTGCAATGGATCATCAAAATCGCGCGCAGTGGACAAAGCCACAAGATTGGCACAGCATAATGCGACCCCTTGTAAGCTGCGCCCGATAATTAATATCCAGATGTTCTGGGCAAAAACACAAAGTAAACTGGCGAACACCGCAAGAAGTAAACAACCAGGCAGCAGTTTGCGTCGACCGTAATGGTCTATTAACGGCCCCCAGACGAGCTGCATCGCCCCAAAAAAGAATAAATACAGTGTTAAGGTTAACTGAACCAAACTGTAGTTCGTAGAAAAATAGTCTACTAAATAGGGAATAGACGATTGATACAAATCAAAAGTTAAAAAGGAAAATGCTGAAAGCAAGCCAACTAAAAAAATTGAATTTACAGAGCGAGTCATGGGCATCTTGATAATAAAACAGCCCTGTAGTTTAGCAAAAAAGCCTAAAAATTAATATTCCATTAGCAGATTCACTACATCACATTAATCTGATATCTTGCCAAACAGTACGAATTAACGTTGTGCTTGATCAAACCAGGACTGAGCAAGGGGTGTGTTTTGATAGTGTGCAAGGCTTTGCTCAAACACGTCTTTTGCTTCTTTATTTTTACCCAATCGCAGTAGACATAAAAAATAGCTTTGGGCAAAAACCTCCCCTTGCGCATCACTCCCCCCAAGTTCAAGGTAACGCCGCCAATTAGGGTGGATGAGTTCGTAAGCTTTTTCATATTCCTCATGAGTACATGCAACGATTGCTTTACAAAAAGGAAAAATAACCTCCTGCCATAATGTTCCACTGTAAGTTCCTGCCTGAGCAAAAGCAAAAAGCTTCAGGTCAGCTAGTGCTTTATTGAGTACGATTTCATCGCCGCCGTGAGCCAAACAATAGATATAATGTAGTGTATTAAATCCGGTAAAATGTTCAGATGCAGCACTTTCAACAATATGAGCCAGCTTTTTTAGCCACTGCGGTTGGGAAAATCCTGCAAGTTCCAAGCGCCAAAGTAGAGAAATCGCATCAATGTGCGATACCACTACTTCAGGAAACATACCAAGAATCTGTGGTAACAGATTTATGGCCTGCTGTCCTTGGCGATTCGCGATATAAAATAGAGCTAAATGCCATAAATTATGACCAATCAATAAGGGAGAAATATTTTCCCAATCCACCCGCCAATTTTCGAGCGCATTGATGCCCTCTGCAAATTGCCCCTGCTGATGATAAACATGAGCTAGACAGTGCTGGGCCCAAGCTTCGTGAGGATTTAAAATTAATGCACGCTGTGCTTCTTGTTCTGCCTTAAGTCGGTGACCAACTAGCTCTTGAGCAAAAGCATACATCGCTAGAAAGGATGGGTCATCTTCATTATGGGAGTACACCGCCTCACATAATGCGAGGTAATCCTGAGCATAATATTTTTGCCCACAACAATAATAAAGCCATTCAGCAAATTTTACCGCCAAGGTATCCCTTGGATAAAGTTGCGCTACACTTTTAAATAAGCACAAAGCCTGAATATAATCGTTATGGGCCCAGGCATCCACCGCATAAAAAATCAATTGCTCACGGTGATTTACTTGGGAAAGTTGTTTCTCTGCCTCAAGCAAATGCTCCTGAGCAGAAATAATACCGATATTTCGCTGAGCATAAAGAAAATAAGTTGCAGCATAGACCTGGAGCAAAAAAGTCTCAGGTTCTTGAGCAACGGCATCAATAATAATTTCTGGATACTTGCCCGTGGACAATATCTGTTGGTGATATTCCTCAATTCGCGCCACCCCAAATTGGGACGCAGTGACGTCTAAATTGCGGTTGGTCTTCATATTCTTCCTTCAATATTGCTTATAATCAAGCAAATCCCTATCCCTGATTAAGTGTAGCCAGAGGATATGGTTTGTAGTGCGGATATTCCGCTGCACAACGTTCATACCACTCCATCTCTTTAAGTGTAGTTAATTGATCCAGTAGAAAACAAGCAAATGAGTGATTATGGTAACGAGTATGCTTATTTTTTAGGAATTCATTGATTCTCTCTACAGCATCTTGCAAACGGGTACAGCCCTCTATCGTTGTTGATAAATTCTCGGCTCGTAGCACACCTGCAGCACCATGACGCCAGCGAGTAAACCACCCTTCAGGACCTCGTTTGGCAGTTTTATTAACTGACCATGCGGTATATTCAGAAACTGCCAAACCCACTTTTTGCGTTAATTGCATGAACAGTTCTTTATCACGGTCAACCTCAGCCAGAGAAGGTGGTTTGGGATAACCATCTACTCCTTTCCAGCCTTTTCGGGCTCGCTCTACATAATTTTCGCTACTTTCACCATAAAAGTATTTATTTTTATCTTCAGTCAATAAATTAACAGTGGATTCAAGTCGTGACAGATTTTTATCTGTGAATAAGTTAGTTGCCCCTAGATAGACTTGTTGTATATCTTTAGGTATCGCCTCTTTCAGCTGCTTTAATTGAACCTCGGTGAGCTTCCCGAATTCATTATGACTTAAATCAAGCTTTATAACAGAGCTCGGAATAGTACGAATAAGTTTTAAGAACGCCTCATATTCTATGGCATTCGTGCACCAATCGCCATGCGTTCTATGAGCATATACGAGTGTCGTCACTGAAGGAGGTAGCCCGCTGAACGTAGGAATCTCAGTCGCGCTTAAATTTAATGTATCAAGAGAACGAAGGGTATTCTTAAAAAAACTATCATCTATCGTGCTTAAATTGTTACGTGATAGATCCAATACCCTCAATCCAGAAGGAAGATAGGGGAATAAATTTTTTAATTTTTCTATATTTTGAATTTGGAAATTATCTGCAAGGCTCAGGTGATAGAGGTTTTTTGGTAGCGTCTCGATGAAAGCTTTGAGTTTTTTAAGCTCATGTGTCTCCAATTCGTTTTTTGCTAAACTTAAGGATTCAAGTGCAGGGATATTTGTAAATAGACTGTACTGTACATCCATTGCATCCATGAATTTTTTACCTAAAAAATGCTCTAACTCAAGCTCTTTTATCTCCTTGCCCCAATTATCGGCAATTAGTTTTACCGTTACTGGTGTTGGAAATTGTTGAGTTGATAAACGTAATCTTTCGATACTAGGCTTGGTTTTCAACCATGCCAGAAAAAAAAGAGCGCCTCCTTCCGTATCTATGGTGAAATTCCAGGACGTTATGGATGCAAATTTCTTTAATTGTTTCTTTAACTCTTTTGAATTTTGTGATGATAGATCAGGGAAAATTATTTTCTTAATGTTCTTAGCATTAGAGGCAAATGATAAAAAATCATTAATATGCTGAGGTTGGATATCTGACTTTGGATTTCCCCAATGAAAACCTAAGGTATTAATGGGTAAAGTTGCTATAAATTCTTGCCATTGTGGTATATTTTTTGCCGATAATAGCTCGTTTGCATCCACTCGCAAGATATTAACATGAGGTGGAAACCAGGATGGGATAAGTTTAAGTATTTCTTTATGGCGATCAAAATCAAGATGTTTAAAATCGAAAGATAAACCGCAATACCCAGAGGAAAGATTCACTAAGTCATGTTTAAACTGCTCAATACTGTTCTCTTCATCCAGATCACAGTTTAAATTCATCCACATCATGCACTCTCCCATCCACACCACCCAAATTGAGCGCAAATTATACAGCGAGCCACTTGAAAAAGCCAGCTTTACAAAAATTGGCAATACCCTCCAGGAGTTAAAACATGCCGTTGCTGTTAGCTGCCGTATCCGGAATAGATTGCGTTACATCCCAATGTTCATAAATTTTGCCTTCTGCAAGACGAAATATATCGATAATCGCTCGTCCTTTAGTTCCTGGCTCGAGGATGGAATGTACGTGAACGATTACATAATCACCCTCGGCAAATACGCGCTTTATTTCGCTGTGAGCTAAGGGATAACGGGTACGCAAAAAGTTTAAATACTTTTCTAATCCAGCGAGCCCATCCTCAGCCAGAGGATTATGCTGAATATACCATGCGCCTAAATAAGGTTTTGCGGCGGCAAAATCTTTCTCATTAATGGCTTTTTGGTAAAATTGAGTCACAATTTCTTTATTTAACTCTGAATTACTTTGTGCTGAAATCTTGCCGATAAGGGTCATCAAGGCAATTGCAATTAGTTTTCTCACAATTTATTCCTTCAATTCATCAAAGCTGTTGCATGAAAGTTAAGATGATCCTCAATAAAAGTGGCCACAAAATAATAACTATGGTCATATCCCTTGTGCATCCTAAGCCGCAGGGGCACTTTGGCTTCTTCGCAGGCTTGTGCAAAGATGTGCGGTTTCAACTGTTCGTGTAGATACTCATCTTCTTGGCCCTGATCAATTAAAATTTCACCATGCTGCCAACCATATTGTTTGATTAGTGCACTCGCATCAGAATTATTCCATGTATCCGGATCTTCTCCAAGGTACGCTTGAAAAACATGTTGCCCCCAGGTTGTCTGTGATGGCGCACAGATGGGCGCAAGTGCGGAGACGGATTGATACTGTTGCTGATTTTTTAAGGCAAGGGTCAACGCACCATGTCCACCCATAGAATGACCAAAAATTCCCATAGCGGTAATCATTTGCGGAAGCAGCTCTTGCACCACCTGCGGCAATTCTTGGGTTATATAATTCTCCATTTGATAATGTTTCACCCAAGGTTCTTGTCGTGCGTTAATATAAAAACCTGCACCCTCGCCTAAATACTCAGAGTCTTGAGTTGCCATCTGCGCAATCCCGCGAGGACTGGTATCCGGAATTACCAAGATTAGTCCGAGTTCTGCAGCAACACGCTGAGCACCTGCTTTTGTAATAAAATTCTGCTCCGTACAGGTCAATCCAGAAAGCCAGTAAATCACCGGGCAGGACTTTTGTACCATCTGTGGCGGTAAATAAAGAGCAAAGCGCATGGCGCAGTCGGTGGTATGCGCATCGTGTGTATATACGCGCTGCTCTCCACCAAAACATTGATGATTTTCCAGAAGCTTAAGATTCTGCATAACTCTCCTTAATCGAAGGTCAGCACCGTGCGAATGGATTCGCCCTGATGCATAAGCGTAAATGCTTCGTTTATTTTTTCTAAAGGCATCACCTGAGTAATTAAATCGTCGATGTTAATTTTTCCGTCCATATACCAATCGACAATTTTAGGTACATCCGTACGGCCACGTGCACCACCAAAGGCGGAACCTTTCCAGACTCTACCGGTAACTAATTGAAAAGGCCGTGTTGCGATTTCTTGACCCGCACCCGCTACACCAATAATCGTACATACCCCCCAGCCCTTATGGCAACATTCAAGTGCCTGGCGCATCAGCTGCACATTGCCCACGCATTCAAAACTATAATCCGCGCCACCTTGCGTAAGCGACACTAAATAATCAATCAAGTCCTTGCCAACCTCTTGCGGATTGACAAAATCGGTCATGCCCATTTTTTCGGCTAGTACACGACGCTGGGGATTAATATCAACGCCAACAATTTGTGAAGCACCTACCATTCGTGCCCCCTGGATTACATTCAGCCCAATACCGCCAAGACCAAATACAACTACGCGCGCCCCAGGAGTCACTTTCGCGGTATAAATTACCGCACCAATTCCGGTAGTGACCCCACAGCCGATGTAACATACTTTGTCAAAAGGAGCCTCGGGATGAATTTTTGCTACAGAAATTTCAGGCAAGACCGTGTACTGTGCGAACGTAGACGTTCCCATATAGTGAAAAATAGGTTTGCCCGCGCGATGAAAGCGACTGGTACCATCAGGCATTAACCCTTGCCCCTGAGTACTGCGGATTGCCTGGCAGAGATTAGTTTTTTGGGATAAACAATAAGCACATTGGCGACATTCCGGAGTATACAAAGGAATTACATGATCACCAGGCTTTACTGAAGTAACGCCCGCCCCCACCTCAACGATGACGCCTGCGCCTTCATGTCCTAATATTGCGGGGAAAAGCCCCTCAGGGTCTTCTCCAGAGAGCGTAAATGCATCGGTATGACAAACGCCTGTCGCTTTAATCTCGACTAATACCTCGCCCGCTCTGGGGCCTTCCAAATCCACAGTTTCAATGACTAATGGCGCTTTCGGTGCATAAGCTACCGCAGCTTTTACGTGCATGCTTCACTCCTTGAATCTTTGTCCTAGCATAGCATCAGTGTAGCATGGGCGACTTACCCTACCAAATCGCTCAAAAATTAGAAGCGTCTGGGTTTCATTTTAGGAGTATAACTATTTATAATGTCCTTTTATTTGTAGATGAATACCGCTTTGCCTCATTTAAACCCTAAATATCCAATAAACGCCGCGTATCTGCTGCACCCACAGTTCGCTTCCGAATTAAAACAAGAACTACAGAGTAATTTTACTATTGCCGGAGATTTACTGCTCAGTACCGAGGAGCCAAAGGCCGTTTGTTTTGCTCAAGACATTTGGTATGAGCCCAAAGTTGTAAACGTTCAATCAATCTCAGCAGCAGCAAAAATTTTACGGCAAGTACAAAAATATTGGTATTTGCATCCGTTATCACACATTCGCCGCTCCCGATTAATTGAAGCGCAAGTAAAAACCTGCCCCAATTTGGTGCAAACCTTCCCGTCAATTGATCCGCTCCCGCAAATCGGCGTCTTCTCTTTATTAGATGAACACACCTTGATATATAGCGCCAAACGATCGCACCCTTGGCCCGATGGTCATTGTCAATTTATTGAGGATAAAACAAACCCACCGAATCGTGCGTATTTGAAGTTATGGGAGGCCTTGTCTGTTTTAGGCCGTTATCCACAAACGGGAGAAACCGTAGTTGATTTAGGTGCATCCCCTGGTGGTTGGACTTATGTGATGCATACATTTGGCACACAGGTGCTGGCAATCGATAAAGCACCTTTGGCACCAGAAATCGCCTCTTTACCGGGAGTCTCTTCGCGTCAGCAAAGTGCTTTTGCGCTGGAACCTAAAGAGTTTTCTAAACCTATCGATTGGTTACTTTCGGATGTGGCTTGTTATCCCGAGCGGGCATTCAGGTTAATTGACCTATGGATCAAAAGTAATAAAGCACGACAATTAATCATTACCATAAAATTACAGGGTGAGACGGATTTAAGTATTATTAAGCAATTGCAAAAAATACCGGATGCGCATATTCAACATCTCTACAATAATAAACACGAAGTGACTTTTTTTTATCCTTTTAAGTGATTTCTTAATCTTTAGATAAGGTTATTCATGTATAGTATATGAAGCTAAAACTTATTACCAAAAATTAAGAGTCCTCTTACGATTATGTTCAGTCGCAACGAAAAAACAGAAGAAAAAAAACTACACAGTTTTGCTTACAAATATTCTGAAAGCATCATGCGCGAAGCTTTAGGGACAAAATTAGAAAATTCTTTACCTGTGCATTATACTCTCGGTAGCATACTCGCTCCATTAGGATATGTTACCCCTCATGCCTTGGTATTGGATCCCGCATCCGATAATTCAAAAACGACTCTGCTTCAAACTATTGAACACATATTTACTGATCTTAAGGATGAGTATCAAAGTAATCCGCAAGTAATACAAACGCTTTTGCAAAAAGAGCGAATTCTGCTTCCCGTCGCTGAGGGCTGCAAAATTTTGGGACTTTTCCCGCGCATGCATTGGGTTACCCTGTGTTATGAGCCCGAGAAAAATTGTGCGACACTAATTGACTCACGCCCTAGGCTTTTCTCCTTTCTGTATAATACTGAGGCCATGAAGGCCTCACTAAAAAAAGGTATTGCTTCTGTTTTTGGAGAAAAAAAAGCACACGAAATGCGTTTCGAAACACGCTATCAAGGGGTGCAGCACAATGATATTCATTGTGGTGCTTGGACCGCACGCAATATAATTGATCTTGCAACTCAAGATATCTCTTTAAAAAAACAGTTGACCCGGTATCGATCGAGTGATGAAGCTCAAGTTATGCAGAGTAACTGCCCTCCTGGAAAAAAAATTATTCCACGCCCTCTAAACTGGTTTTCTCGCCTGTTAGTTTATTTAGGATTCAAGACTCAAGGTTATAATTTATTGGACAGTAGACCCTCCCCTTATACCTCTAAATTATCTAGTCTCATGTCCTCAGGACAAACTACTCCTCGCCAATATTCCCCCCAAAAACACTCATCCCCTGCAAGCCGTCGAAGCTCAAGAATATTCAATAATGTCGAGGTCATTGATGAATATATTGTTAACCAACATTCTGAGCATACTCAATTGCAAAAGAAATAACTCCCTTCTATATTAATTGACTATTGAACAGCAATATAACATGCCGTAAATCAACAGCCTCATGCTTCATTTAAGTTACATAATGTATTAAATAACAAGGAGAATGTTGTGGATACAAATGAACATACGCAATTGGGAAACAGTGTCCGTATCAATAATTGGCAAAAGTTAAAAAATAATAACTACGTCCATTTTGACAATAACGGAACCCTATCCATTACTATGCAACGCCTTGATGATGATGGTATGCCCGTACCGCTGAATCTAAAGATGACTGCAGGACAAGTATGCGGTATGTCTGGAGATTACTATGGTGGTAACGAAGTCTCTTTAAATCTCCCGACCCACAAAGAATTTGATGAAAGTGATGAGTATGACAAATATCAACAAAAGCTTGGTAAGTATTTAACCAGTAAACCCATCAATGATGAAGAAATGGATAAACTTCTGGACTCATACCGACGCCTGGCAAATCCCCAAACAACCATTAAAGAAATTGAGACTATTTATAAAATTAATAATGCCCGCTATATTCCTTTTTCAGAAACATTAAATTTTTATGTACAACAACTGATGTTCGCCACCCGGGTTCGTAATTACGGTGATATGCTCACGCGCAATATGTCTCATTTTACTCCTTGGTCTATCCGTGCTTATGCCATCAGCCATTTCCTGGCCCTCCGTTATGCGCGCCTGGCTTATCATTTGGAACAATGGTCTTTGGATCCAAATTACCATTCTGAGAATGATGAATTTTTGCGTATTCGCGATACCTTAAAACCCTTTCCCGCTAAAACAACGCCGACGCAATTGCAGGATTTATCCCATCGCTATACTGCACTTTCTTTAGGAATTGAGTTTTTTGGTTTTCACTACTACACCGACCACTTTGCCGCAGGCCACGGATCTTTTATCGGTGACTTACGCGTGGAGTTACCCAAACGATTTGGTCTATGGGGTAGCATTCTCGTCAATAGCCTACATGACGAAGAAAACAAATTTTCCGTCAATACCGTTAAACCCTACGATCCCACACCCGACCCTAAAGATGCCCCGATTCAAGCTTATGGAGATGGCAGCTTTGACCTACCGGCTAATCACTACAACAAAAACGCTTGCCTCAATGGTATGCATGCCTCTTTAAATGACATACAGAAGGCGCTACAAGGGGAACAAACACCTAATCCGGCACACTATTCAGGTTACGAACACATGCCCGATATTGATTATAATTATCGTCAGCATACTCCGCTCATTCTTTTAGGTAATGACAATAAAATCTATTTTCGCCAAGAACTGAGCACCTTAAAAATTGTGTCGCCGAGTCTCCTGGAAAAAATTTATCAAGCACCGCACGAATATGGCTATCAGGAATTGAGCTCTAAAGCACAAGCTCTGTGGCTAGTCATGCGCTTACGGGTATTACCTTTATCTTATAAACCAAAAATTCAGTCGCTTAGCGCACCTGAGTTAGACGATATTGTCACAGATGAGAAAAGGCGAATACCGGGACGCCAACCTCAAGAAACGCCCTTGTTAGCACCAACGACCGGTGTGGCTTTAAAAGATTGGAAGAAACCCTTGGTTACACGTCCAGAACTGGTTTCGCACAGTATTTTTAGACCCGATAATCATCCAGAAGAAGCGCTTCTTGAGCAAGACTTACAACCCGCCCTTTAAATCCATACCGGGGTATATTTTACCCCGGCCTCAATAATTCCGTGACATCAAAGTCAATAGCTATTTTAGTCTAAAAAGCCAATAACCCTGTCTTTATTATTCGCCCAATGAGAATGACTTTTATTTTTAAATTTTATATTGACATTATATCCTTATTTTATTAACCTACAAATGTCATATCAATTGTGACACATAAGTCACTAAAAATTTCGACAATAAAGGAGATAGTTATGAACAAATTAAGATTACTGGCTCTTGGTTCATTATTAGTGAGTGGCATAGCTACTGCAAACCCAGCTTGCAATGGCTTCGAAATAAAAATTAAAAATAACCTCACTGATGATCTACTCATCTCCGCAATCAGTTTAGATGGAGCAGAGATTACGCCAGTAGGTTTTGATAAATTAAATGGTAAAACTGAAACCACATTTACCATCAATAACAGCAATAAGGACATTCCAATGCATGGAAAGTTTGTTTTCCATACCATAAGCTTACCGGTTAGAGAAGTGAACATTGAATACACACTGGAAAATAAGGGCCTGGTTTGTGAAAACAATACCCTGGATACACCAAGCGATTATCCAGTAGACAAATCACGTGCGGTTAATCAAGTAATTTACGCGATTAATCAGTAACTGATAATTTACTGCACTGCAAGCTCCTCCGCACAGTGCAGTAAAACCACTTTCGTGCAGGAGCCGCTAAATGAACACAACCACTGACTCAAAAACCTTCATCAAACTCTTTACCGATATTAATTCTGCAGAACATGCTTATAAAACAGCGTTAATGAGCGGTTACAATAGCAATGACATCAACGTCATCATGTCCGAAAACACCAAAAAACAATATTTTGATTCCATTTTAGTCGAGCCATCTAAGAGTAATCAGGTGCTCGCAGGAGCAGGTCTTGGTGGTGCCTTAGGTGGCCTTGCTCTGGGCGCCCTAGCGATGACTTTGGCTTCAGGTACCGAATATTTACTGCCAGAATTAGGACTTATTGTCTCCGGACCATTAATGGTCGGCTTGGCAGGAGTTGGTGTAGGGTGTTTTTCAGGTGGACTTATCGGAGCACTGGTAGGCTGGGGCTTAGCACCGGAAAAAGCACAGTTATATAAAAAAGGAATTGAGAATGGTGGAATCATCCTGGCAACAGATGGCAACCATTCAAATCGTCAAGCATTGGAGCAAGAATGGCATAAAATAGGCGCATGAATATAATTCATCTTTTTCAGGAGCATCAACATGAACGAGAATCTTTTTGCAGAGGACTGGGAAGAAGCGAAACTGAAATTGAAGTTAGTATGGAATAAACTGACCGATTATGACTTAGAAGCGATTGAATGTAATCAAGATGAAGTATATCAAAAGCTCCACGACCACTATGGCTACACGCCAGAACAAACACGAACCATGTTAAAGATACTATAACTATCTTGTTGTCACTAACAAATAATGGGGTTAGTGACTGTATAATAATAAAATTATTATAAAAAAAACTTGCTTCCACCCCTTAGTTTCAGCTAGCCTGTTTCCCAAATATTTGCCTAAGATTGTAATCAGGGATTTTGAATGAATTATTCTAGTAAATTAGGACTTGTTTTAGGAATTTCGCTTGCAACCAATGCCTTCTGTGCCGACCCTGCCCAGGGATTTTATCTTGGTCTTCAAGGTGTAATTAGTCATGCTCCCTCCTTAACTGGCAGTTTATTCATCGATCAACTCTATCCTGCCGAGATTACAATGGAGCCTGTAGGGGGCGGTGCTGGCGCCTCGATTGGTTATAGAATTAATTGGTTTCGTATAGAAACCGAAGTTTTATTCAATATCAATAATTACGATAAACTCACGGTGGGCTCGTGCACTCTTATCAGTCCAAATGTGGTGGGTTTTGAAGGAACATGTCCTGTATTTGTCGTAGCCAATGGGTTAGGATTTAAAGGGAATACTATGGGCTTTTACGGGTTAATCAATGCTTTTTTTGACTTGTATCCTGCCAGTGAAAGTAACGACCTTGTTCCTTTTGTAGGGTTTGGTATTGGGGGGGCTTATTTACGCGCGAATCCTGTGATTCAAAACAATAAGTATTTTGCAAACGGCTATACTCCAACTAAAATTAGTGCCACAGTTACCAATACCACGGCAGCAGGCCAAGGTGTTATTGGACTGAGCTATTATATTGATGATTTTACTACTATAGGGTTTGATTACCGCTATTTAACGACCTTTAATATCAATCAGAATAATAATACCAATAATACCAACTCAAGTAATTTTAGTAATCAATATGCTATTCAAACATTGAATTTTACCGCAACTTTTGCCTTCGACGGGCTTAAAAACACTTAGTATACTTACTCCATCTGCCAATCAGAAACAGGAATATCTAAATTCTGATTGGCAATAAAATGCTCAAGCATCAAAGAAAAGTTTTTACCATATTGTTCAATAAATTTTTGTTGCCAAATAGCCCCATTTTGTCTTTTTTCAACGCGACGCTGAATAATGTGAAGGTAATATTTAGCATCATGGCTATCGATTCCCATATCTCCTAAACCCGTGATAGCCTTTGGAATCAACTCGTGGAGCACATCACTTATCGGGACGTGTCTATTTTTCCAGTGCATATGCGCATCAAGCCCCAAGATTGCAGCCTGATAAAAATTATTTTTACATGCGGATGCGGAGGGTAATTTTTCTCGTAAATGCGGGCGTTGCAGGTAAAAATGAACAATACCATAAAAAAATGCTGCATTCGCGACCATATCTACTACCGTTGGACCTGTTGAAAGAGCACGATGCTCAATGCGTAGAAACGGTTTTTTTTGTGAATTAAAATCCAAAATGGGACGATTCCAGCGAAAGATACAACTATTCTGACGCCGCACATGATACATATGATCTTGAGGCTCCAAAAGGTCAACCTCAGGCATGAGAAAAGGAAACTGGTGTAAATTGCTTTTAAACAATGAAAAAAGAGAATCATTCATGGCTTCCTGTTCAAAAAAAACAGTCTGACGCCACGGCGATGGGAAACGGTACAATTGTTCAAATACACCGATTCGTGACTCGGTCCACACATTTTTTCCTAAAAAGAACGGAGCATTGGAACTTAATGCAAGCACAGGTGCAGTGATTTGTTGCACAATATTGTAAGCATCCGCGCCCATTTCCTCGCTAATCTCCAGATGGAGTTGGAAAGAACAGATAAGGCCCTCAAGAGAAAGTGACTCAGGGCATAAAGCAAGATGCTCTTTACCACCCTTGAGATTGATCATTAAGGGTCGGGGTCCATGATACTTGCGAATAAATTCGCTCATTAAATCATAGTCTGGAGTTTTGGTTGTATAATCTTTTCGAATCACATCGGTTGCAGCATTCGGCATTGAACCAATTAAGGCAAGATGGTATCCCTGCTCCTCCGCAACGACGCGGCATTTATTCCATTTAGCTGATATGTCCTCATATAAATCGCTTAAAAAGCTTCCTGAACGATGAAGCACGCGTGTATTAATTTCAAGTTGTGAAGCTCCGGCTTCAGCGATAATTCCTGGAGTATTCACTTTATCAATTATCATTTGGTTTTTAGGGAGCAATTGGTAGTGCTGGTCGAGTAACAAAAATTCAATCTCTGCACCCGCATTAAATGTATCTGGCTGGAATAAATGCTCCACGAACCATTGTTCTAATAATTCGGTTTCTACGCCTAATTGATTTTTAAATAACTCAATGTCAACTTTGGAGTTTTGCAGCTTCTTTACGAACATAACTATTTCCTTGATTGTTCATTAAGTGGAAAAAATGAAATCTGCAAGTCCGCCTCTACCAGTAAACAATGATTCGCCGGTATGGGATGCCAATCAAATCCCGATTTACTGAGCTTTTCAGAAGCAATAACAATATGAGGAACTTTAAGTTTCTGTGCAAAAAGATTCTGATTGCTTCCCCAAAAATTTTCGCCGATGGACAAATACATGGTATCGGGCTTTGCTTTTAACGAAGTACAATAACGAAAAGCAACGATTCGCCTGCCATCAGTTAAACAAATGTTGAAATAGTTAGAACTTTTTGGATATCGCTCTTGCACTAATTTCTGAATTATATCCAAGGTCTTTTTGAGAATATGCGCCACGTTTGCCAGCGAAGTAAGATTCTCATTTTTTGCCAGCTGCATGAATAATGCAAAGATTAACTCGGAGTCGGTGCTTCCTTTTACCCAGTTATATAAATCGTCATCTAATAAATCAAAAATTTTGCGCTTTATTTTAGTGAAGTGAGGAATGTAACCGTTATGCATGAACATCCATTGTTTAAAAATAAAGGGATGACAGTTATATTGAGTGATCCCGCCCGTACTCGCAGCGCGCACATGGGCAAAAAATAGAGCTGCACGGGTTCTTTTTGCCAAATATTGTAAATTTTGATCACTCCAGGCAGGAAAAAGGGAAGTAAATAACGCGGGCTCTTTATCATATAAAGTGTACCAGCCAAGACCAAAGCCATCACCATTGGTAATTGTTCTTGATTCTTGTGAGAGCAAACTTTGCTTTATAAGTGAATTGCTTGGCTTGATTAAAACATCCGCAAGCCTTTGCTCTTCTGAACCTTTATATGCTACAAATCGACACATATCTTATTTGTCCCTATAAATGGCGGGTGTAATCAATAGGTGCGGCACTGAATTTTATGCACTCAATTAAAATTGATTAATTATTTTCCAACCCGGTAAGGGTTATTGATTACTGTTATATATTTAGTCTAGACCTTTATCGTTCATTTTCCAGGACAAACATAGGATACTTAGGGGATGTTCTTTTTACTCTTATTCCATAATTGCTATAATGACCTAGATGAGTGTTGTTAAATAGCTGTAGGATGATCCGTTTTTAATAACTTTTATTACGGAAGATTATATGCACCACAAAGGATGGTTTCACGTTTTGCCGAATATAATCGGCATCGTCAGTATAATTTTAGGGTCAGCAGTTATCTGGGGCTGGTATCAACACTACTCGGTACTCATTCAAATTGATACCAAATTTTTTCCAATGCAATTTAATACAGCCATTTGTTTTTTACTCGCTGGTTGTTCATTGCTTCTAATCAATCAAGAATACTTCTCATTGTCTCGCCTGACCAGCTCTATACTCTGGGTAATGGCTTCTTTAACGCTTGCGGAGTATCTGTTCTCGATAAACATTGGCATTGACCAATTATTTCTTAAAAATAACGATTTCTTAAGTTCAGATACCCCTGGCCGCATGTCTGCGAATACAGCTTTTGGCTTTTTTGTATACAGTGTCGTTACCTTGAGTATCTCTTTTAATTTATCTCGGCGTTTATTAGTTATTCCGCTCATCGGTTGTCTATTTATCATTAATGTGGGGATTCTCACTTTATTGGATTATTTATTTCATTTTTCGGTAATGAATAGTACCGGAGCCTGGATTCATATGGCACTTCATACCGCTTTTGGACTTATTGCCCTAAGCGTTGGTTTATTAAGCTTTATACGAAAAAGAAATCAATTAAAAAATTTGCCGGTATTTCCCCTCCTCATCAGCTTTCTGCTATTTGATATCACGTTTATTGGCTGGCAAGCCATTAAAAAAAATCAAGAAACTTATTTCGATACCATGCTGCAAACGCGTGTAGAAAATATCGGGTATTTGATTGATACGTATTTTCAAGAACGAATCAGTTCATTTTCCCGAATTGGTTATCGTTGGCTGAGTCAAGAAAACGGTACACCTAAAAGTGTTTGGCAAAAAGATGTTATGCAATATATTCAAGATCAACCAGGCTATGTGGCTGTTGAGTGGGTTGATTCGCGAGCTATTGTGCGCTGGGTAGCCCCTGAGAAGCAAAATCAACGAATTATCGGTTTTGATTTAGCAACGGATGCGCATCGACGCGTTGAAATCGAAAAAAGTATTCAGCAACATGCGTTACATTTAAGCCCACAGCTAGACCTGATACAAGGCGGAAAAGGGATATTAATTATCGACCCCTTATTTCAAGAGGATCGCCTCTTAGGTTTTATGATTGGTGTGATGAATATTCAGAAAGTTTTTGACTACCTGTTCGCTAAACTCGACCTAGAGGGTATTCATTTAACTATTAATGACCGCAATGGTATTTTGTACACCAACACCGATACTACGAATAGCGCATATTCTGAGTGGAGTAAAAAAATTGTTCTTAAGATGCATGGGCAGGAATGGGCGGTAACGGTCCAACCTCTACCAAAATTTTATAATCATATAATGTCCTCAACTTTACCCATGATGACTTTATTTATTGGTGCCCTTATTGCCATCCTTTCAGGAATTTTAACCGAGTCGTTATTTTCAATTAAAAAATTACAGAATAAAGCGCGAAATGCGACCGAGCGCTTACAGGGCATCATTGAGGGATCCTCAGATTATATTGCTGCGGTGGATTTAAATTCGAATTTTATTGTCTTTAACTCAATTTACCATAGTGAAATTTATCGTTTATTCCATGTGGACTTAAAACCCGGGATGAACCTGAGCGCATTATACGAACACATGAAACCTGAAAATAGAGATAAAGCACAGATATTATGGAAAAAAGCGCTTGAAGGTAAAGCCTTTACCGCCATTGAAACTTTTGAGCATAAACATCACCGTGATTTAGATTATGAAATACACTTTAATCCAATCTATGATTCTCAGGGAAAATTAATCGGTGCAAGTCATATCGCCACCAATATTCATCGCCGTGTGCTCAATGAACAGAAATTAGTGGCTTACCGGAAACAATTAGAAAGTATGGTTGAAAGTCTAGAGCGACAAAATAAAAAATTACAATTGCTCAAAGAATTTTCTAGTATTCTGCAATCTCATAACACCATGGATCAGGCCACCAAGACTATTAAAAAATATATGCCCCGTTTATTAGAAAATACCTCAGGTACCATGTTTATGACAACTCCCGATGATGCGGATGAGATGCGCACGGTTCTGGATTGGGGTGAACCAATGATAGACAGTAATGAAATTCAAGTTAATGACTGCTTGGGTGTATTAAGGCATCAGCCTTATTATGTGGCTTCAACCAACGAAGATATTTTATGCAAGCATGTGGAACATCATAATTCTCAACCTCTAGCATATGTATGTCTTCCTTTATTTGCGCAAAAAGATATTCTGGGATTAATTTATATCGAGTTAACTAATTCCTCGATTGAAAATCAACCCACTATAGCGTTTTCACAAATTATTTCTGAACAAATCTCCCTTAATCTTTACAATATCAAACTGAATGAAACCCTAAAATTGCAATCGACACAGGATGTCTTAACTGGCTTATCAAACCGCCGCTACTTTACAGAACTATTACAAAAGGAAATGCTAAAATCAAAACGGGCGCACAATAACTTTGCCCTTATTTTGGTCGATATTGACTATTTTAAATCCATTAATGACACTTATGGCCATCAAACAGGCGACCGTGTTTTGTGCGCCCTTGCTCAAATCATGCAAAAAGAATTACGCAAGAGTGATGTCATTGCGCGTTGGGGTGGTGAAGAATTCATCATCTGTGTTCGTGAGATATCGCTAGAAAAAATACGTATGCGCGCAGAAAAGCTACGTCAAGTAGTAGAAAATCATCGACTATTAATTGATGGTGAAACGATATCGTTCACCATCTCCATCGGAATCGCTTTATTTGATGCAGTTGTTGATAAAGACACACTGATAAAAAAAGCAGATGATGCTCTATATCAAGCGAAAAAATCCGGTCGGAATAAAATAATTATTAATGCCTATGACCAAATCGAGTAATCCCTCTCGATGTTTTCCCAAGCTTTAGTGAGCAATCTCCTGGCTGCGGCATTAGGCTGCATGGGATGTACACGAGTACGCTTAAGATCCAATAGATCAGAGCTCGTTTAATCAATAGAGCTGCTTGCTGAAGATCCCTCGTTAACTCGGGATGACGGAGTATACGGAGTACGAATCAACCTAAACCACGTCATCCCGAGCCTTCGGGCGAGGGAACTCCTGGCCTTAGAAAATCAAGAAAATTTTCAGATACCCTTCCCCTAATATTATCGCCCGTGGTTGGCCACGGGAGCAAGCAAAGGCGCAGCAAACTAAAATCATCAAATTATTACGCTGTAGATAAAAACTTAAAATCTGTTCGTATTATTTGATTGGTCGCTTTCGGTCAGTGGATTCTCTTTTTCAAGCGCTTGTTTCGAAAAAAATTCATGGCCTGAAGTGGAAGATTTTTTTTCCTCATCAGCATTTGAGGTGCTGTCACTATTGACTAAAAAATCCGTGTAATCCTCATATTTGATGAAATCCGTCAGGTTAAACCATTTTCTAATAAAACCAAATTCATCCATTTTGATAAATCCATGCAGCTCTTTCAAATGATGTTCTATCAAATTACAAAAATCTTGTGCTTTGGGTGATTTATGTTCTTTTAAAAAATCAAAATTGGATTGCTCTTTGGAAAAATGCTTGTCAAGATAACTCAAGATACTGTTTATCCTTATTTCGACAGCGGATTCGTTCATATCTTTTTTAATTGTTTTAACAAGCCCTTTAAAAATTGTATTTTTCCTACCCAGCTGCGATTTAAAGGAATCGAAACACAGAGCAGTTTGGTGAACAATTTCGTTCAAAGCTAA
Organism: Legionella sp.; assembly: GCA_017306715.1. GTDB lineage: Bacteria > Pseudomonadota > Gammaproteobacteria > Legionellales > Legionellaceae > Legionella. The sequence goes on along the minus strand of JAFKHV010000007.1, from coordinate 70,859 downwards.
ATATTTAATCCACTCTTCTTTAAATTTTCCTTGTAAGAGATGTTTATGATCCCTTACAAATTCGTTTTGCATCTGAAAAGGACTTAAACTTGAATCATTCAAATTAAGAGGATTTAATGAGAGAGACTCATCAAAAGCAGCGAATAAATTCCGGGCGCAGAACCGCGCAACTTCGCCGCCCCCATGCCCATCAAATACCCCTATCATAAAAGGCATACCTGGCTTTAATGTTTGAATGGCAATTGAGATGTTATCGCGCACTTTAGGTATCAAAAAACCATGATTATCGAAAAGCTTAATTTCTTTAACCGCTTTCACCAGAGATACTGTTAATTCAGATTCTGCTAAGCCTTTGCGTTCTTGTAAACATCGCAGTACAAAATCTTCCATATCTTTTTCACGGTCAGAATGCGCACCGTCGGTAAAACCATCGGATACGGTTATCACTTGTATTCGCTTAGCTGGCGTTTTATTTTTTATAAGGTGATTTTTTTCCTCGTGAACATTTAAAATATCAATTCGGGCATCGCTACAAATACCCTTACAGTAGAAATCTCCCAGAGCCCTGCTGACGATTAAAATACCCTGAACACGCCAATGGACATCATAACTTACCTTACCCTCAGCCGCTTTTATTCGTTCCTGCTCGAATACATCATCCGCCTTGTGCAAGTATTTATTTAATCGAATGACTTTAATTGGCGTATCCTGTTCATCATAAAACACCGCAAACGAACATGAATCCGCAATACTTGCAGTCACTAAAAATTTATCACCATCATACAGAGTCGTACATGCGGTACTCCCTATTTTTCTTTCATTTATACGACTGAGAATCTTTTGATTGAGGAGTTTATAAGTTGACCATAATCTCATGCCCAGATGAAGGGGAGTACACTCATTAAAATAATCCGGTGGGTATGTTTTCCATGCAACCGCATCTTCTTGATATTCGCGCAAATTGGGATCTTGACAGAGACTAAAAGCATCCTCTGGGCGACTTTTGGTGATACGTGGGGGTTTTTTATTTGCTTCTTTTTTTACGAATGAAATTATTTCCGGCATTTAATACTGCTACAATAAACCATGTGTTCTAAAGAATATGCGCAATTTACCCTAAAACTCAATCTTTTTTTCTTTTAGAAACGCATTTGGGGGTTGGATGAAGAAGCATTGGCTCAACGTAACACCACACGGTTTATATTGCATACCTGGCGCTTTTTATATTGACCCGACAGCACCTGTGGATAAAGCTGTGGTAACTCATGCGCATGCCGATCATGCGATTTCTGGGCATAAACAGCTCGTCGCGACGCTGGAAACAATAGAAATTATGCGGTTACGCTATGGGGAGGATTGCGCACATGAGTATCAAATTCTTTCTTATCATGAGCCCGCGCTCTGTAATGAGGTGATGATAACACTACTTCCCGCAGGACATATAATAGGCAGCGCGCAATTGCTCATGGAATATAATAATGAACGCATTATTGTTTCAGGGGACTATAAACGCCGTGAGGACTCCACCTGTAGTGCCTTTTATCCGCAATCCTGTGATGTATTTATAACCGAAGCAACTTTTGGTCTTCCGGTCTTTCATCATCCACCGATGAATCATGAATTGAATCGGTTAATAGAATCACTTCGTTTATTCCCTGACCGCTGTCATCTCCTGGGTGTTTATGCCTTAGGTAAATGCCAAAGAGTACTCATGGGTCTTCGTGCACTGGGTTATAGTGAGCCGATTTATTTACACGGTGCTCTAGTTAAGCTTTGTAATTATTACCAACAAAAAGGCTTTGATCTCGGTGAGCTGCGCCTAGCACAGGAGTTGGGAATTGCAGAATCAGCGGGAAAACTTGTTTTATGTCCTCCCTCGGCACTGAGAGAAAAATGGAGCCGACGCTTCGCCCATGCCGTACGAGGTATGGCTTCGGGGTGGATGCAAATTCGTGCACGTGCCAAGCAATTAGGCGTTGAATTGCCTTTGGTTATTTCTGATCATGCCGACTGGTCGGAGTTAACTCAGACTTTAGCTGAGGTTAGACCGCGTGAACTATGGGTCACCCATGGCCAAGAGGATGCTTTAGTTTATTACGCTCAGCAAGAGGGGTATCAAGCACAAGCCCTGCATTTATTAGGTTACGATGAGGAAAAGCAATAGATGAAACAGTTTGCAGAACTTCTGGATAAATTATATTTCACCTATAGCCTCCTGGATAAGGTAGCACTTTTAGAAGATTTTTTTCGTCAGACATCCGATCCTGAACGCGGATATGCTCTGGCAGTTTTAGCCAATACATTAAGCTTCCCCACATTCAAACGTCCAATGATTAAGGAACTGATGCAAGAACAAGTTCCCGCTTATCTTTTTGAATTATCTTATGATTATGTGGGCGATCTATCAGATACTGTGGCTTTATTGTGGCCGGATGGGGCTCTGGAGGAGCCGCTTCCGGGTTTAGTGGAAATTATTGATCAATTCAATACCATTCCTGATACGCAGTATAAAGATTATTTGCGCGAACTGTTAAATAAAGCATCGAGAAATGAGCGCTGGGCTTTATTAAAATTAGGCACTGGGAATCTACGCATCGGCGTATCGGCCCGCTTTATAAAACGTGCTCTGGCATCCTATGGGCAACAACCCCTGCAAGAAATAGAAAAAATTTGGCATGCAACAGAACCACCCTATGAAGAACTTTTTGCCTGGCTTGAAGGCCGGGGCTTAGCCCCAGATATTACGAGTAAACTTTTTTTTCATCCCGTGATGCTGTCACACCCCCTGAATGATGATGATTTAACCAAACTCGATCCATCAGAATTTGCTGTTGAAAAGAAATTTGATGGTATTCGTATTCAAGCGATATGTACTAAAGATAAGAAAGGTCTTTTTACCCGTACCGGTGAAGACATCAGTCACGCATTTCCCGACCTTCTGACCACTTTTACCGGCAACGTAGTGCTTGATGGCGAATTGGTAATTCAAAATGCCGAAGGCCTCTGCAGTTTTAATGAGCTCCAACAGCGATTAAACCGTAAAAAGATCAGCGCAAAATTAATGGAACAATATCCGGCGGCGATGATTTTGTATGATATTTTATCCTGGAATGGTGAAGATCTACGCCACCTTCCCTTTTATGAGCGTCGCAAAAAATTGGAAGATTGGTTTGCAGTCAATCCAGCAGCTAATTTATTAATTTCTCCTTTAATAACTCTTAAGCCAGGTCAGTCATTGACCACACTCAAAGAAAAGGTATTAGCAGAGCAACACCCGGCAGTAGAAGGCTTGATGTTAAAACATCATCAAAGTCCATATCTAGCAGGAAGGCCACGTGGACACTGGTTTAAATGGAAAAGAGATCCTAAATTAGTGGATGCGATTTTAATGTATGCACAACGCGGGCATGGTAAGCGCTCTTCTTATTATTCAGACTATACCTTTGGTCTGTGGCAAGATGGTGCCCTGCTGCCCATTGGAAAAGCATACTCCGGTTTTACTGATGAAGAACTCTATCGGCTCGATCAATGGATTAGGCAACACACCATTCAACGTTTTGGACCGGTGCGCGAAGTAGAAAAAGCATTAATCTTTGAGGTGGCATTTGATGCGGTTAATTACTCCACCCGTCATAAATCCGGAGTTGCCCTCAGGTTTCCTCGAATTAATCGCATCCGTTGGGATAAACCCATAACTGAGGCTGATTCATTACAAAACCTTGTTGATATGATCCAACATAACTAATAATTTAATCCACGGGTTATTTATATCGAAATTTATGTAGCTCGAACCATTTCAAATAATACATTTTTATATTAAAGTGTGTAATTTTTAGAAAATTGGTTCAATAAAAATTTATTAAGGAAAATATGTCTACATTTATCAACAACTTAGCGGAAGCCATTCATGACACGCAACGCTTCACGCAAATAATTGCCACTCTAAGCGACTATAATTTTACTTTACTTGACTTAACCATGATAAAACTGAAGCTTGAAAGTATCTTATTAAGCTCATCAGTCTCAAAAAATCTAATTATTAAGTTCTGCCATGCCCTCAACACGCGTTTTTTGTCTCTTAAAGATGAATATGTAACCGATATTAGTCACATTACCACAGTATTGCGACATTTAATAAATAAAATGGAATCGACTTTAAATACCCAGGACATACAAACAAAAACCATTGTCATAGAGAGTGAAGAAAGCCCCAGCGACTCAGATAAATCGAACTCAAGCTCAAGCTTAACTATTGGGGTAAAGCGTAAAGCCCCCTTACTCAACTTTACATCCGTCAAACGCCCACGCCGGGATCAGGATTTTTCAGTACCTGATTTGAATATATCACCCCAAAAAGCGGCCATTACAACTAAAAAATTAGCAGAACAAAAAGAAGAACAAGAAATTCTCGAATTTTTCGAAGAGGAAAAATTTAATCTGGAAGAAATTAAAAGACTTACTGAGAAAAATAATGCAATATGGACTTCTCTTGCTTTTATTAAAGAAAATTTTTCATTATTAGTATTTGATTTTAAATTTACAAAAGAACAGTTAATGTCACTGATTATAAAACCAGGGGCTACTGCACGATTAGAGGCGTTGAGAGATTATTATTTTACGTTTAGATTTTTAGGCGCTACAAACTCTGAAATTATACAGATAGGCCGTTATTGCCCAGAACATACATTAAAATTTCTCGGAGAAAATTTTTGGCAATTCGCGACTCGAGGCTTTAGACCTGATGAAATAATATCAGAAATCCAAAAAACCATGATTAATTCCAGATTAGAAGCAATGCTTCATCAAGAGTTAGCTGATTATTCCACGTCTGCTCCGAGGTTTTTAAAAAGCCTCCAATTACAAGCGTACGCGCTAGAACATAATCATTCGGAATTTATTTTAACACTCCCAATAAATTCACCTGCAGCTGACTTTTATAAAATAAATCATTATCTTAAATATTTAAGTCTGGAGTTTAAAGAAAAGTACCAAATATACACCGACCATTTTACATTTAAGATACCTCAATCTTACCTGGTCTATTTAAAACCTTATTTGACAAATGTAATTGAAAAAATAAATTTAACGGATCTGGACAATATCCTCCCAGATATCAGCCGTTACTTTACCCTCAACAACATGCCTCGAGGTTTAAAAATTCTCTGTGACAATAAAATTCAAGCGCAGTTTACTGCTAAACGGATTAACCTGATAAGGATGGCGGTGCAATGCACGTTTGTGATTAAATTTAAAAAAAATCCGCTGTCTGACTTTACAATAACTTTAGATAATAACTCAGTAATCATTGATAATAGAGATGCATTAATTACCCTACTGGAAGAGCGGGATTCTTTACAAAAAATAATTGATAACCTTGAGAGCCACTTGTACGGCCATCTACGAGCAGAAATTTTCTCTCGCCCAACATTGGAGCAAGTTCACCGGAATCAAATAGATATTCACGACGGCTATCAGCAAAATAATTTCTTTTGCGAGACCTCATCTGGCAAGGATGAGGCAGAGGAATACATGTTTAGTTGCGGCGCACCTTGTCTATAAGGCAAGTTTGAATTGTTCCCAGTATTGATTGTACAAACGTAACGCATCATCGCTGATGTCGCGGTGAAACTCACCGCGATGCAAAGTATCCTCATTGGGGTACAAAATTGGATTATTTTTTACTTGTTCCGGAAGCAAATTGCGCCCCTGCTCATTCGTAATCGCATGCCCCTCAATTTTGGCAAGCTCCGCTGCAATTTCTGGCCGTAGTAAATAATTAATAAACTGTAATGCTTCCTCTTTATGAGGTGCATTTTTGGGGATGGCAAGACAATCAATCCATATCACAAAACCTTCTTCAGGATACATAAACTGTACGTCGGGATTTTCTGCTTGTGCCTTAATCACGTCACCATTCCAGGCGATACCTAAACGAGCATCTTTATCAATTAAAATTGCTTGTATCCCTTCACTTGCAAATAATTTTATATTGGGTACCAAAGCAAGCAGCCGTTCGTAAGCTTGGCGAATATGCTCTGGATCAGGGTCATTAATACTGAATCCTAAACTCAATAAAGCCATGGCAAATACTTCTCGGGAATCATCCAAAAGCATTAATTGATTGCGCCAACGTTTACTCCATAAAGCGCTAAAACGTTGTGGAGTAGGCACCACTTCATGTTTTTGTGCAAAGATGCCCGTAGTACCCCAAATCAGGGGAATGCTATATTGATTATGTGGATCATAGGCGTTATTACGAAAAAATGAGGTGATATGAATGCTGTTCGGTAATTTTTTATAAGCCATAGGCTCGAGCATACCCGCATGGCGCATACGCTCTACATAATAGGTCGAGGGTAAAATTACGTCATAAACGGTGTGCTGGCTGGCTTTAAGTTTAGCAAACATCGTTTCATTACTATCATAAGTAGAAAAATTTACTTTAATTCCCGTTTCTTGCTCAAAGTGCTGGAGCACCGATTTAGGAATTTCTCCTCCCCAGGCATAGATGTTAACCACTGGCTGAGCGCTTGCAGTTGCTATAAAAAATCCAAATAAAAAAACCAAAAATCTCACCAGGTCCTCCGGGATAACCTATGGGCAATAACGACCAAAATCATGGAGAGGGCTAAAGTTATAGTACACAGCGCGTTCAATTCAGGAGTCACTCCTGCGCGCACTAAAGAATAAATGGTTAAGGGCAGGATCGTATATTCTGGTCCGGCAACAAAATAACTAATAATCACATCATCGAAAGATAGAGTAAAACTAAGTAAAAAAGCGCTAAAAACGGCTGGCCATAACAAAGGCAGCATTATTCGAGTTAAAGCAATATAGCGGCTAGCCCCCAAATCGAGTGCACCAAAATAAATGTTGGGATTCAGGGTTTTAATACGACTATTAATGGTCAAAATGACGAAAGGTAATGAAAAAGTAACATGTGCAATGAGTAAACTAAAAAATCCGAGAGAAACATGAGCATAGTTGAAAAAAATGAGCAAGGCCACGCCTAAAACTAAATCGGGTATGACAATGAGTAACAACAATAAGCCATAAAGAAATCGTTGATTAGCGTTTTTGAACAGAAACAAATTTACTGATGTGAGTAGACCGAAGGTTGTAGCGACTAAGGCTGAACATAAACCCAAAATAACTGAATTAAAAAATGCCAGCCATAAACTGTGGTCAGCAAAGAGTTCAGCATACCATCGCAAAGAAAATCCATGCCAAATTAAAGAGTATTTAGCATCATTCACCGAATAAATCACTAAGATAAGTATCGGTAGATATAAAAGTCCATAAACCGCACTCAGGAACAGCCGTTGTAAGGTGGTTTTCATTATTTACCCTCATTATTTTGCCGAAAAAACATCAGCATTAATAAAAGTAAACCGGTAAGTATTACACTGGTAGCCGCCCCCTGGGGCCAGTTACCTAAGACTAAAAATTCATTTTGGATTAAATTACCGAGTAGAACAGAACGGGCGCCCCCCAGAACATTAGGAATATAAAACAAAGTCATGGCAGGTAATAATACTAAAATACAGCCCGAGTAAATTCCAGGCGCTGTATTGGGTAAAAAAACACGGGTAAATATTGCTAAGCGATTCGCCCCTAAATCTTTAGCTGCCTCAAACAGACGAAAATCAAAGCGCTCCATATTTGTAAAAATGGGTAATACCATAAAAGGAAAGAGGTTATAGACCAATCCGATTATTACTGCAAAATTTGTGTACATTAGGGATAAAGGGGTACTGATTAAATGTAATTTTAAAAGTAAGCTATTCAGTAATCCTTGATACTTCAAGATGGCAATTAACGAGTAAGTACGAATGAGCGAGCTGGTCCAAAAGGGTATAATAATGAGTAATAACAGTAACGATTGTTTTTTAGCTTTGACTAAAAGATAACTAAATGGGAACGCAACAAGGAGACAGACAAACGTCGCTACAAGTGCCAATAACATCGAACGGCCAAAAATCTTCAGGAATACACCCGTCCCCAAGGCAGTGTAGTTCGTCAATGTTAGGGGAAAAGATACTAATCTCTGGGTATCAGGTGATAAAAAACTGGTGAGCAGCAATACTGCTAAGGGTACGAGACCGAAAAGGATCAGCCAGCAATAAACCAAGGGTACGGCAAATGATTTAACCTTCATAAGGCAACAATACCTCCCACCCTGATAACCATTCCACCCAAACTTGCTCTTGGAGACTGTATTCTAATTTGTCATCATCTTCATCAAAAAATTCCGATGCATGAATAATTTTGCCAGATGGCAATGCAACTTTTAGATCGACCGTAGAACCTTTATAAATGATATCGACAATCGAACCCGGCAGCATTCCCTCAAATGAATCAACTTCAGTTTGGCTCCACACGCGAATATCTTCTGGACGAATGATCAAGTGCAATTTTTGATGCGGCAAATAGGAGCCGGTGTTTTTGCAAATCAGAGGGATCCCTTCAATGAAAACAGTTAAATCACCCTGATCAATTGCATGTACTTCTACATTAAAAATGTTAGCCTCACCGATAAATTGGGCAACGTGTAAATTTGCAGGCGTTTCATAAATGCATTTCGGAGTTCCAATTTGCTCAATATGCCCATGATTAAAGACCACAATTCGATCGGACATGGATAATGCTTCTTCTTGATCATGGGTTACAAAAATAAAGGTCATATTGAGTTTTTTTTGCAACTGCTTTAATTCAGATTGCATGGCCTTACGTAAACGATAATCGAGCGAACTTAGAGGCTCATCAAGAAGCAAGACTTGAGGACGATTTATAATTGCCCGCGCAATAGCTACTCGCTGCTGCTGGCCACCACTTAATTGTTTGATATTTCGGGTCGCATAATCCTCTAATTGCACTAAAGATAATGCAGCATTTACCCGCTCCATAATCTCAGGCTCAGCAACTTTTTTGCACCTTAAGGCAAAAGCTACGTTTTCAAATACAGATAAATGAGGAAACAATGCATAGCTTTGAAACACGGTATGCACATTACGTTTTTGAGGAGGTAAACGATTAACGCATTGGCCATCAATATAAATTTCACCACGTGTTGGGTATTCAAAGCCCGAAATTAATCGTAATAAGGTCGTTTTTCCGCAGCCTGAAGGCCCTAAAAGCGTTAAAAACTCTCCGTGCTCGACACTTAAAGATACATTTTTCAGTATGGGTGTATTGCCATAAGATTTGTCAACATTTTGAATATCGATAAGCGCAGTGGTCATGGATAAAGCTTAGATAAAAAAGGCTAATTATCACCATTGCCGCTCTTTTTGTCCAGTATGAACACGCGCTTCATTCATTATTGTGAACATCCACAAAAAGCTCATGGGTTTAAGGTAAAAAAAACCCGCCAAGAGGCGGGTTTTTTCGGGTTGGATTGGAACAGCTTACATCATGCCGCCCATGCCTCCCATACCACCCATGCCGCCCATACCGCCCATTCCGGCCATATCAGCTGCATCATCTTTCTTAGGTAAATCAGCAACCATGCACTCAGTGGTCAACATTAAGCTTGCTACTGAAGCAGCATTTTGTAAGGCCATACGAGTTACTTTAGTTGGATCAAGAATACCCATCTCAACCATATCGCCGTATTCACCAGAAGCTGCATTGAAACCAAAGTTATCTTTGTTCTCAGCAACTTTATTGATAACGACTGAAGCATCATAACCCGCGTTAGCAGCGATTTGACGCAGAGGAGCTTCGATTGCACGACGCAGGATCTTAACACCCATTTTTTGATCTTCGTTATCAGCAGCTACGGAATCCAAAGCACTTTGTGCACGGATTAAAGCAACACCACCACCAGCTACAATACCTTCTTCTACTGCAGCACGAGTAGCGTGTAATGCATCTTCTACACGAGCTTTCTTCTCTTTCATTTCAACTTCAGTCGCAGCACCTACTTTAATTACCGCAACACCGCCAGAAAGTTTTGCAACACGCTCTTGTAATTTTTCACGATCGTAATCTGAAGAAGTTTCTTCGATTTGCGCGCGAATTTGTCCGATACGTGCTTCAATTTCTTGAGCTTTACCTTCACCATCAATAATGGTGCAATTTTCTTTGGTCACGATAATACGTTTCGCACTACCCAAATCTTCCAGGGAAGCAGCTTCCAGGCTCTTACCGATTTCTTCAGAAATTACTTGGCCATGAGTCAGGATTGCGATGTCTTGCAGCATTGCTTTACGACGATCACCAAAGCCAGGCGCTTTAACAGCACATACTTTAACAATACCACGCATGTTGTTTACAACTAGTGTAGCTAATGCTTCACCTTCTACATCTTCTGCAATAATCAACAATGGACGGCCAGATTTAGCAACGCCTTCCAGTACCGACAACATGTCACGAATGCTGGAGATTTTTTTATCTACCAACAGGATGAATGGGTGCTCTAATTCGCAGCTCATGTTTTGTTGGTTATTAATGAAGTATGGTGAAATGTAACCACGGTCAAACTGCATACCTTCTACAACCGATAATTCATTTTCCAGACCATTACCGTCTTCAACAGTGATGACGCCTTCTTTACCCACTTTTTCCATTGCGCTCGCAATGATGGAACCAATTGACTCATCCGAGTTAGCAGAAATGGTTCCTACCTGAGCAATGGCTTTGCTGTCTTTGCAGGGCTTGGACTGTTCTTTTAATTTCGCAGTGATTGCAATAACCGCTTTGTCAATACCACGCTTTAAATCCATAGGATTCATGCCGGCAGCAACTGCTTTGTTGCCTTCCATCATGATCGCACGCGCAAGAACCGTTGCCGTTGTTGTACCATCTCCAGCAGTATCAGAAGTTTTGGAAGCTACTTCCTTAACCATCTGCGCACCCATATTCATGAATGGGTTTTCGAATTCAACGTCTTTCGCAACAGAAACACCGTCTTTAGTGATAACAGGTGCCCCGAATGATTTTTCTAATACAACATTACGACCCAAAGGACCCATTGTAACTTTTACGGCATCTGCCAGAGCATTAACACCAGACAGCATAAGTGCGCGGGCGTCATCGCCAAAACGTAGATCTTTACCAGCCATTATTTTCTCCTAATAAACCTTGAATTTACTTATCCAAAATACCCATGATATCGTCTTCACGCATCACCACAACTTCTTCACCGTTTAATTTAATTTCGGTTCCAGAATATTTGCCAAAGAGAACAACATCATCCACTTTGACCGCAGGAGCACGTACATCACCGTTATCAAGCATTTTGCCAACGCCTACAGCAATGACGACACCACGCATGGGTTTTTCAGTAGCACTATCGGGAATAACAATACCACCCGCTGTGGTACGTTCTTCTTCCATACGACGAACTACAACGCGATCGTGTAAAGGACGAATTTTCATAACATATATCTCCTGATTAATTAAACAGTATTCATGCTGAGATCCCATATGGGGGCTAGTAGAAATCTTTCAAGGGCTGGAATAAAATTTTTTTTCTTTTTTAACGTCCATAGCAATGATCTGTTTAAATAAAAACCATTAGCACGAGACAGGCGGCAAGAAACATTTAATCTCCACTGATAAAATGAATTGTTTTAATGAAAAATCGTGTGATTTTACGTAAAATCTGCGATTTACCCCGTGTGGGTCAAACCTTTTTGGTTTAAGCTTGTCGGCTTGTCGAAACGACCAAGGCTTAAGACCTGAGGAATTGTTGCACTATGTTTAATTTTACCGGAAGCTATACGGATCAATATCAATTGACCATGGCTCAAGTTTATTTTTTACAAGGCCATCATCAGCAGCGCGCGGTGTTTGATTATTTTTTTCGTAAGCTTCCTTTTGCCTCGGGTTACGCCATTTTTGCAGGCCTTGATGACCTATTAAGCCAGCTCGAACACTTGCGTTTTAGTGCTGAGGATTTAGCGTTTTTAGAGCAACAAGGAATGAATCCAGAGTTTTTGCATTATCTGGAACAGTTCCGTTTTAACGGTTCTGTCTACGCAGTGTCTGAAGGGGAACTGGTATTTCCTAATTGCCCTATGGTCTGTGTAGAGGCAAGTATTATTGAAGCACAATTAATCGAAACTTTATTGCTTAATCTATTAAATTTTCAGACGCTTATCGCCACCAAAGCACGCCGTTTACGTGAAGTGGCAGGCAATAAAACTCTGGTTGACTTTGGCATGCGTCGAGCCCAAGGGCCTGGTAGTTATTTTGCCAGCAGAGCAGCAATAATCGGTGGAGTCGATGCAACAAGTAATGTGTTGGCAGGACGGGATTTTCATATCCCCATTTCTGGCACCATGGCTCATTCTTTTGTACAAAGCTATCATAATGAATTAACCGCTTTTCGTGAATTTGCACAAATTTGGCCTGATAATTGTACTTTGTTGGTCGATACCTATAATACCCTTAATAGCGGGATTCCACATGCTATAGTAGTCGGAAAAGAGCTTGCAGAGCGAGGCCATCTCTTACAAGCAATTCGTTTAGATAGTGGCGATTTACATTATCTCGCGAAGGAGGCGCGACGAATGCTCGATGATGCGGGTTTGCCTTATGTTAAAATCGTTGCCTCGAATCAGCTAGATGAACATCAAATTAAAAGATTACAAGAACAACATACGCCCATTGATGTGTATGGTGTAGGTACTAATCTTGTAGTCGGCGTCCCCGATGCAGCGCTTGATGGTGTCTATAAGCTGGCAAAGCTTGATGATACACCGAAACTAAAACTCTCAGAAACGCCAAATAAAATCACCCTGCCTTATAAAAAACAATGGCACCGCTTACTGACACATACGAATGAATTTGCAGGTATGGATGTTTTAAGTATTGATTCGGAGCAAGAGATAAATCTTATGCATGCCCCCTTTGACACCGAGCCTGCTCTTAATATTCGGGAATTTAAAAAAGAACCTCTTTTACAGCAAGTGATGCACAAAGGAAAGCGGCTGCATCCTTCACGCAGTTTACAAGAAATTGCACAATACAGCGCGCAACGCATGAATCAATTACCTACTCAATACAAAAATTTTGAAGTCTCCATTCCGTATCAAATAGGTATTAGTAGTCTTTTAAAAAAACAGCGTCAGCAATTAATTCACGAGCTATTAGGTGAACATTAAACATGAATGCACTAATTATTTTGGACATGCAAAACGATTTTATTTCTGGTTCGCTCGCTGTCCCAGATGCCGAGACCATTATACCGGTTATTAATGAATTATCGCCAAACTTCCCCTTAGTTATTGCCACTCAAGACTGGCATCCACACAATCATCAAAGTTTTGCTTCAAACCATAATAAAAAACCTTTTGAACAAATCATATTGCCTCAAGGAACACAAACATTATGGCCTGATCATTGCGTACAAGACAGCTATGGCGCAATCTTACACGCTCAGCTCGATACGTGTGCCGTACAAGCCATATTTCGTAAGGGTATGGACCCGAAAATCGATAGTTACAGTGCTTTTTATGATAACGATCATCAACGAACTACCGGACTTGCCGTCTATTTGCGCGCCAAAAAGGCGACAACGCTTTATTTTTGTGGACTTTGTGCGGATATTTGTGTCTATTATTCCATAAAAGATGCTCTTGACGAAGGTTTTAATTGTGTCCTAATCGAAGATGCCACCAGGCCCATTAACGCCATAAATTTTTCACTCATAAAACAGGAGCTACAACAGCTGGGTGTGCAGTTTGTTTCCAGTAAAGAAATTTGTACAAAAACAAGTCACGCCATGAGTTCCGATTTAATTTAACTTTCTATAGACCAGAGAACCTAGCAGTAATAATTCATGTATAAAATTCTGTCGCTTATTATGCATATACTTACCTTTTAGGCAAATTAAGTCTAGAATGGATGCCCAATGAGCAGGTGAGGAGTGTTTCATGAAAAAATTTCTAAGTCTTTTACTATTCTGTCTAATCCCCTTATTAGCACTCGCAACCCCCTCACCTGCACCACAAATTTTTTCTGTTGCCGTTGAAAAGGTGGATCCGAATAACTTTACTTTAAAGTTTACAATTAAACCTAATTATTTCTTATACAAAGATCGCATTCTTCTAAATTCTGACAGTGAAAATATTCATCTGGGTTCGATTCGTTTCCCTCCTGCAGTGAAAAAGGCTGATAAACAGGGCCATGAGTATCTGGTTTACCGAGATCAGATAGCGATACCCGTCGCCATTCTAGGGAATAAACCAGGAGAGGCTAACATTGATTTAACCTACCAAGGTTGTGCTGATGACGGTTTTTGCTATGCCCCTGAAAATAGAAGCATTCGCGTGATGATTGATAAAGAGTTGGGTATACAAGACATCTCTTTAATAACAAATAAAACCCCTGATGCAAACGATCCATCAATGACTGGAAAGATTAGCCAATTATTTGCGTCAAACAACTGGTTTTTAATCTTATTTACTTTTTACGGATTTGGGTTGCTGTTGTCTTTAACCCCCTGCATTTTGCCTATGGTTCCAGTACTTTCCGGAATTATCATTGGCCATGGTAAAAATATAACGACCCGCAAAGCATTTTTATTATCCCTAAGTTATGTCTTGAGCATGTCTCTGACTTATGCTCTGGTCGGAGCAGTCGTAGCACTTTTAGGGGCAAATTTACAAATCAGTATGCAATCTCCTTGGTCCATCGGTTTTTTTAGTCTAATCTTTGTACTCTTAGCTCTTTCCATGTTTGGTTTTTATGAATTTAAATTACCTAACGCCTGGCAGGCTAAGATTGGAAGCACGAGTCGCAGTCAACGTGGTGGGCATTATTTCGGGGCAGCTATCATGGGTTGCCTGTCTACTTTAATCCTCTCTCCTTGCGTAACGGCACCTTTAATTGGTGTCCTAACCTACATTGCGCAAACAAAAAATATTTTACTTGGATGTTTGACTTTATTTATTTTAAGTTTGGGCATGGGCACCCCCTTATTGTTGATCGGTACCTCTGCTGGAAAATTTTTGCCCGAAACGGGTAGCTGGATGAATGGTATCAAATATTTATTCGGAGTAATTTTTCTAGCAGTTGCAATTGTACTGATATCACGGATTGCTCCTTTATCAGGAATGATTCTATGGGCAGGGCTACTCGTCGGATGTGGTGTTTTTGTGGGTGCATTAACTTATTCCGTATCGCAAATGGAAAAGTTTCGCCAAACCATTGGGCTCATCCTGCTCGCCTATGGACTTCTAATATTAGTAGGAGCGAGTCAAGGCAGTACCAATCCTTTGCAACCCTTATTAAATACTGAACAAGTAGCAGGGATCGCGGCGCAAAGTTCCCAGGAACTTACTTTGGCAGAAATCAAACAGCGCATCCAGGCTGCTCGAGGAACACCGATTATGCTGGATTTCTATGCGGACTGGTGTACTTCATGCAAAGTTATGGAAGCGACAACTTTAAAAGATTCTGCAGTATTACAGGCATTAAGCAATTATCGAGTAATCAAAATCGATGTAACTAAAAATAATGCGAATAGCAAAGAAATTATGGAATTTTTTGATGTTGTCGCTCCCCCAACTTTCATTTTTTTTAGCGCGCAAGGACGACAACTTGAAGAGTTAAATCAGGTAGGAGAACTCTCTGCTTCGGAATTATTAGCGATTTTAAACAAAGTAACGAGCGAGACGAAGATTTATTGAGAAAACTCTGTATATAAAAGAATTTAAATAATTAATTTGCTCTGACTCATTCTATAGGTTGAAGATAGCGATCAATGAAACTGTGGAAAAATTGCTTTCGGAGTCTTTTTCAAGCGTAGTTCCTTAAAAATAAGTTAATTTTATCGACACCATACCAGCAAACAGGTTATAATTAGTTCACTTTTTTTACAGTTAGAGTTTTATGAATCATCGAGTTGGTTTTGTAAGCTTGGGTTGTCCCAAGGCATTAGTCGATTCTGAGCGAATTATTACCCAATTGCGCGCTCAAGGATACGAGCTGGTTTCCAGTTATGAGGATGCAGGCGTAGTGGTAATTAACACCTGCGGTTTTATCGATAGCGCAGTCAAAGAGTCTTTAGATACGATTAAAGAAGCTATGGCAGAAAATGGTCGGGTGATTGTAACCGGTTGTCTAGGCGCCAAAGCCGATATTATTAAACAAGCATGTCCTGATGTTTTACACATTAGTGGCGCTCACGCGTATGAAGAAGTAATTAATGCGGTACACACGCATCTGCCACCACCCAAAGATCCATTTACGCAATTAGTGCCACCTCAGGGAATTAAATTAACCCCGCGTCACTATGCTTATCTTAAAATATCCGAGGGATGTAACCAAAAGTGTACTTTTTGTATTATCCCGACCATGCGCGGTAAATTGCAAAGTTATCCTCTGGTGCAAGTTTTAACAGAAGCAAAAAAACTGCATGCTGCAGGCGTTAAAGAACTTCTGGTGATTTCGCAAGATACAAGTGCCTATGGTGTGGATACTCGATATCAATCGGTTAATTGGCAGGGTAAAGCGGTTGATACTCGCTTTTATGATTTGTGTGCCCAATTAGGGGAGCTTGGCATTTGGGTGCGGTTGCATTACGTTTATCCTTATCCTCATGTTGATGATATCGTTCCCTTAATGCGTGATGGGCTAATCCTCCCCTATCTCGATATCCCTTTGCAACATGCTAATTCGCGTATCCTGAAACTCATGAAGCGTCCTGCAAATAGTGAAAACACGCTCCTGCGCATTGCTTCTTGGCGTGAAGTATGCCCAGAGATTACTCTACGCTCTACGTTTATTGTCGGTTTCCCAGGTGAAACAGAAGATGAGTTTGATGAACTGTTGGATTTTATTGCCGAAGCCCAGTTAGATCGAGTGGGTTGTTTTAAATATTCACCTGTTAAAGGTGCACAAGCAAACGAGCTGCCCAATGCAGTACCTGAAGAGATCAAAGAGGAGCGTTATCATCGTTTTATGCAATTACAAGCAGAAATTAGTTATAACAAACTTCGACAAAAAATTGGCAGCACGCAACAAATATTGGTTGATGAAATAAGTGATGAGCGTATTGTTGCACGCAGTAAAAGTGATGCGCCAGAAATTGATGGTCTCGTTTATTTACCTAAAACCCCTGGAGTTAAGCCAGGTGATTTTTTAAATGTTCGCATCACGGACAGTGACGATTATGACTTATATGCAGAATTAATCTAAGCGCTAGTTTGTATTCAATGAGGGGAGTTGACATGGATAATTTAAATATTGGTGATGAGGTATGGATCATCAGTTTTGAGCAAGAAAATGATTTTTATTTAATTTCTAAGCAAATCATCACGGACCTTTTAGAAGATCAAGTCGAATGTGAAGATGAATTTAATACCTTTCACGTAGCTTATGAAGATATTTATATGAGTCGCGAAGAGGCGGTTCAGGAAATGATTTTACGCTTGCAGCAGCTTCTGGCACAAGCACATTAACTCGGAATTATGGCGTGGACGTCATCGAGCCTAAGGCGCGGGATCTCCTACCAGTGGCAATATACCTCGTACAATGTGCGAATATTCTTCGGACAGAAGAGCATGTAGAGGTATCGAGAGTAGTTTAAATGAAATTCAAAATCCTGTTTAAAGAAAATCTACTTGGGATGCCAATTACTTAAAAATTGACATCCAGTAAGCTTACACCGCATTTATTCAGCAGTGACGCTTAAATCCACGTCAATGTTTCCACGCGTAGCGTTTGAGTAAGGACATACTTTATGTGCCTTCTCAACCAAAGCTTCCGCCTCTTGCTGAGATAAGCCTTTAATCTGAGCATGAAGTTTGACCCCCAGTTTAAACCCTTTTTCGGGCGTTGGGTACAATGAAACTTCAGCATTCATTGCCGCATCTTCTAATTTAATTTTTTCCATTTGCGCAACATAACGCAGAGCACTTTCAAAACATGCAGCATACCCTGCTGCGAATAATTGTTCAGGGTTATTGCCATTACCTGTGCCCCCGAGCTCTTTTGGCATAGCCAAATCAAGCTTTAATGCGCCATCTGAAGTTTCAACATGGCCATTGCGGCCGCCATGAGTATGTGCCGTAGCAGTGTATAATGCGTTCATAGACTCCTTCCTTATTTTTGAGGCATATCCAAAGGTAGATAAATTTTATTTTTTTGTCAAACTAACTCAACCAATGTGTATACAGCGCCTTAAGTTCTTGTGAATAGGGAAAATCTATTGCATCCTGTGGTGACAATAATGAAGCGTGAAGATTTTTTTGCAGCTCATTAAAAATTTTTATCATTAGTTTACGCTGTTCGTTATTAATAACTCCGGTTTTATGAAGTGCATACACATGCTGTGGTAATTGTGTACACTTGGCTAATGCAGGTTCACCTGAGGTTAATACTAAAAACTGAATTAGAAATTCAAGACGTAATAGCTCATCATGAACCATTCTATCCACATGGATTTGCTGTTGTCCTACAACTTTTAAAAACATGCTGGCAATTTTATCTTTGACCATGCCCACATCTTTTGGCGCACTAAAAATTTCCCGCTTTAAGTTCAGAAAGATTTGCCCGAAAACGGATCCGCCCAGGATCATACGCGCACGCACTAAAGCTTGATGCTCCCATGTCCATGCTTGTTTTTTCTGGTAAGTAACGAAGGCATCTATATGGCTTATTAATAAACCTGCCGTACCTGAGGGGCGAAGCCTAGTATCCACATTATACAAAATACCGGATTGTGTGCGCATAGTAAGCATATGTAAAATTTTTTGCGTAAGCCTGGTCACTAAGGCTTCTTGAAGCGGTTTCACTTGATGAATAAAAACTAAATCCAAATCTGAACGATAATTCATTTCCTGACTGCCCAAAGTTCCATAGGCAATGATGGCGAAGTTTTTCATAATACTTTTCATCTCCGCATGGCGCGGCTCTAATTGCTTGTATGCCAAATGCACTACTTCATGCAAAATCACATGCGCCACATCCGATAAAAATTGCGCGATACGAACTGCCGAATAATAGCCATAGAATTCTGCGCGTGCGGCTTGCAGCCAATGAGATAATTTGAATTGGCGTAAAATCTCTTCTTGCATTTGCGCATTATCATCTTCAGCTAACAACTGTCGGATTATTTTTTTTAATGCGCTACGACTCAGGGGGCGCCAATCCTTGCGTTGATCTAATAACACTTCAAGTAAAAAAGGCTGATTGATGATAAGGGTCGCAATGAATGAATTGTGTGCAAACCAGAATAGAAGCTCATTAAGGACTGGTGGATTCTCAGCAAGTAATGCTAAGTAAGCACTTCGGTGAACAATATTATCGAGTAATTGCATTACTTGCAGTAAAACTGCCTCGGTTTTATCAACATGAGTTAATTCTTGCAACAAAACCAACATAAAGCGGTCAAGCCGCATTCGCGCTCCTTGGGATAATCTACGGCAACGGGACCCATGGCGAAATGCATATATAAGCTGATAACAACGCGCAGGTTCATTATACCCCATACTCTTTAGTAGATTCGCAGCCATAGTCGACTCGATATGTCCATGCCATAGATTTAAGAGCTGAGATTGGAGCATGCGTTGATCGTCTTCAACATAAGCATCTTTAGTAAACATCGAACGAAATGCCATGCTCACGATACGTTGATACTGATTTAATTGTGCCATGAATTCCTCCCATGAAGCATACTGCATGGCCAAAAGAATCTGCCAGCGCTTGGTTTGAGCTTGAGGAAGTTGATGGGTTTGTTGATCGTTTAAGCTTTGGATACAATTTTCGAGTTTACGTAAGAATAAATACGCTTGACGCAATGCGTCACTGTGTCTTAGCAACTGTTCTTTTTTTAAGATATCTAATGCTTCAAGTGTACTTTGTTTACGCAAAGGACGAAAACGACCGCCCCGAATCAGTTGAAAATTTTGCACTATAAATTCTATTTCGCGGATACCCCCTTGTCCTCTTTTAATATCATCTAAAGCAGGATTTATTTGAATTTCCCGCTCAATCATAGCTTTCATACCCCGTAATGATTCGATAACTCCATAATCCACATAACGGCGATATACAAAAGGCGTTATCAGTTGCGCAAACCAGGAGGGCGTTATACTCGCTTCTTTCCTTATTAGACGTGCTTTGACCATCGCATAGCGCTCCCAATCGCGGCCCTGATCTTGATAGTAAGCCTCCATAGCCGTAAGGCTTGGTACCAATGCGCCACTATCTCCATTGGGACGAAGACGAAGATCTACGCGAAAAATAAAGCCATCAGCAGTCGTGTTTTGCATTATTTGCACGAAGAGTTGGACGACTTTAGTAAAAAATTGCTGATTACTTATGGATTCGCCACCATCAGTCATTCCAACATCATCATACGCAAAGATTAAATCAATATCAGAAGAGAAATTTAATTCCTCCCCACCCAGTTTACCCATCGCGATGGTTATAAGATTAGCCTGCTTTTGCGCAAAATTTTGTGGTTTGCCATACCGTAGAGCAATCTGTTGTTGACAGTAATCAAGAGTATGTAAGATCAGGGCATCAGCACAATAAGACCAATGGCGCATAACTTGAGCTGTATCCAGCATGCCTACTGATTCGAGTAACATCAGGCGAAGAAGGTGTTTATGTCGATATAAGCGCATTTCGCGCATGAACAAAGCGGATGGATTACTTAATGCACTATTCTTTACGCGCTCAAGATAACTATTACGATCGTCAGGATGCGTCTGAGCATTCTCCTGCAATAATTCCATCATAAGCCCTGCATGTCGTGCAGCATAGTCACTGACAACACCAAGCCTAATTGCCGCTTGTTTTAAAGGGTGCTCTATATTTGCAAAATATTTGCTGATCGCATCCTCTCTAGATTTTAAAAAAATCCTCATTTCTTCAATCATAGGCTCAACAATAATGAAATTTCACTTGGTCTATGCAATACTCCCTTTATAATTTATAAAAATCAATAACGATTGTGGCATTAAAATGATAAGGATATTCCGTTTAATTAGTATTTGGATCATCGCCCTAAGCACCTGCTCTGCTCAAGATCTACCGATCCTGAACATTGGCACTGAAAGTTTTAACCCCCCTTTTGTGATCCAGGGCTCTAAAAAAGAAATTTACGGCTTTGATATCGATTTAATGAACGCTTTGTGCAGACAGATGGAACGAACTTGTAATTATCGCATTATGCGTTTTGATGAATTGCTACCCGCTGTTACACGGAAAGAAATTGATATCGCAATTAGCTCAATTACCATTACTCCAGAACGTGCAAAAATTGTTACTTTTAGCTTGCCTTATCTCCCCAGCTATTCACGTTTTATGATGAAAACGACGAGTAAAGTAATTCCCTTCAGCCTCGACTTTTTAAATAATAAAAAAATCGGCCTGGAGTCAGGAACGGTGTTTGAACAACAGTTGCTCTCAATGGGTGTAAAAAATCCAAAAATAAAATTCTACAAGTCGATTTCTGACCAGTTAACGGGATTAAATAATGGCGATGTGGAGCTCCTACTCATAGATAACCCCACCGCAAGATATTGGTCTTCCAATTCATCCGCGAATTTTATGCTCGCAGGCCCCTCTTACATGTATGGTTATGGTTTGGGAATCGCGATTAACAATGATGAACAATCACTACTTACTGCAATTAATGAAGCCCTTTTGCGCTTCCAAAATTCACCTGAATACAAACAAAATTATGACCGCTATCTCGCAGAGTTTTAAAAACTCCCGTTAGCAGTAGAAAGGATTTCTATGGCCAAAGTTTATTTATCTGTACTTTTTTCTTTTTTCCTTTTAAGCCAGGCTCATGCCCTTGAAAATGGATCCCGTAGCTTTACGATAACTCCGAAAACCCCCAAATTGACCCTAATTTTTAGTAAGGATTTACCACTGGATAACATTTTTTTGCAGGCTCCTGATGAACCGCAGCAGGCATTGCAAGAATTAAATAATGGATTTTTAGCAACACAAACTCATGAAGTCATTCAAATTAAAGCACCGAAACCAGGAACCTGGTTGTTAAAGGGAGATAAAGAGCGCATCAAGAAAATATCGATATTAAATCGTATCGGCATTAAAACTGCATTTAACTCTGGGCCTTATTTTAATCATGAACTCCTATCATTACAGCTTACATTAACCGCAGAAAATCAACCCATATCCGCTGAAGCAGCCTATGAACAAATTCGCGCCAAGCTTATCCTTTATGGAAAATACAAAAAATATTATTTTGAACTTCCTTACGCGGGAAAAGGAGTTTTTATTAATTCGTTTATTTTAACTTTGCCACCGGATCATTACGAAGGTGTATTCAAAATAAGCGGAACCTATTTAGAGAAAGCACAAAACATATCTTTAGATGTGCTTGAAAATCCCTTTGCGCAACATGTAAACAGTGTATTAGATCAATTGATGCTGGAATTAACGCGTCCCGAACTGATAAAGCCCGAATCAATAAAAGTCGAGGTTCTAGTCGATGATGTCCCAAAAAAATTATTAATAAAGCCACATGAACTATCCTGGATTATCGACTTTGTACCTCTATGTCTTAGTAAAAATTTTAATCAAGATAATGCGCTCATTCTAGTGAAAGCGCAAATGCATCAAGCACGCGCGGTCATTTTTAAATTATTTATTGAGAAAACCGTTTGCTCTCCTTACTATCAACCACCGCCACCACCCCCAGTTGCCACACCCGTAACGGTTAAAAAACCCTCTGTGTTATCCCTGATTAATTATTGGATTATCCTTGCTTGCGCCTTATTTCTTGCACTAGGTTCTATGATTCTACTTTTGTTCTTGCGGCGGCGGAAAAATAAAAATCAGCTTAAAGATGAGATGGAGGTTACCTGTGAACCGATTCGTCCTCGTAAAAAGAAGTGATGGCAGACCGGAGATATGAGCCCAAAAATTTGGGCTCCGCAGCAAACAAAATTAGTGCAATGTTTGTCCTTGAGTGATACATTGGGTGATGACTTGTCGTGTGACAAAATCACCTTGGCTGTCGCCATAAACATCCTTAAAATGTTTTGCAAGAATAATAACCCAGCCAGATAAACAAAAGTTCATTCTTTTTTCGGTAGTATCCACCACAATCTCAAAAAGTCCCAGAGAATTACTTTCACGTTCACTGGCATATTCTTCCATAATAACCCGTGCAGTATGTAAATCTCTGTCTCTAGTAGGCCAATTTTGTCTCATATTATTCTTCCTAAAAAGCATGATTAGGTCTTATGTAAATTATCACTTAAAACGACACTCGTTCAAATTCACATGAGCAGAAATACCAGGCCATTATCCCATGTTTTGAACAATTACTCAATATAAAGGTTAATTTTTGTACTAAAAAATCTGAGAACACGGGTGTCACTAGCATGTTTGAGCAGAAGAGCTTATGATAGGTTGCATAAGCGAAAAGAATGTTTATTCCATGACCTATCAAATTTTACCTTCCATACTTTCTGCTGATTTAACCCGCCTTGGCGATGAGGTACATAATGTTTTGGATGCTGGAGCAGATTACATTCATTTTGACGTCATGGATAATCATTACGTACCTAATTTAACGTTTGGACCAGACTTTTGTCGCGCGTTGACGCGCCGTTTTCCGCAAGCATTAATCGATGTCCACCTCATGACAAATCCTGTTGATGAACTCATCCTTTTGTTTGCTCAAGCTGGAGCCAAGAGAATCAGCATCCACCCCGACGCCACGGTTCATCTCCACCGAAGCTTACAACTTATTCGGGATCATCATTGTGAGGCCGGTCTGGTTCTTAATCCTGCAACGTCACTGGATGCTTTAACCTGGTGCCGCTCCCTTTTAAATTTTGTTTTGGTCATGACCGTCAATCCAGGATTTGGTGGTCAAAAATTAATTAAAGAAGTGATTCCAAAAATTAACCTTATTGCTCAGCAACATCCAGATTTAGCTGTATGTGTCGATGGTGGAGTTACAGTAGACAATATTGCGCAATTGGCTACAGCAGGAGCCACACAATTTGTCGCAGGTTCCGCGATTTTTAAAACATCTAACTATTTTGAAACCATCAAGCAAATGCGCCAGTCATTAGCTACGGTGTAATCGCGAGTCCATTATGAAAAAAATTTTTTTTTATTGCTGGTGGTTTTTTTCTTGTTCAAGCTTGGCATTCAATGCTCCAGAATATCTCGAGCGATTCAATACGTATTTAAATTTTAATCAACATCTACCAGTAAAAGCCACACCGGAATTCATTGCATTTATTGAGCAGGATCAACCCTTATCCAGAAAATTGCGTGAACGTTGGCTTTACGAGTTAGCACGCCTTCAAGATTGGCAAACTTATCGACAGTATTACCACGCGTCAAAAGATATTAATTTAGTATGCTACTATCAAATAGCTCAATACCGGACGGGACATAATCAAGATGCATTTACAGCCACATTACCCTTATGGTTAACTGGTGATTCCCAACCTCCAGCGTGTGATCAACTCTTTAACCTGTTCATACAGGATCCACAATTTAATACAGAACTTTTGACCCAGCGCTTTGCACTGGCTCTGGAACGACGCAACCTTCCTTTGGCACGTTATTTGTTAAAACACGATCCGCAGGCCAAAATCTTAACATCGATGTTCGAGCTAATCATACGAAATCCTGCCCTTATTGCGCAGCTTAAGCCCAGTAATATTAATCGTGAATTTTATCTTTACGGATTAAAGCGATTAATCTCTTTAAATAAAACGGAAAAAGCTTTAGCACTGTGGAAACAAGCACAAAGCACCCATTTTTTAAGTGAGGCGCAACAACAAAATTTTTTAGCATATCTCGCTTTATATAAAGCGATGCGCAATAGTGAAGACGCGCCCGAGTGGTTTGCGCAAATTAAACCAGAATATCAAACCGAACTGGTGACTGACTGGCAAATACGCTTTGCTTTAAAGCACGGAAACTGGGCTCAAGTACACACCCTGATAATACAAAAAAATGATCGCGACTCCCCATGCTGGCAATATTGGTTAGCCCGCTCGTTAGCCGCTGAAGGTAATCAGGATGAGGCTCAAGCTCTTTATAAAAACCTCGCACAAACGCGTAATTATTATGGCTTCCTAGCCAGTCTGCGTTTAAAACAGACGCCAAACTTTGTTAATGAGCCTGTGACCACCGATTTGCAACGTCTCATACCTTTTAAAGAACTGCTCTCGCAGATTCAAAAGCTTTATCAAAGCAGAAGCTTAGGCACCGCGTCGCGATTGCTGAATGATTTTATCAGTGAGCTTCCGAAAGAAGAAAGCAGCGCCTTAATTTACTGGATTGATCAGGTTTTAGGTTGGCATGGGAAATCCATTTATTTAAGTAATACTGAGTTATTCAATAATCAGTTAGCCTTACGCTTTCCCCTAGCATACAGCCAGGTTGTCAAGAGCAATGCGCAAAAATATGGGATTAATCCTGAACTCATCTTGGCCATAATTCGTCAGGAAAGCAGTTTTAGAGAAGATGCAACCTCTAGTGCCGGTGCTCGCGGATTAATGCAAGTGATGCCTTATACTGCGGGTGTCGTTTCTAAAGCGTATAAAATACCATACACGAGTCCGGAGCAGTTATTTACCTCGGATAAGAACATTAATATTGGTGTGGCTTATCTCAAACAACTGGCACAACGATTTAAAAACCATCCGATTCTAATTGCCGCAGCTTATAATGCGGGGCCGAAACAAGTTGTTTATTGGTTGCAGCACCACACCCCTAAAGATATGGATGTATGGATTGAAACCCTACCATGGCAAGAAACACGAAATTATTTAAAAAATATTTTCGCATTTTATATCGTGTACCAATATCGATTGGATAAAAAGCCCTCGGCGGACCATTTTCTGCACGCGGTTTAGAAATTCTTAAGGAATCAAGCACTTTTAATAATTGCTACGTAAATCGAAAAGAAAAGCCTACTGCAGATGAGGACTAATTTTAATTATTTATCGTCCATATTGAGATAAATAAGCACCCCGAGCGCCATCATAAAGATTTGAAAAGCATTCCTCACCGTACCTGCAAGAGAGGTTGAAGCCATCCAAATACCAAACCATTCACCAGCAATAGTCATAAATAAAACCTGCCAGGTTAAAAACGTTATGGTTAACCCTGCGATAGCCCAATTTTTTTCTTGATTAAAAATGAGCGCATCATTTGAGCGATTTTTAATTAGCTTAAACGTGCCCATCAATGTAACCACAGCCCCCAAACCTTCACAAAAGATAATAAAAATAAATGCTAAATGATGAAATAAGGGATAATTGATCGCACGTATTCCCAGGCTTGAACCCGCGAAAATATCCTTCATGGTCATCGTGGCCGCAACCGCTGAAAAATTTACTTTATAATCGATAATGTTGGTTAAGGTCGCAAGTACTCCATAAAAAGCGACCGCAAGAACACATACAATTTTAGAGTCTCTTCGGCTCATGGGATTCTCCTGTATTCATAAGGAATCTTTTTAATAATCGATCAATCCGTAATTGCGCATCGCGTAACATGGTTTCGGGGCTGATTAAACCCGCAAACATCGCCTCCAGAAGTTCATCCATCAACATTCGTACCTGATTTTGTGGCACAGTCATAGCAAAGGTATTCTTGGATTTTTCATTTAAATCCTGCTCAGCAATAAGTAAACCGGGATGCTTATGAGCTCTTAAAATACCACTGTAAATTCCATAAATCCCCACCGGGAGGTAGCCCGTGCGTTCATGCCATTGCTGTTGAATTTCAGGTTTGCTCAGAAAGGAAAGAAATAAAGCAATACCGCGATATTCTGCGGCACTTTTCCCAGAAACAACCCATAAAGCAGCACCTCCAGTAATGTTAGCATGGCGCACGGTACTTATATCCGTATCTAAAGGCATGCGCGCAATCCCCAATTTAAAAGGGGCAATTTGTTGTAAACTATTATAAGCACCTGAGGACTGGCTAAATAGCGGACAAACACCGCTCGTAAATAAAATAGTCGCGTCATCAACACGTCCTGCATAACGATAATAATGATGATCTTGCCACGTTTTTAAACGCTGCAAATGGTGTAATAATTGCGGGGTATCCAATGCAGCCTGAGGTGGGGTCCCTTGTAACAAAGGTAATCCGTGAATGGCCATAAAGGACTCTAATAAAATCCATCCTGGGTAGGCAGAGGTGTAGGAACAACGATAACCCGCTTTATTGATGCGCAGCACTAACGAGGCCAACTCACTCCATGTACGGGGAAAATTCTCCGGCGCATAGCCCAATTGCGCTAAAACCTCCGCATTATAGTACATAAGGGGCACAGAAATATTAAAAGGAAAGGCCTGGAGTTTTCCCTGATAGCTGTAATAATCGCGAATTGACGGTAAAAAATCATGAGTAGGCAGCGTAAGATTCTGTTCAAGCACTAAATCTGCTACAGGCTTAATTACCCCAGCGGGTGCATGCATAATCGCTGTACCCGCTTCGAAAATTTGCACTAAAGCGGGCGCCCGTTTTGCCTTAAATGCGGCGGCAAAACTGGTCATCGTTTCAACATAATTTCCCTTGTAAAGCGCGATCACTTCAAATTCATTTTGCGTATCATTAAACGCTTCAGTAAGGACCCTAACTTCCTCGCCTAATTGACCCGCCATACTATGCCAGAAAATTATTTGAGTGCGCATACTGTAAGCCGAACTAAAACAGCAGCAAAGAGAAACGATAAAACAAAGTAGTTTATTCATGCAAGCAAATCAGGGAAATCACTAAAAACAGCATCAACGCCCCACGAAAATAATTTATTCGCCTGACGTTTACGATTTACCGTATAGGTGCAGATGACATACCCAGCTTTTTTTACTGCTTCTACCCGGGTTTTAGTTAAAATTTTTCGGTTAAAATGGAGCGAATAACACGATAACGCGTGTGCTTTGTCTAGCCACTGCTCATCCCACTCGTGCAATAATAATCCTATCGGCATTTCTGGTGAGATACTACGACACATCTCAAGTGCTTTATAAGAAAAACTGGAAATTAATGGCAATGGATTTTCTGGCTTCCAATAACGGTTTAAATGATTTAAAACAGCAATTGCCGTCTCAAGATCGGTTCCAGGATAAGGTTTAATTTCGATATTCGCCTGAACTTGGTGCACCTGTAACCAGTCTAATATATCGCGAAAATGCGGTATGCCTTCGCCTTTAAAGTGCTTCGAAAACCAGGAGCCCGCATCAAGCTTTTCAATGAAGGCAGCGTTGACTTTACCAAACTCGCCGCGCACCCGAGTTGTTCTTTTTAATTGATCATCGTGAAAGACAAAAGGCTCTCCATCTTCACTGCACATAACATCAAACTCAATAAAGCGACATCCCATTTCCAATGCCTTATTAAACGATGCCATGGTATTTTCAGGTGCATAAGCGCATGCACCCCGATGACCAATAATTTTATCTACCACCAACAAAGTGTTCTCCTGTAAAGCGTACATTGAATTATGGCTTACGATTTGAGGCTGCTTCAACGATTGCTGTCAATGTCAGCTCATTACTTACTGATACCGCAGGCGCTGCCGCACCTGTTGTTGCCATCATCATCATATTCTCTTTAGCCTGATAAGCTCTTGGAGTCACAACCGATGGATTATCACCGGGCAAAAATACCAAATTATTTATCGAATAATGCTGGTCAGGATAGGCTTTATTTAGCTGGTTTAATTCATCGGTAATTTGACTATAAAGCTGTGCCCGCACTTTTGCTAAAACGTGCTGCTTTTCCTCTAAACTCGGTTTGAAATCAACACTGGATATTTCATACTGCGCTCCGGGTTTACTGACCTCTTTAGCATTTTTATAGATGTCTGTGAGCGCCTGTTGATTCACTCGTGCTTGGGCTTGAACATAAAGTTTTTCCAGGCCGGAACTATCTTGTGAGCGGTCAAATTGCACGATATGCCAATCTGCTTTCGCAATCTTGTTTAGACGTTCCATAATTTCATTACGTGCACGAACTAGATCGGCGTTGCCTAATGTTACATTGATATTTACGCCAAGTAATGCGGTTTGTGTTGTTACCCATTCTTTAGCGGATACTTGAAAACTTACTTTGTCTAACGGCAAGGGTAAATTGGTATCATTTGCATGTACCCCTGGAGCCAACATTGTGCATAAAATTATCGGAACAAGTTTCTGTCGCATCTTTTTTCTCCAGTTGGTGAACCATCTGTTAAAAATCGCTTAATGGGTGAGTCAGAAAGCATTCTAAAAAAACTACTGACTCTTATCTTGCCAAAGAAACCTTAGTTTATACCAGCAATGCATCAGATACCAAATTATCGTTGATTTAATCATCAAATCAGTCTATAACTTTTGCAAAAAGAAAATTTGCTAGAGGAGTCAGGCAATGATGGCGGTTGATAATAGAACCCAAAATAATCAAGCAAAAACAGAAGAGGATTTTTTGGAGTATGCTTTAGCTCATGGTTTCGGTGATTTACATTTTAAGGTCGATCCAGAAACTGGAATGAAAGCGATTATTGCCATCCATAGCACCAAATTAGGCCCCGCTCTTGGTGGCTGCCGCTTTATTGAATACCCAAACACTCAAGCAGCATTAAAGGACGCTATGCGCTTGGCACGGGGCATGAGTTATAAAGCCGCGTCCGTTAATTTACCTCTGGGTGGCGGAAAATCCGTCATCATCAAACCGCGTGAACCCTTCAACCGTGAAGCCTATATGCATCGTTTTGGTGAATTTGTTCATGAATTGAATGGCCGCTACATTACGGCCTTAGATAGCGGTACTGTATTGCAGGATATGGATCTGATTAACGAGCACACCCCCTATGTTGCCAGTTTGAGTAAACATGATGGAGATCCCTCTCCTTCTACTGCCAAAGGAATTTTACGTGGCGTTCAGGCTGCGGTTGCTTTTAAATTAAAAAAAGATTCATTAGTCGGAGTACATGTTGCCTTACAAGGATTGGGGCATGTGGGTTATTTGCTCGCAGAGCATCTTCATGAGTTAGGGGCGACCCTAACCGTGGCGGATATTTCCCCCGCTGCTGTAGAAAAAGTAGTGAGAGATTTTGGAGCAAAACCGGTCACTACCGAAGAGATTCATAAAGTGCCCTGCGATGTTTTTGCGCCCTGCGCTTTAGGTGCCATCCTTAATGACATCACCATACCGCAATTACAAACAACCATAGTCGCAGGCGCCGCAAATAATCAATTAGCCCATACCTATCACGGACAGGCATTACATGACCGCGGTATTCTCTTTGCTACTGACTATGTTATCAATGCTGGGGGCTTAATTTTCGCTGCAGCCAAATATCTACAGACTTCGGCGCAAAAAATCGACCAACAAATCGATTACATTTACGAACACCTCATGGAAATTTTTACCCTGGCGGCAAAAGAAAATACTCCGACCAATATCATCGCCGACAATTTAGCACACGAGAAACTATCCTGATGAAGCAATTACCCATTTCCCCTGAGTTATATGAGTACATATTAAATTGCTCATTGCGTGAACACCCGGTTCTACAAAAGCTGAGGGAAGACACATCACATTTGGAATTGGCTAATATGCAAACAGCACCGGAACAGGCGCAGTTTTTACAATTTCTTCTTCGTCTTATCCGTGCTAAAAATGTTTTGGAGCTTGGCACGTTTACGGGCTACAGTGCACTGGCTATGTCTTTAGCTCTTCCAGAAGATGGGCGCGTAATCACATGTGATATCAGTCCGCGATGGACAGAAAAAGCCCCCACTTTTTGGCAAGAGGCAGAACAAGAACATAAAATTGAACTCCGTTTAGGACCTGCCTTGGAATCCCTAGATACTTTGGTTCATGAAGGATGGGAAGGGAAATTCGATTTTGTATTTATTGATGCCGACAAAACCAACTATGTTCCTTATTATGAAATGGCTCTACGCCTTATGCAGGCTCGTGGACTTATTGCGATTGATAACGTCTTGTGGGATGGTAAAGTGATCGACCCCCTTGAAATCGGGGGCCAGACCCGAGAAATTCGTCGTTTGAACGAATTGTTAAAAAATGATAAGCGCGTATTTATCAGTCTCTTGCCTATAGCAGATGGGTTAACTCTAGTACAAAAGCAGTAATTCACACGGTAAGCTGGTATTCAGCTTTTAGTTCATGAACACAGCATAAGGAGTAGTGCGATGCAAAAAACTGATAATCCTTGTGGTTTAGATGGCTTTGCATTTTTAGAGTTTTCAGGCCCTGATATGCGCGCGCTTGAACAACAATTTCAAACCATGGGTTTTATGAAAGTTGCTCATCATAACCAGCAGAATATTGCTCTTTATCAACAGGGCGAGATTCAATTTATAGTCAATGGTAGCCAGGACAGCCAGGCAGAGGCTCACGCAAAAACTCACGGTGCTGGCGCCTGCGCCATGGGTTTTAAAGTTCATGATGCTCAAGCTGCTTTAGCTTATGCATTGCAAAATGGCGCAGAGGAGTTTAAAGATTGTGATCATGCGCATCATGGTCTACCTGCGATACAAGCCATTGGTGGCAGCGTCATTTACTTTGTTGATGATAAACATAAGCCTTTTGCCCAAAACTGGAAGGATTATGATCAAAAGGCTGTATTTGGTAATGGCTTATTGTTTATTGATCACCTCACTCATAATGTATTTCGCGGCAATATGGATAAATGGGCGCTTTTTTATGAACGTATTTTTAACTTTCAAGAAATTCGCTACTTTAATATCAAAGGTAAAATGACAGGTTTACTAAGTCGCGCCTTAGGTAGCCCTTGCGGTAAGATTAAAATTCCTCTAAATGAATCTAAAGATGACGTATCGCAAATTGAAGAATTCTTGCATGAATATAAAGGTGAAGGGATACAACATATGGCCCTGACCACCGATAATATTTACGAAACGGTGCACAGCTTGAGACAACAAGGAATTAAATTTCTGGATACTCCAGATACATATTTTGAAATGATTGAGCAACGAGTCCCATGGCATCGTGAACCTGTGGCACAACTACAGGCTGAGAAAATTTTAATTGATGGTGAACACGATCCGCAACATGGGTTGCTGCTGCAAATCTTTACTGAAAATATGTTTGGTCCAGTATTTTTTGAAATTATTCAACGTAAAGGCAATCAGGGTTTTGGTGAAGGAAACTTCCAGGCACTTTTTGAAGCGATCGAACGCGATCAAATCCGTCGCGGCACCTTAAAAGCAGAAGAGACACATTAAGGATTAAGATGAAACTAGCAACTCTTAAGTCAGATGAATCTCGAGACGGCATGCTTTGTGTCGTCTCACGCGATTTAACCGCAGCACTTTCTGTTCCGCAAATTGCCCCAACCCTGCAATATGCCCTGGATCACTGGCAGCATGTCGAGCCTGAATTACAAGCTATCTATGACCGTCTAAATCAAGGAGATGAGCACTATAGTATCCCCTTTAAAGCGGAAGATTGCACAGCACCACTCCCCCGAGCCTATCAATGGGCCGAT
The DNA here is from genome assembly GCA_017306715.1 of Legionella sp. Taxonomy (GTDB): domain Bacteria; phylum Pseudomonadota; class Gammaproteobacteria; order Legionellales; family Legionellaceae; genus Legionella. Next base: position 38,419 of record JAFKHV010000007.1, on the reverse strand, counting down.
GGTAGTGCTTATGTCAATCATGTAGAACTGGTTCGCAAAGCACGCGGGGCAGAGATGCCACAAGATTTTTGGACGAATCCTTTAATGTATCAAGGCGGCTCGGACTCATTTCTTGGTCCGCGTGAGACTATCTTGGTTGCTGACGAGCAGTACGGTATTGATTTTGAAGCGGAAGTAGCCGTTATTACCGATGATGTACCTATGGGAACTAGTGCTCGTGAAGCCGGTAAACACATTAAACTACTTATGCTGGTTAACGATGTTTCCTTACGTAACCTGATTCCCGGCGAGCTTGCTAAAGGGTTCGGATTTTTTCAATCAAAACCGTCAAGCAGTTTTTCTCCAGTTGCCATTACCCCTGATGAGCTAGGTTCTGCTTGGTATGAGGAGCGCGTTCATTTACCCTTACTCAGCTTTCTCAACGAGCAATTATTCGGGCAACCGAATGCGGGAATTGATATGACTTTTTCTTTCGCAGAACTCATTGCTCATGCCGCAAAAACCCGACCGCTCAGCGCAGGATCGATTGTCGGCTCAGGAACTGTATCCAATACGGATCGCAGCAAAGGCTCTTCCTGTATAGCTGAAAAACGGATGCTTGAAATCATAGAGCAAGGTGAAGCAAAAACCCCGTTTATGCGCTTTGGCGATCGAATTCGCATTGAGATGCTTGATGCTCAAGGTCAATCACTTTTTGGTTCTATTGATCAATACGTAACGAAAAATCAATAAGGTAATTACTCATGCATCTTTATGATTATTTCCGCTCGACAGCATGCTATCGTGTCCGTATCGCGCTAAATCTTAAAGGGATCGAGTATGAGAAGGTACCCATACATTTAGTTAATCATGGGGGCGAGCATCATAGTGAAGCCTACAAACAATTAAATCCTCAGGAATTAGTTCCTGCATTAAAAGTAGAGAACTATATACTCACGCAATCGCTGGCAATAATTGAATATTTGGAAGAGCTTTACCCATCCCCATCCTTGCTGCCAGCAAAACCACTTGCCCGAGCTCAAGTGCGCTCCTTAGCAATGATCGTCGCCTGTGATATTCATCCGCTGAATAATTTAAGAGTATTAAATACATTAAAATCTCAATTTGCAGCCGATGAATCACAGATTCAAACCTGGTATCATCAGTGGTTAAAAGCGGGGTTTGCAGCATTCCATCAACAATTAGAAAAACGCCAGGAGCAAAGTCTTTTTTGCTATGGCGAAAGCCCAACCATTGCGGATTTATGTCTGATACCCCAGGTTTACAATGCTCAACGTTTTAATTTTCCCCTCGATGACTATCCCCTCATTCAAGAAATCAATACTGAGTGTTTAAAACTGGAAGCTTTTAAGCGCGCTGCTCCCGAATTTTAAGCAATTAAATCCGTATTAAAAATCAGAATGTTATCGATCCTTTAACGGCTCCTCTAAACAACAGTGATGGTGCACGGAACACAAAAAAATTCCAGATCCAATACAGAATAATTCGCAAAATTAAATTCCCTTTACAGATGGTGCAAATATCAAGAGGACTCCGCACGAGTCAAGAGTATAACAATTTTTAAAGGTGTTAACGCACTTGTTAAAGAATGCCTTGAAACAAACGGGTTTATTAATGCCCGCGCCGAACTTGAGCTCTGGAGCCTAAGGCTCAACTTAATGGGGTAATTACCATAGGGAGCTACTTACTTTTGTTTTCAGAAATCCATGGAGTTCTTGATACCCAAATATCAAAACCAAACTCTTTTGATTAGGACCGTATCCGTGCCTTGGGTCGATGATTGCAGCATCGACCATTGACTCTTACAGCGTTGAATCGAACCGATCAAGTATTTTTTATCCGGACAACGATAATGTACTGGTAGCTGTTCGATTAAGCGTGTACTACGAATCGCAAGGCATCGCGTGCCATCCCCTAATTCAATCCCCCAGGGATAGCCTGTAGACATATCCAGAAGCTGGTTGTTTTCGTTATTCACAGGTTTACTTAATAAAAGTTCAATACTCTCTGTATCCCACGGAGATTGAGGACATAAAGCTTGGGTACGATTGGGGCCCATTTTTATAAAACAGGGTTCATATTTTTTACCTTCAGCCTCGCAGACCCAAGCATCTTCGCGAGTAATTAAAGTTGCTTGGCGTAAGCAACTACCCCGCACACTCATTTTTATGCGCCCTACCTCCGATTCTTCAGCTTCGCTATAGGGTCGATATAAGGTTAATACCGTATCTTCAGCCTGGATTACGCCCACACTAAGAAATAATAACAGGAAGAGTATTCTTTGCTTCATAAAGCTCCCTCAGGCTTTTTATTTGGTGTATCATCGCATTTTAGGTTCAATATATTCAACTACAGGAATAAAAAATGGCTGAGGTTTTTACCATTAAACAATGTTTAAGTGGCGAGGTTGCCGTAGATCAACACGTTACCGTTCGCGGGTGGGTTAAAACACGTCGTGATTCAAAAGCAGGACTGTCTTTTGTGAGTGTTCATGATGGTTCTTGTTTCGCGCCCATTCAGGTAGTCGCGACGGATCAATTGCCTAATTATGATGAGATCACTAAATTAAATGCCGGTTGCTCTGTAATCTGCCAAGGAAAACTAGTCGCTTCACAAGGAAAAGGGCAAAGTTTTGAAATTCAGGCGGAACACATAGACATTGTGGGTTGGGTTGAGAATCCTGAAACGTATCCGATTCAGGCGAAACGCCATACGATGGAATTTTTACGTGAAGTCGCACATCTGCGTCCCCGTACAAACACTATTAGCGCTGTAACACGCGTTCGCCATTGTTTATCTCAAGCCATTCATCGCTTCTTTAGTGAGCAAGGCTTTTTCTGGATTCATACCCCCATTATCACCTCCAGCGATTGTGAGGGGGCAGGTGAAATGTTTCGCGTATCGACGCTCGATTTGGTGAATATTCCTAAAAATGCCCAGGGACAAGTAGATTTTCAACAAGATTTTTTTGGTAAAGAGGCTTTTTTAACCGTTTCAGGGCAGTTAAATGTTGAAGCATATTGCTTGGCGATGTCTAAAGTTTACACTTTTGGCCCCACATTCCGCGCCGAGAATTCGAATACCAGTCGACATTTGGCGGAATTTTGGATGGTAGAGCCTGAAATTGCTTTTGCAAACTTAGCCGATATTTGTGATTTAAGTCAGCAGATGCTCCGTTATCTTTGCGCAGCACTTTTAAATGAACGCGCAGATGACATGGAATTCTTTAATCAATATGTTGCCCCAGGCTGTATTGAGCGCATTGAACATATTATTAATTCCGATTTCGCCGTTATGACCTATACCGATGCGATTAAAATATTAGAGCGCTGTGGACAAAAATTTGCATATCCAGTCAGTTGGGGATTAGATTTACAATCGGAACATGAACGCTATCTGGCCGAAGTCCACTGCAAAAAACCAGTCATTCTGACGAATTACCCACAAGAGATCAAAGGGTTCTACATGCGTTTGGACGATGATGGTAAAACAGTAGCGGCGATGGACGTCCTCGCACCAGGAATTGGCGAAATTATTGGTGGTAGCCAACGTGAAGAACGTTTGGACGTTCTCGATCGTCGTATTGAAGAATGCAATCTCAGCAAAGAAAGCTACCAATGGTATCGTGATTTACGCCGTTATGGTTCCGTACCGCATGCAGGTTTTGGTTTAGGTTTAGAGCGCCTGGTCAGTTATGTTACCGGATTGAATAACGTCCGTGATGTCATTCCCTTTCCACGTACCCCGGGGAACGCAGACTACTAAGGCGCACAGCACCGATACTCTTAGGGTACCGGTGCTGTTTTTATTTCATCCATGGGATTCGTATTTGGTTGAACCTCATTAGAAACGCAATTCCTTACTCGTGGCGTTTCATTCCAAAACGCTCCCAAATCACTAATCGCAACGGAATGACTTCTTAAATGCTTTCTTTTATTTTCGTTTAACTTTCCAAGGCTAGGTACAGCAATGAGCCTAATTTTCTTCTCTTCATGTTTCTCGTCCATTTAGCACTCCAATCTGCCTTATATTGGGATTACCTTCCCGATATACACCTTAGCAGAAATAACAGGACCTTTGCTACCTATTCACCATGAAAATCTTCTAATCTTCCTTGTTCTAAAACCATGACTCTATCCATACGCTGCGCCAATTGTTGATCATGAGTTACGATAACTAAAGACGTCCCCAGTTCTTGATTTAATTGCAACATCAGATCAAATACTTTAGCTGCAGTCACCTGATCAAGATTTCCCGTAGGCTCATCTGCAAGTACACACTGGGGTTGATGAACTAATGCACGTGCGATCGCAACACGCTGACGCTCTCCCCCAGAAAGTTGTGCCGGTTTATGGTGAATGCGCGCAGCTAATCCAACTTTATTTAATATATCTTGCGCTTGGGCGGTGGCCTCTTTAATAGAGATGTTAGCCAGCACTAATGGGATCGCGACATTTTCCAAAGCACTAAATTCAGGCAAGAGATGGTGAAACTGATAAATAAATCCTAGACCTTGGTTACGAATTTGACAGCGCTTCTTTTCATTAACTTTTTGCCAATCAACTTCTGAAAAAAGCACTGAGCCGTCGGTAGGTTTATCAAGTCCTCCCAGCAAATGCAATAAAGTACTTTTACCTGAACCAGAAGGGCCAATAATGGCTATACGCTCACCACTGGTGATACTTAAGTTTACCCCACGAAGCACTTGAACCTCGGTCGCCCCATCAGAATAAGTTTTGGATAAATTGTTGCTCGTTAAAATGGGTTTATTCATAATGCAAAGCCTCAGCTATAATAGTTTTTGACGCGCGCCAGGCGGGGTAAATCGTTGCCAAGAAACTCATCAACAAGGCCATAGAGCAGATTTTCCATAAATCACTGAATAGAATTTTTGATGGCAAATAATCCACGAAATAAATACTGGACGATAATACTTTGAAATGAAACCAACTTTGTAAATGGTTAACTATTGTCGTCGCATTATGCGCCAGTAATAAGCCACCTACCAAGCCGAGAAAGGTTCCCACGACACCGACCATCATTCCTTGAACGATAAAGATCCATAAAATAGTACCCGGTTTAGCGCCAATGGTTCTTAATATTGCGATTTCAGCTTGTTTATCGTTAACGACCATGACCAGTGAAGAGACTAAATTAAAAGCAGCGACCGCAATGATAAGCAACAGAATCATAAACATCATGGTTTTTTCCATCTTGACTGCTTGAAAAAAAGCACCATATTGTTGAGTCCAATTACCCACATCGTATTCATCATTTAAAGCATGACTTATCGCTGCACTCAGTTCGGGCGCTTGATAAACATTCTTAATTCGCATCTTTAAACCGGAAACATCATTACCGAGTTGTAATAATTTTTGCGCATCATGAATGTTTATAAATGCAAGTTTGGTATCAAAATTAAATCCATTACCCGCTGAGAATACACCGACCACAGTGAAGCGTTTGAACCTTGGAACCATACCTGCTGGCGTGACCGAAGCCTGGGGTATCATGAGGGTTACTTTATCACCGAGCATGATTCCTAAACTATCGGCGGTGCCCTTTCCTAAAATAATGCCAAAATGATCTAAATTTTTCAGGTCTCCTGCGAGCAATTTATCCTGCAAATGAGTCATCTTTTCTTCCATCTGCGGATCGATGCCGGTGATGACCATAGGCACTACTTGTCCTTCGTGTACTAACAACCCTTGACCACCCACGTAGGGTGACCAAGCCTTAATCTCAGGAAATCGCTGAATTTTTTGCGCCATTTCTTCCCAATTATTCAAGCGATTATCCGGGCCGCTTAAGGTAATTTCTGGAGCCATTCCAAAGAAACGCTTATGAATTTGCTCATCAAAGCCATTCATAACTGACAGCACCGTAATTAACACCATGACTCCCATGCCTATACCTAACATGGAGCTCAAAGAAATAAACGAGACAAAATGATTTTTTTTGCGCGAACGGGTGTAACGTAGCCCCATAAAAAGTGCTAGTGGTCGAAACATAATTGCCATCTTCTGCTGAAAAGAATTATTGTAGAGAAAAAAATACCTAAGCGATATAGTTTGCAACAAAATGCCCGCTCACACTTTGGGTGAGTGCTCCTATTTCAAAATTGGCACGGTAATTGCATATGCTCTGCAAGGATAAATTCCAACGGAGATGGGAATGCCAAAAATTACCATTATTGGCGCAGGCTTAGCAGGTACTCTTTTAGCACTTTATCTAGCAAGACGAGGGTATGAGTTGGACATTTATGAGTCACGTACAGACCTACGATTGCAAGAAGATGAGGGCGGGCGTTCGATTAATTTAGCATTATCATGCAGGGGGCTTACCAGTCTTAACGCCGTGGGTCTACAGCACTTGGTACAGAAATTAATTGTTCCTATGCGCGGGCGTGCAATCCATGATGTGTCAGGCCAGCTGACTCTCCAGCCTTTCGGTCGGCATCATGAAGAATATATTAATGCAATCGAACGCAGTGAATTAAATAAACTATTACTCAATGAAGTTGAGAAATATCCTAATATCCGTTTTTATTTTAGTACGCGACTCCGAGGCATTGATTTTGAGCGCAAAACCCTATTTTTAGAAACGAAAGAAAGAGGGCTTTATGAACAAACATACGAACGTATTATTGGCGCTGATGGTGCGGGATCGTGTGTCCGTGACGTTTTAAACGCAAAAAAATTAATTCGTGCTCACCGTAACTTTTTATCCTATGGATATAAAGAACTCTCTATTGGTGAGGCCGGACAAAATCATTTGTTGGCAGAACATCTCCATTTATGGCCCAGAAATTCCTTTTTATTGCTTGGCAATCCTAATCGCGATCGCTCCATCACCGGCTCTTTATTTTTGCCATTAACCGGAAATGACAGCTTTGATTGCTTGCAAAACGAAGCACAAATCAATCATTTTTTTAGCCTTCATTTTGCGGATGCTGTGGATAAAATGCCAAATCTTATCCAGGAATTTTGCCAACGGCCTACGGGTAATATGAGTACGATTCAATGCGATTCCTGGCATTATCAAGACCAGTGTATGCTTATAGCAGATGCAGCACATGGTGTTGTCCCCTTCTTCGGGCAAGGTATGAATAGTGCCTTTGAAGATTGTCGTATTTTAAATGAATTACTCGATACCCATCATGACAGCTGGGATAAGGTCATGCCTGCTTTTTATCAGCAACGCAAACCTAATACCGATGCGGTCGCGCAGATGTCGATGGATAATTTTTATGAGATACAAAGCAACATTCAAGAACGTCGTTTTAATTTAAAAAAACAGCTCGAACACTGCTTGATGGAGCGCTATCCAGAATACTACCTTTCTAAACATGTTATGGTCATGTTCACCAATATTCCTTATGTTGAAGCACAGATTTATGGAGAAATTCAGGCAGAATTTCTTGAACTTTTATGTGAGGATGTTGAATCCATTACGGAGATCGACTGGCAAAAAGTAGAGAAACATCTCAATTATTACGGCAAAAAAATGACTGATATAGCTTAATTCCTTTAATTTAAATATGGAGATTATTATTATGAAAGGCATACAGGAATACATCGATAACAAGCAAAAGCAGTTTGAACAGCATCCTTTTTTTGAGATTTTAGAACAACTGCATAGCTTAGAGGAAATCAGCTATTTTGTGCCTGAACTGACTTTTTGGGCGATGACCTTTCAGGATATTTTGCGTATTAATGAAGAGCGCGTGACCGATCCTTACCTTAAAAAAATTGCCCGTCACCATCGTTTAGAAGATGCAGGCCATGATAAGTGGTTTTTACATGACAAAAAGTATATGGGTACTAAAAGTATTGATAAATCGTGTGAAAACAATGATGTAAGCTGGCTCTACAGTAAAGAAACACAACCGACACGGGATGCGGCTTATGCCCTGGTAGCCGAAGTGTATAAAGCGACGGATGAAATGGTTAACATTGCTCTGTTGCTGACGCTCGAATCTTCAGGGCATGTGTTTTTTGAGCGCGTTGCCAAACAAGTTCAAAAAACAGGAGAAGATAAAAATCTTAAATATTTTTCGAACCACCATTTGGAAGTAGAAAAAGCACACGCAATGTTTGAAGAAGAAATGGAAAAAGTATTGTATGCGCGTCAAATTTCCGTCACTGTCCGTCGTGAAGCTTTAAAAATGATCGACCATTGCTACACGGCCTTCCACACCATGTTTGATGGCCTCATCATCGCATGCAATCGGCGTTTAGAATTAGCAAAGCAAAGGAAGAAAACTCATGCACTTGATACCGCAACAACCAGCGCAACCTAACACTATAAGTCCATTGGATCTGCTCCTTGATGAGCAGGTCCAAGCTTGCTTTAGTGAAGACTTTGGCAAAATACTGTACTCCAGACCTGCAGCGGTGGTGAAGCCGCACACAACCGGCCAATTACAGCAATTTGTGCAGTACGCACATACTCATAAATTACCCCTAACTATTCGAGGATTTGGTTTAAGCCAATCCGGACAGTCACTTCCCTATAAAGGCAGCATTCTCGTCAGTATGGAACATTTTACGAAAATCGCATCCCCTGCGAAAAATGCAATATGGGTAGAAACAAATGCGATGTGGGCGCAAGTGATTGAGCACACCATCCCTCATGGTTTAATACCTGCCGTGCTTCCACACAACACACATCTATCCATCGGCGGAGTCATCTCGGCTGGGGGCATAGGTGCCTCATCCTTTCGCTTTGGTAGTATTTGCAATCAAATTCGCGCCTTAGAAGTTGTTACCGCTGATGGGCAAAGGCATCAGATGTACGAGCATGATCCCCTATTCCACGCCTGTTTAGGTGGTCAGGGACAATTTGGCATCATTACACAGGTGCAATTAGCATTAATTCCCTGCCAGCCTAAAATCCGTACGTTCTATCTACTCTACGCTGATGAGACTCAATGGTTAAAAGATTTTTATTACTGTCAAAAAAATGTCGATTATATTGATGCTTTTTGCACCCCCGCACCTCTTGGAGCGAAACTAACACCCACCGGACGAAAACCCTTTGCGCAGTGGTTCTATGCTTTACAGATCAGTCAACAATACTTCGATAAAGCTCCTGAACTGGACGCTTTAGGCTTAAATCCTTGGCAATTTTTGCATACGCAAGATGAATCCATTTCCTCCTACCTAAACCGTCACGATAGTCGCTTTAAAGCCATGAAATCTTCAGGACAGTGGGAGCAAACTCATCCTTGGTATGAGTGTTTTTTGCCCTACTCCCAGTGGCAGCATGTAGCCAATATTTTGGCGGAAATTCCTTTATTCTTTGCACCCGTCATTCATACGGTGGCTATTGATAATAGCAACCCGCAAAAAAATTTTTTAGCACTACCCAATGAAGAACAGGTCTTTGGCCTGATGATTTTACCCCCTGGTTTATCTAATAATCTTTTACCAGCGGCTGTAGCGGTGATAAAAAATTTAGACGCCCAACTTTTAGCTTTAGGTGGTAAACGCTATCTTTCGGGTTTCTTAGGTGAAGAATTGCCCGAGGAATATTGGCAACAACATTTTGGTAGACGCTACAGGGAATGGATGAGTTTAAAAGAAGAATATGACCCGCATCATCTTTTTTGCTCATTATTGTTTCCAAGATAAAATAACAAGCGTTCTAACAGGTCTCTCAAAATGGTAGCGTAAGAATCATCAACAATCGCCCGTGCAGCAAGCACGGGCGTCATATCGTGGGGCGCAATTAGGGCAGAATAAACTCCATTAGGGTAAATAGGCTCGCGGTGGGGTAGGTGTTTTTTAAGACAAATCCGGCTTGAGCCACAGCCTGCTGCCAGCCGCTTAAACTCCGTTGACGGCCCCCTAACAAAACCATCATCACGACATCCATCGTTTTATTGGGATGAGGCGCATCATCTTCAGGTAATACTTGTTCTGCTATAAGTAATCGACTGGTTCTCGGCATTTGTTGCGCGCAATTTTGCACTATCTTGAACATGGTCTCATCGTTGAAATCATGCAATACCCCTTTGAAGAAATAAGCATCCGCATTCGGAATTTGGGCGAAAAAATTACCGGCTTGCAATGATACATTCTCATTATATTCTTCTGGGCGTAACTGACTAATCACCGCCTGAGAGTCAAAAACAGTTGTGTGCAATTTAGGGTATTTTTGACTTATCGCTTGTGCCAAACCCCCGCGCCCGCCCCCCATATCCACTAGGGTATTTAAGGAAGAGAAATCATATGCATTAACAATTGCCTGGATATCAAAAGTCGAAATACGCGCCATACCCCGATCAAAATTTTGTTGCTTTTGCGGGTTTTCACCCAAGAAGGCAAAAAAATCCGTTCCGTGTTGCAGCTCAAATGCCGGAGTTCCCTGTTGAATACTCGTCTCCATGTCTGAAAAAGCCTGCCACCAGCTATCATCCACCATAGACAAAACATCGCGCATCGAATGCTCATCATCATCACGTAATACCTGTGATAATTCAGTTAAGGCATAGCCCTGGTTATTTTTTCTAAAAATTTGATAAGCACATAAAAAATCCAGCAGCCGTTCCAGCAATAGTGGTTGAGTTCCTGAAGCTCTGGCAATTTCTTCCACGGCTAAAGGCTCATGCGACATAAAATTTGCGATTCCTAATCGCGCAACGGAATGGAGGGCGCGGGAAACGACATACCAACGAGACATGTTGGCAATTTGTATATGGGGCTTTTCCATCAGAGTTTGCATACGTGTTCCTTTACAAAATTAAGAAAGAAGCTTTGGATCATCTTGATCCTAATGCACTATTATCCGCAAAAAAATTAAGTTACAGTGTACTCTTAAAATTTATAATTTCTATTATTTTTCAGTGAGAATAGCATGCTCAAGTCGATTTTTTTAATGCTGTTGGGATGGAGTTACCAAATTACATGGGCAGCTCATTACCTGCCCGAAGATTGGCAGCAGTTACTGATCGACCACAATTGCATTCGCTGTGACTTAAGTGGAATACGACTTGAACATCAGACTTTTACTGATAATTATTTTACCGAAAGTTATTTCACTGCCGCTTATATGCATGACGTAAACATTCTGCGTAGTGATTTCTCATACACCAACCTGGTCTATGCTAAAATCATCAATTCTGTCTTTAAAAAGAGCAATTTTTCCCAGGCAAAACTGAATAATGTGGTAATTGAGGCAACTCATTTTGAGAAAAGTAATTTTACCGAGATGTATTTAGCTGATGCGAACATTAAAGAGAGTTATTTTAACGAAGCAGAATTTAATCGGGCGCTCCTGGAACATACCACTATTCGTGCAAGCAATTTAACCCATGCACGTTTCTTTGGTAGTCAAATGACCGCAGTGGACTTTAGCAAGTCCAATTTATCCTTTACCGATTTTACCCAGGCAATTTTAAGTGAAGTCATTCTTGATGATGCGATCTTGTACGGTTCAAATATTACCCAGGAACAGCTCTCTGGTGTTAAATCCTATCGCTGCGCCATCTTGCCTGACGGCACATTAAACGATGGTCAGGGCACCTATTCATGCGCTGGGGGAGTAAGAAATGAATAAATTTAAAATTTTTTTAATCCTGTTTTTTTGGGGCCATATTGCGGTTGCGATGCATTACGAAGACGGTGAAGATTTGCAGCATTTTCTGGAATATAATCGCTGCGAGGGCTGTAATCTCTCTCACTCTTTATTACAACACAGTAAACATGCGCATGCTGTCTTAAACCGCAGCGACCTGTCCCAAGCCAATCTTTCCCACGCAAATTTTGTTGCGGCTCAATGTGCTTCTACGGTTTTATTACGCGCCAAATTAGTCCAAGCTAAATTTATGAATGCAAACTTCGATAACGCGCATTTAGTCCACATTAATGCATTCAAAGCCTCCTTTAGTGGGGCAACCTTTAGGAATGCCTTACTCGATCATGCGAATTTTAATCATGCGCTGTTATCTCGAGTAGATTTCACAGGTGCGACCCTGCGGGGGGCTGACCTATCCTATGCTATTTTAATTGGTTCAAATTTAAGCCAAGAACAATTACAGCAAGTAAAAAAAGCCGGATGTGCTGTATTACCTGATGGCACTCTATATAATCCTGAACATTTAATATGTAACTACGTCTAACAGAATTCAGGAGGATTTATGCTTTTTAAGTTGTTAAAAGGAGTCAAACAGTACAAACAAAACCAATACCTAAAACAGCAAGAACTTTTAAAAAAATTGCAGCAAGGACAACACCCAAGCACATTATTCATCACCTGTGCAGACTCCCGTATCGTCCCTTCTTTATTAACCCACAGTGAACCGGGCAAACTCTTCATGACCCGCAACGTGGGTGCTTTAGTACCCACCGATGATAAGTCTTCTTTAAGTATGGATGCCGTGCTGGAGTATGCGTTAAAAGGTTTGAGGGTTAAACAAATAATATTATGCGGCCATAGCCATTGCGGTGCGATGCATGGTTTACAACAAGAAAACTTAGAAGAGACTTTGCCCAATACGGCAGCCTGGCTGCAAGCGGTCAAATCAAACATCACAAACAGTAGCGTTGATACCAATAGCCTGGAACAAATTACTCGAGAGAGTATTAAACAACAATTTAATCAACTCAATGCGCATTCACTGGTTCGAGAATACATTCAAGCAGGGCAACTGGCGGTCTTTGCCTGGCATTACTATTTTGAAACTGGTGAAGTTTATTATTATTCCCCGGAAGAGAAGCAATTTAATCTTTACGACCCAAGTCAAGAGCATGGATTATCCTTTGATGTTACATTAAAAGAGGGATTAAATTATTTTCAACAGCATCTCTATCCACAGCAACAAACTTTATTTAAAAATCTGGCACATGGACAAAAGCCTTCGGTTTATTTTGTGACCTGTTCGGATTCCCGTGTTGCCCCTGCTGATTTTTTACAGGCAGACCCTGGAGAGGTTTTTATCACACGAAATATCGGCAATATGGTACCACCCTGGCGTGAAGGTCAGATTTCCGGCGAAGCCGCCGCTTTAGAGTTTGCATTAAAGCAGTTAGAAATTAAGGATATCGTTGTTTGCGGACACTCTGAATGTGGGGCAATGAATGGGCTTGCTGATTTGCAGCAAATACAGCATTTACCCCAGGTGAGTTCGTGGCTAAAACAGAATACACCAGAGAGCACAACAAAAACCGCCTCAATCCCAGAACTTACGCGCCAAAACACCCTGAATCAAATTGCAAACATTAAGAGTTATCCCACGGTACAAGAGAAAATTGCTGCTAAAGAGTTAAATGTACACGCCTGGTACTATGATTTTGCTCAGGGTGAGGTCTATATTTACCATGAACAACAACATGCGTTTTTAGATTTGGAAACAAGCATCACTCAAGCGCTTTCTAGTACATTAATGAGTACCCGCATTCACGAATTCGTTCAAAAAAAAGTGACGGCATTTGTTGAAACTTTGCTAAGAACACACCGACTGGATGAGGCTAAAAATTTAGTCACGCAACTTCGCCTGACAGGTTCTGTAACAGCGATATGGGACTACATTGGTGAAGAATGTGAGCGTGAACTTTGGTCTGAGTACGGCGAGCTTTGCGACAATATTCACGATTCACGCTTTGTTTACCTCATTGCAGAAGCAAAAAAAACGGTCCTCAATTTAGATAGCGTTCAGCAACAATTAGAGCACAAAGCACGTTCGCCCAGCGCGACCGGGTTTGGTCTGTTTCAAATCACCCCTGAAGTCCTAGCCGCTAAAAATGAGTGCTGTCGATGCAGCTTAATGTAGCAAGACAACTTCTATCCGCTTTCATAACCGGATAGAAGTTATGAGATTATATTTTAGGTTCATTGGTTGGGCGTTCGTATAAATATTGATTGACTAAGCGCAATATTTGCCCACGAAAAAATGTCGTTAAACTCATGACCAAAAATTCACTCAAACCTAAAGTGAGTGAAGACAGCCATCGACCTTTACTTGCGCGCCAACCCAACCAAACCGCCGGAACAATAAATACAACAATCATCCACGGAGACACTGAAAAGCGCATGCTTTCAAAATAATGTTCATGCGATACCATTTCGCCTTGCATTTGCCGTAACCGATTTTCAGTTTGCTTGATTTGCGACTTTAATTTTCTTTTGGTAGTCATCACGAGCATCCATCTGACCTGAAAAATAAGCACGAGTTCTTGAAAAGCTCATATTTTTCAATGTATGAAATAAATAACCGCTTAAAAAACCTATGAGGACTAAGTTCAGTAAAAATACTGCCCCCAAAGCGATTAAAAAGTTACCAAACTGCAGGAATATTAAGTACCCGGCCAAAATACAGGTAAGTAACCAGAATGTTAATAAGACCATAATGAACATACCAACACTTACCAGTAAGGGCAGGATACTTTTTCCGGCTAATTGCGCTTCCAGTTTAACCAATGCCAATATGGACTTAAATATAGACCATTTGGCATGGATCAAACCTTCAATCTGCTTCAATGCCTCCATCTATTTACCCATTATCTTAGCAAGCAGGAAGCCAACACCACTGGCGATAAGTACAGAAGCTAAAGGATTTTCCTGTACTTTTCTTAATAATTGATCTGAGCACTCTTTAATATTTTCTTCGGCCTGGCATACTTTTTTCATACCTTCTTGTTGCATTTCGTGAGCCCACTTTTTACTTTCATGTACTAAGTTCTCAGCAGCTTCGGCTACAGCAGCGTGGGGGTTATTGCGATTTGAATTATCCATTTTCCTCTCCTTTATAGTAATTAAACCCTAGCATTAAATATAGTTAGCACTCTATGGAAAGTAAATTTATTCAGTTCCCCATACATCGCTTTATTAAAATACCTTAATTTGCAGTATGTATCTCCATCTCTTGTGCACGCTTTATTTTATTGAGCTTCATGGGGTGTGCCATGAGTTTAAACCATAAGCGCGGTACAAATATGAGCAGCCCACAAACAAAATAACCGTATGGAAGTTGTGGGTTTTCTGTTTCATCCTCACAGAGTTCATAGTCTCGCCCAGGCCGTAAATGATGTATCGAGTGACGAGGTAGTTGAAACAGTAAATAATTACTTAATACATAATTAGAATTCCAACAATGCTGCGCCGTGAATTTTTCCAACTGTCCGTTGGTAGAGGTCATGCGCTCTAAGCCATAATGCTGTACATAGGCTGCGGCCAAAATAACCCCACTACTAACAAGTACCGTACCCAGAAAATAAATCAAGGCCCAAAATCCCCAAATATAGGTAAGGATGAGGGCAGAAAAAATGGAAGCCACATTCAGTGTTATCAAACGATTATGCCAACTCCAGCATGAACGACCTTGCCGTTGTAATAATTTTTTTTCAGCATTCCAGGCCGACTTTCTTAAACCCCACATTGCGGGTAAATAGTATTGATAAAAACTCATCCCTTCCCGAGCATGAACATGGTCTTTTGCTGTGCCTGTTATGTAGGGACCATGATGAACCAATACATGCTCCATGGGTGCATGACCTGTAGCCGTTATGACAAAAACCAAATTCGCCAATATATGATCATAAAGATTGTTTTTATGGATGAGCTCATGGGCTGCGGCAAAAGTAATACCACCACAGATACCCACCGCAAGAATGGTGCCCAATAGTTCCCAACCACTTTGTTGCGGCACAAAATATGCCCCAAGGATGGTAATGATGAACTGTGCCAGGACCATGCCGTAGAGCATAAGCCGGTAAAAAGTATGTTTCTCAGTGGGTGCGGCACGGGGATAAATAAAATCTTGCCCGCAAGCAATTTCGATGAGGGGTAGAATGCCGCTAAACAGGATTAAGGTGCTATAAGAAGCCGCCCCTCCATGTGCCATGCCGAACACTGCGGAGAGTGGAAAAAGAAAGACGAGTAAATACCAGTATCGACTTTTCATTTCACGTGGTCCTCTTAGTTTGATAACTCGGTCAAGACCAATATTGACATTCTGCACTGCAATGCAAACTGGCGTCAACTCCTAAATTAAAGTTCATAAAGACAATTCTTAAAAAATTGTCTCTAATACAAGTGTAGTGTTAGAACAGATGAAGATCATCATCCATACCCCCAAAGTTCTTTATTCCAGTGACGATTGGTTGACAGACGCACTTTAAAAAATCATGTTGTTAAAATAAACCTTACAGGATGCCGTGATTCGCGTTAAAATACCGCATAATAAACAATCCAGATAAGCAAAGTTATGATTGAACAGAGTCTGTGTGTGAAAACTATTTCTTGTGTTGTTCCTGTCTACAATGAAGAACATTTGATTGCCGATTTTATTGCGGCATTGGAGCAAACTCTAAGTCAATTTCCGTATACTTATGAAATTTTACTAGTGGATGATGGCAGCGTTGATAATACCGCAAGCATTATCACGGGATTAAGAAAGCAACATAAAATACGCTATTTACGTTTTAGCCGTAATTTTGGTAAAGAAAAAGCCTTAAGTGCAGGTCTTGATCATGCCCGCGGCGATGCAGTAATTCTAATGGATTGCGACTTCCAACATCCCTTAGCGCTTTTAAGTAAGTTTATTGCTCAATGGGAAGCAGGTTATGACATGGTTTATGCAGTCCGTCAAAGCCGTGAAGATGAGTCCTGGATTAAACGTAATTCAGCGCGGCTTTTTTACCGCCTAACGTCGCAAATAAATCGCGTGAATATTCCAGCAAATGCGGGTGATTTTCGTCTCCTCGATCGAAAAATTGTGCACGCATTACAAAAACTTCCGGAAACGAATCGATTTATGAAAGGATTGTACAGCTGGGTTGGCTTTAAACAAATAGCCATTCCCTACGAAGTACCACCGCGAAAAGCAGGTGTCTCACAATGGAGCTTTTATTCACTGCTCGATTTAGCGATTACCGGCATTACTTCGTTTACTGCCTTTCCCTTGCGCTTAATTGCAATTGGCGGTATTGGTGTAGCAACTATAGCGTTATTTTACGCATTTTGGATCGTCTTTAGCACCTGGATTTTTGGCATCAAAACACCGGGTTGGGCGACAATTGTTACTGCAATTAGTTTTTTTAGTGGACTCCAGTTATTGGCTTTAGGAATTGTCGGCGAGTACATTGGCCGCGTTTTTGATGAAGTTAAAAACCGCCCGCTTTACGTGATTGACGAGGGAAGTAGCTTTGACGACCAGGCTTAGTACGCATCATCGACTATTTTTTTTCGTCTTGATTGGGGGGCTAGCCTCAGCGGTTCATTTAGGCTTTGTTTATTTTTTAGTAAGCACTTACCAGTTTCACGCACTTTTTGCCAATATCTTTGCATTCTTTGCAGCCTTTACCGTCAGTTTCTTCGGCCATAAATATTTAACCTTCGCCACGCTTCAAGAAAAAAAAATATTAAGTCTTCCGCATTATTTTACGGTTGCAGTTGTGGGTTGTATCATTAATGAAAGTTTATACTTTCTTTTATTAAATTATACGCATCTAAATTACCTGGTCGCCTTGTTCATTGTGCTCTTGTTGGTGGCAACTTATACGTTTGTGCTCTCCCGTTTTTGGGCGTGCCGTTAAGCAAACCCAAAATTATGGAGTCTTCAAGCTATTGGTCAAGGAAGGGATAATCGGTATATCCTTTCGTGTTACCACCATAAAATGTGCTTTGATCCCATTCCGTAAGCGGGGCATTTAATTGAAAACGACGCACCAAATCTGGATTTGCAATAAAAGGTCGCCCAAACGCGACTAAGTCCGCATAGCCAGATGCAAGTGCCTCTATTGCAAGCTCACGGGTATAATTATTATTGACCATCCACGCGCCAGTAAACTCTCGCCTTAGTGCATGAAAATCAAGCCCTTCCAAATCGCGCGGACCGCGTGTTGTCCCTTCGATGATGTGAACATAGGCAAGCTTGAGATGACTTAACTCCCGAAGCAAGGGAAAATAGACTGCCGCAGGATGGGTATCTGAGGTACCGTTAATCGTTCCCACGGGGGATAAACGGATTCCGGTTCTCGCAGCACCAACCACTTGCGTCACGGCCTCACAAACCTCCAAACAAAATCGTAAACGGTTGGGGATACTCCCACCATAATTATCCGTACGTTTATTGCTGCCATCCGATAAGAATTGTTGGATGAGATAACCATTCGCAGCATGAATTTCCACGCCATCAAAACCGGCCTCCATCGCATTTTGCGCAGCTTTTCGATAGTCTGCAATGATTGTTGGTATTTCTTCAAGAGCTAATGCGCGCGGTGTCCCTACCTCTGCAAAGCCACCTCCGCCTTGCTCAATAAAGGTTTTTTGATCCACAGGTTTAATTGCTGAAGGGGCAACCGGATCTTGATTATGCGGTTGTAAGCTTGGGTGCGAAATACGTCCGACATGCCATAATTGCGCAAAAATTTTCCCACCTTGTTCATGCACGACATTCGTGATCAATTTCCAGCCGGCAACTTGCTCTGGGGAGTAGATTCCCGGGGTCCACGCATAACCTTTCGCGGTAGGTGAAATTTGAGTTGCCTCAGAAATAATAAGGCCTGCGGTCGCTCGTTGTCCATAATAGACAGCATTCATTGCTTGGGGCGCATCGATCCCTGGGATTGCGCGACAGCGGGTTAAAGGCGCCATCACCATACGGTTTTTTAATTCCAGGCCGGACAAGTTAAAGGAACTAAATAATATATCTGCATCCATGTTCTTCTCCCAAAATATAATTCCCTACGATACTCTAATCTGTAAGCTTAGCCTATTCTTTTACTGAATAAACATTTTTCAATTGGACATTGAACTCGTTGCAATCCTGAATAAACTCATCGCTGGAAAAATAGGCTAATTCGGTTATTCGAGTGGCCGCGATTGCATCCCATTGCGCATCCTCTTCACCTGGATGACACATGATCAATGCCTCATTCTTTGCTTGAGATAACCAGAAACGAAACAGGTCACGATAATTATTTTTTGGAGAAAAGTTATAAATACCCAAAAATTGGGGATTGTGGGGGATATTTCTTGTAGTTAAAGATTTTACAAAAGCTTTGCCACCTGTTAATTCCAAAATTTTGCCTTTGAACCAAAATTTTCCCCCGCTAAATGGATAAGTAGCTCGCAGCGTAGGACTGCTCTCATGCATTAATTTCGGGTATAGCTCTAAAATAATACTACGTACCTGGGGTAATTGATGCACATGCTGATGACCATCAATGAAATCGGGTAAAAATCCAAAAGTTTGCACAAAACGCTGTAATTGCAGTATGAATTCCGTGGTTAAACTGTGGCGCTCCAATAGCCCCAGATGCGATTTAAGCAGTAGTGTGTTTAAACGAAATCCAGGATGTCCCGTACATAAGGGGCCATCGGTTAAATTAAAGTGCAAGCCTATTTGCACCTGCTTGCGGTAATTGAGCAGTTGCTCGGCATATTCATCAAAGGCAGGTTTATTAACCATACAACTGACTGCTGATAATCGCTGATGGTGCATAAGCTTTAATATGCCGCGACTGATCCCTGCACTTAACCCAAAATCATCCGCACATAAATTAATATTCTTAATATCATTCATCCTGAACATACATCCTTACGAAAACGCCCTACGTGCTCTTATTCCTGCTAATCTGCTACCGAGCACATTTATGCATAAGCCGCTCATCACCAATAATCCTGCGACAAGCTTCCATAAATAAAACGCTTCACCAAGAAAAATGACTGAGCCCACCATCGCGACGACCGGAACTAAAAGTGTAAACGGTGCCACCATCCCTACCGGATAGCGGGCAAGTAACCAGTTCCACAGACCATAACCCACCCAAGTTGAGGCATAGACTATATAACAAAGCGCACCGATACCCTTCCAACTGATACGATGGGCTGTCTCTATCCATTGGTGTTGCCCTTCAACCACGAAAGAAAGCAGCAGCATAGGAATTGCTGCGGCAAAGCTCCCCCAGCTGATTAAACCCAGCATACTTTTGCGATCACCTTTTAATTTCTTGGTGATTAAATTACCTAATCCCCAAGTCGCGGCCGCAGCAAGAATTGAAAAAAAGCCGATTAAGCTGATGTCTTGGTCCGTATGCCTGGCCACTAAAGCAATTCCTGAAAAAGAAACCAGAGCGCCAATAATTTGCCCCCACTTGGGTTGCTCGCGCAAGAAGATTACCGCAAAAAACATGCTGAAAAACACTTGGGTCTGAATAAGTACTGAAGCAATCCCCGGCGGCATACCTAAGCTCATCCCCAGAAAAAGAAAAGCAAATTGCAAACCAAACATCACCAATCCGTATACAACTACCCAATGAAAGGCACTCTGTGGCCGTTTGATGAATAAAATTGCGGGAATACTGGCGAGTGCAAATCTTAATCCGCAAAGAAGAAAGGGGGGAATTTCTGTTAGCCCCACACTGACAAATAAGAAATTCATTCCCCAAACCACAACGACGGCAAGGGCTAATAATAAATGCGAAATGGGCATGATGGCAAACACAGGTCTAAAAAGTGTATTTTAACGAATTTTGACCACTTTTACTATGGATAAAGACTAAAATGTATACAGAATTAATTCTATATACATTTTAGTTCAGCAACATAAGGTTACGATTTTACGGAGTAGTCAACAAGCAGGACCGGATCAGTATCATTAGCTGTAATTATGCGCGGTGATGGATCGATGGCTCTGAAGAAAGTAGAGGCATTTGCTGTAAAATTTTCTTTCACGCTTTGCTCAACTTTTGCTTGGGCTATTTTATTATTACCCATATGGCCAAGAAGAGCTCCGGCAAAAACCGTGGCAATGGTAAACGCTGCGTAAAGACCTGCTGCAATAAGCGCAAGAGGTAACGTAAATGTGGGCGAAATCATCAAAGGTCACGCAATAAACGCAAATATAGGTAAAGTAATACTGAAAATTCCCGCTGCTTTTAAAGCTTTACCTGCCACTTCTTTTCCGCGATTAGAGCGGGCCAGGTAATCACTCTCATGTTTTATAATATCAAGATTTGTGGGGTCTGGGGCACGTAGGTGGTTACAAAATTGTTCCACGATTACAGTTGCTGATATTAATAAATCTACAGCAGACTCTTGTTGATGAGAGGAGTCCAGGGAATTCAGTTTATAATTTGGATTTCGTTCATCCAAGTCTTTAATCATCTCAAAAACTGAATTCAAAAGCTGAGAGACTCCTGTTGTAATATCGGGATTGCTCATATATCGTAGGCTTTCGTTTAAAAGCTCCTGCGCTTTTATGAGAAGCTGCCAACCCAAATCCTTTTGCGCGATAACTTGAATCCTGATTAAATCATTCATTGTTTTTATGTACCCTTTAAAAGGGTTATTTAGTTGATGCCCTTCTAAAATTTTATTTAGTTTATTTAGTCTTAAAATGAGTTCGATGTGAAATTTTAGGTGATTTTCCTTAACGCTTCCCAGTGATTCGATAATTTTGCTTTGTAACTCTGATGGTTCCTCATGGACATTAGCTTCGAAGTGGCTATCGATAAAACCTGTGCCCTTTACACTGTGTGTTAATGAGCAATCCGTAGCAGAAAACTTTTTGAAATCAATCTTTACGTTAAAAGGTACTACCTCTTGGAGGGCATCAATTGTCGCTTGTACCTCATCCGCTTTTTCTTGAGGATAATAAAAATCCATTTCAATTTTAGAATAGGGATTTTGTACACTATTACTATGGGCTACGAAGTAAAGGTACTGGAATAAATTGTGCTTATTAAGCTCAAGCTCTTGAACCGTAAGCTTTGGGGAATCCGATATAAACTGACCATCTAATTTTCCTTGAATGAAAGATAGTGCTTGAACCCCTGGGCTTTTAAAAGCCGAACTTGAAGGCACAACCAAGCGATACTCGTTTATCGTTTCAGTAGTAGGTAAGTTATCTTCTCTACCAATATTACTTAGGAGTGAACCATAGGTTTGTCTTACGGCATCATTAAACTCTGTTTGATCAATAATCTCTTGCTGTGATGTATCCTGCATCATGTAAGGAGCATAAAAACATAAAACCTTGATTCTCATAATGGACTCCGCGTAAGGCAATTGGGTTATTTTTGCGCCTTTAGGATACCATCTACACTAAAATTGATCAAGATGTCTTAAATTTTCTTTTTGTAAAGGCTACGTTGATATCGCTATAATCCGTTTGTTCAATAAACTTCATTAACGATCACTTTTAATTTCTTAGTCAAGAAAAGAAAAGCAAATTGCAGACCAAACATCACCAATAGTATACGATGAATGAGCTAGTCTAAAAAAAATATTTTAGCTAAATTTGTCCTATTCCTATTGCTAAAATTAGGATATATACAGCAAATATTTTCTGTATATATCCCTGTTTTGTTATTAAAAATTAGGCGTCTAAAACGGGACTACTAATTTTATCATGCTGTTCCTCGACGATTAAATCTGTTTGTGATTCTGATTTATTCCTAATATTTATAAGACTGAATAATGTATTAGTATTAGTCACTAAGCTATCTTTTACCTTTTGCTGAGTTTCTGCTTGAGCGATTTTACTGTTACCGACATCATTCATAAGAACTCCTGCAAACACCGTAGCAACAGTAAATGCTGTGTACAACCCCGCGGCAATTAATGCTAACGGCAGTGTGAATACTGGGGTAACGACTAAAGCTAATCCGACAACAGCGAGTGCGGGCAGGGTAATGCTTATCACCCCAGCTGTTTTTAAAGCAATACCAGCAAGTGTCTTTCCGTGATGGGCATCAGCTAAACGCTTAATTGCGATGTTTAAGTTGTCACTTTTTGTCTGTTCATAAGGAAAATATAAATATTCCTTCAGTGCAACCAATACTGACTCCGCTAAGAGCTGTGTTTCCTTCGCAATTGTTTTTTGTTGAGTAGTTGGTAACAAGCTCAATACATTATCTGGATTCTGGCGATCTAATTCTTTTATTAGCGCAAAAGTCGCATTTAAAAAACTGATAATCTGAGGCGAAAATATCTGATACTGTGGCGATTTAATTCCTATATTTAAAATTTCCTGCGCTTCTTTCATCAATGCCATGCCAAATTCTTCCTCGGGGAGAATTTGAATTCTAGCCAGGTCTGTCATTGGATCCACGAGCTGTTGATAAGGCGTATCCTGTGCTAGTTTGTTAACAGCGTCCTGAGCTTTTAAGAACTTTCTTTTATTTGTCGTTAATGCGTCTTTGATATATATATCTATTGACTTCTCCATCATAAAATTGTCCATGTATGCAGCATCAATAATGCCTTGCCCCTCGATGCTCATTGTTTGTTCGCAATCCGCTCCTGAGTTTGCCCGAATCAAATTGAGCCGTACATTGAAAGGCAATACTCTTCCAACTAAAGTCGCGATTTTTTTTATGTAGTCTTCATTCACTGCCGGATAAAATAAGTTCATCTCAATCTGAGCGTAAGGATTTTCTAGGCTTATTTTTTGTGCTACGACATAAAAATATTGAAATAAATCTTCATAATGGTTAAGGAGCTTTTCTGGTGCGAGCGTTTTATTAAGACTATCCTTAATCTTAGTGCTTAAATTCTCTTGGATGAACAAAAGTGTCTCTTTTTGCAGATGATTAAGATTCGTTTCTGTAGGCAGAATAAAACCAAATTGAATTGACGAAGCATCTTCACTTGATGGATTATTATCATTGTTTTGTTCTAAAGCATTCTTGACAATAGCGTCTGTAATTCCAGCATAATTCTTTTTGACTTCCTTAAGCTGATCTTGAGAGACAACCTCATCTGTTAAAATAATAGGTGCATAGAAACAAAAAAGCTTAATTTTCATACTGGACTCCGCGTAAAGACACTTTAGGATTTTTGCGCGTTTAGAATACCATCTATACTAAATTTAATCAACTTGTTTTTAAACGTCCTCCATTTTGTGAAACTATGGTCACTCTCGAGTTTTTCCGATAAAATTTATTAAAAATATAGGATTTAAAGGTGATGTTCAAAGAAGTTGTATTAGCTACGGGAAATCAGGGTAAAATTCAAGAGCTCTCAGCACTACTTGCCCCTGCTTCATGCATACCGCAAACGCACTTCAATATTCCGGAACCCGAAGAGAACGGCCTATCTTTTGTCGAAAATGCCTTAATTAAAGCACGTCATGCAAGTCGTCTGGCAAAAAAATCGGCACTTGCGGATGATTCCGGACTGGTCGTGCCCGCCCTTGCCGGAGCACCAGGAATTTATTCTGCACGGTATGCGGGTAATCACGCAAACGACGCCATGAATATCAACCTGCTCTTAAAAAATATGGCGCTTTATGAGGGTGAAGCACGTCGTGCCTATTTTTACTGCGCCCTGGTGCTGGTAGAACATGCAGAAGACCCGATGCCCATTATCGCAACCGGCTCTTTGTCCGGATACATTACTGCACATCCAGAGGGTAATCTGGGCTTTGGCTATGATCCCGTCTTCTATTGTCCCGATTACGATTGTACCCTGGCGCAGCTACCTGCTACGATTAAAAATAAGATTAGTCATCGCGCGCAAGCTCTACAGCAATTACATACTCTACTCATAGATTAAGATGAAACATTCTTTGGAACAAATTTTTGAAAAAGCCTATCAGCTGCAGCAGGAAGGTAAACTTACTGAGGCGATTGCGTGCTATGAATCGATTTTGGGACAAGAACCCCAACATAGCCCTACCCTGCATTTTATTGGGCTGGCTCATGCTCAAGCGCAGGATCTGGATAAAGCATTGCTTTATCTACAGCAAGCAGTCCATCTCCATCCGCACGATGCGAGTATGCATAATAATCTAGGGAATGTTTACAAAAAAGCGCATTTATGGGATGAAGCAATTAACGAATATCAAGCGGCGTTAGCGATACACCCTGAATATGCACAGGCACATAATAATCTAGCTACTGTGTATGCACTAAAAAATGATTATACCCACGCTTTAAAACACTATGCACAAGCGGTGCAGGCGGAGCCTGACTTTAGCGCTGCTCATTTTAATCTCGGTTTATTGCTGCTTAAAAACAATCAATTTTCAGCTGCCAAAATTCAATTTAACAACGTGATTCGCTTAAATCCCGACTACACAGAGGCTCATTTTTATCTAGGCATCCTAAATCTCGAGGAAAATACTTTGGATGAGGCTAAATCTGCCTTTGAGCAAGTATTACAGCAAGATGCAGAGCACATTGAGGCATTAGTGAATCTCGGCGTCATTGCATTAAAAAGCAACCACAATCAACAAGCAGTCGATTATTTTACCAAAGCACTCGCATTAGACAACCATCATTTGGAAGCGCGCAATAATCTTGCTGCGACCTTTATGCATTTCGACCGCTTTGAAAATGCCTTAATGCACTATGATGTTTTATTACAAACAGATCCACAAAATATCGAGTACCTCTATAATTCTGGAGTGGCGCAGATGGCGCTGGGGCATCTAAATGAAGCCATTGTTTATTTCGAGCGTATTATAAGCCAAATGCCACACGCACCCTCGCTTAATAATCTGGCCGCTGTTTATCTGAAAATGGAGCAACGAGAAACCGCAAGAGAATATTTAAAACAAGCACTCGCTGAAAATCCCGAGGATGCCGTGAGCGCGCATATGTTAGCAGCGCTGGAGGGAGAGCAGCATGCGCCAACAAGCACAGAATATGCGCACAATCTCTTTAATAACTATGCACTTTATTACGACCAACATATGCAAGGCACCCTACACTACACTTTGCCCCAGCATATCGCTAAGCTATTGCATCAATATTCATTGCCTACCTCTTTACATACACTTGACCTGGGTTGTGGTACCGGGTTAACCGGCATCGTGTTACGTGAAGCAAGCACGACACTTACGGGCGTGGATATCGCTGAAAAAATGGTGGCTCAAGCGCGCGACAAAAATCTCTATGATCAACTCGTCACTGCGGATATTCAGGAATTTTTAGCGCAAGACCTGCAACAATATGGCTTAATTGTGGCGGCAGATGTTTTACCTTATTTTGGGTCCCTGGAAGAATTATTTAGCCAGATAAGTGCCCATTGTTTACCTGAAGGTTATTTCCTGTTTAGTGTTGAAATAACCACGAATTACCCGTGGCAATTGCAGACAACTGCGCGTTTCAGCCACCACCCAAGTTATTTGCGTCAACTTGCTCATCAGTATGGCTTTACAATTTTACAAGAAGAACTCGTACCCGCACGAAAACAGAATGAGGAATGGCTTGAAGTGATGCTTTTTGTCTTGCAATTTAATGGTTCTGCTTAAAAAGGCACTGCCAAATCGGCATCAATATGCAGCATGGACTGACGAAATTTATCTTGGATGCGCTTTAAACTCGCCTGATCTTGCGCTTCAAAACGCACGACAAGATTGGGTGTGGTATTTGAAGCCCTAATTAACCCCCAACCCCAGGGATATTCTGCGCGTACCCCATCAATCAAAACCAATCGCGCTTGGGGGAAATGAGTCTCACGCTTAAAGCGCTCCATATAGAGAAATTTGCGTTCATCTCCTAGAGGGATTTTGAGTTCTGGAGTACTTATGTGTTCCGGAATTTCGCTAAAAAGCTGGCTACTGCTGCGCGTGGTGGCGCCCAGAATCTCCAGAAGACGGCATGCGCTATACAAAGCATCATCAAAACCAAACCAGCGGTCTTGAAAAAATATATGACCGCTCATCTCACCAGCTAATAATGCCTCTTCTTGTAACATACTCTGTTTCACCAACGAATGTCCGGTGGGACACATCTTAGGCTTCCCTCCCGCCATCAAAATACGTTGCCGAAGATTTTGCGTACATTTAACATCATAAACGATGGTTGCTGCAGGATGACGAGCGAGGATTTCTTGAGCATAGAGGATCATTAAGCGATCGGGCCAAATGATTTCACCTTGATTCGTGATCACCCCTAAGCGATCGGCATCGCCATCAAATGCCAAACCCAAATCAGCATTATGCTCCTGCACTGTGGCGATTAATTTTTGCATATTTTCCGGCACTGCAGGGTCAGGATGATGATGTGGAAAATGCCCATCCACATCACAGTAAAGTGGCACCACCACACATCCCAAGCTTTGTAAAACCTTCGGGACGATGGGGCCGGCCGCGCCATTTGCGCAATCCACAACCACTTTTAAAGGTCGTTGTATCTGAATGCGCTCCACAATGGCTTGCTGATATAATGGGATTAGATCGACCTGATTGACGGCACCTGTTGTCCCGTTTTGATTTCCTACCTGATGCAGCAGATGATAAATTTTTTCAAGCTCATCACGCACCAATGTTTTACCGCCAAGTACTATCTTTAACCCATTATAATCAGGCGGATTATGGCTACCCGTTACCATCAAGCCACAATCAATCGCTTGAGTGTGGCTGGCAAAATACATAACCGGTGTGGTGATTACACCCAGATCATAAACATGAATCCCCTGCTCCAATAAACCCGAGGTCAATGCGCGACTAAACTTTAAACTGGTTAAACGACCATCACGTCCAAGGTAAATTGCCGTGCGTTGCAGTTGGTGCAAATAAAGCCCCAAAGCGCAGCCAATCGTGTAAAAAGCATGCTCATCGAGGTCACGATCGACTACGCCGCGAATATCACATGCACGAAATACGGAGCGTGGTACCTGGCGATGATGGTAGTGCATTAATGTCTCCCGGAACTTCCAAAGCCTCCTTCACCGCGTGCCGTTTCGATAAACTCATTCACTACCTCAAAAGCGGCTTGCACAACTGGAACAAAGATTAACTGTGCGACCCGTTCCGCAGGTTGTATAACAAATGGTTCCTGCCCCCGATTCCAACAGGATATTTTTAGTTCACCTTGATAATCGGAATCAATCAATCCCACGAGATTTCCAAGCACAATACCATGCTTATGTCCTAACCCCGAGCGCGGCAGAATCATTGCGGCTAAATTTGGATCAGCAATATAAATAGCGATTCCAGTTGGAATGAGCAGAGTCTCACCCGGAGCAAGGGTTAAAGGCTCCTCGATACAGGCACGCAAATCAAGACCGGCAGAGCCATTGGTGGCATAGGCTGGTAGCGGAATTTCTTCTCCGATACGTGGGTTTAGAATTTTCAATTGAATCATTTGTTGTGTCATTCGTTTTCCTTCCTTTATAGGGGGGAGCCATTGTGTAAGCTCTCAGCGAGGATTGCAATAATTTCCCCCGCAAGACGAGTTTTGTGCATCAGCGGTAGAGCACGTTGCGTCGATGCCGTAATAATCTGCACCTCATTATCATCGACCGCAAACCCAAAACCATTCCCAACCTGGTTGGCGATTATCATATCGACTTGTTTGCGGAGTAACTTTTCCCGGGCATATTGCAGCACATCCTGGGTCTCTGCTGCAAACCCCACGACCAATGAGGCTTTGCGACTTTGCGCAACAGCCGACAATATATCAGGATTTTTTACGAGCTCAAGGGTTAGTTCTTCCTGATCTTTTTTTATCTTCTTATCAGTCGTTTTTTTGATGCGATAATCCGCTACCGCGGCAGCGCCGATAAAAATACTTCCTGCATCGAGGTTTCCCATCACGGCATCATACATTTCTTTTGCAGTTGTAACTCGAATAAGGTTAATGGCCGCGGGGATTTGCTGCTGCACAGGGCCACTAATCAAAACAACTTCTGCACCAGCTGCTGCTGCAGCAGCTGCCAGGGCATACCCCATCTTGCCCGAACTATGATTTGCGATATAACGTACCGGATCAATTGCTTCTTGAGTGGGTCCTGCCGTAATTATCACTTTTTTACCAACCAGGGTCTGTTTTACCTTCGCTAAACGTAGAGCATTAATAATAACTTCTTGCTCCTCGAGGCGCCCCAAACCAAATTCTCCGCACGCTTGGGAACCCACCGCAGGCTCGATAATAACTACCCCACGTGCACGAAGTTGTGCGCAATTTTCTTGGGTTGCAGCATGTGCCCACATACTGTGATTCATCGCAGGACAAATCAACACCGGAATATTTGCGACCAGATATAAAGTAGACAATAAATCATCCGCGATACCGTGAGCCATTTTTGCAATAAAATTCGCCGAAGCAGGACAAATCAACAGGTAATCTGCCCAACGTGCCAATTCGATATGCCCCATGGCGCGCTCTGCCTGCGTATCGAATAATTCTGTGCGTACTTCATGCCCAGATAACGCCTGAAATAACATTGGGGTAACAAATTTTTGCGCTGCTTGAGTCATAACGACCCGAACGGTCGCACCAAGGCGGGTGAACTCACGTACTAAATAAGCTGCCTTATAAGCTGCAACGCCACCACAAACTCCGAGGAGGATTTTTTTATCCTTGAAATCTTGCATGATCGCCCTATAAAACTCAAAACAGTGATCAAATCATACTCCAGTACAGAAAGAAATATATCCTTTTAAAAAGCTTCATGATTTCTTGAAAAAGCTTGCACACCTTGGGGATTTTTATAAAAATACAAGCGGAAACTTCGCATAAAGGAATAAAATATGAATGATCATGCTCGAAGCAAGCATTTCAATTTACGTGAGAAATTATTAACACAAGGGGTTAGCCAGCTTTCTGATATAGAGCTTCTCGCGCTCTTCATCAGCTCAGGAAGCAAATTCAAATCGTGTCTGCAATTAGCGACTGAACTCATGCACCACTTGGGTGACTTACGCGCGATACTTACTGCGGACAAGCAACATTTTCAACAAATTCCCGGCCTGGGGCCTGTGCGTTACGTGCAGTTGCAGGCGGTTCGGGAAATATGTCGTCGCAGTGACTTCATCCAGCTGCAAAAAGAAAATCAAATTAGCGATAGTCAACAAACATTTAGCTATCTTAAAAAACGTCTCCGCGACCAAAAAAATGAAACTGTCGCTGCACTTTTTCTAGACAGTCAAAATCGCATCATTTCTTATGAGGAGTTATTTTCTGGCACCATTAATACCGCCACAATTCACTCACGACCCATCGTAGAACGTGTACTGCACCACAATGCAGCCGCGGTAATACTGGCCCATAACCATCCGTCTGGAATTGCAGATGCAAGCACGCAAGATATTATGGTTACACAACGAATTCGGGATGCATTAGCACTTATTGATACCCGTCTTCTGGATCACTTAATTATTGGTGATAACGAGATTTATTCGGTCTTTGGTGAAAATAAATGGTTGTGTAATTAAGGTGATGGTCTCTTCTTGTGCCCTAATTTCGGTGAGATGGCTCATTATGACGTATACTTAAACTAAGTGGATCTTTGTGGAGCAAGGATGAAAATTGGAATTATCGGTACCGGAAATGTAGGTAAAGCCTGCGCAATTGCCACAATAATTCGCCGATGTTGTAATGAATTAGTCCTTGTTGACAAAAACCAACGGTTAGCAGAGGCAGTCGCCATAGATATGCAAGATGGTGCCATGCTGTCACAACACATGACCATTTCTGCGGGTCAATTCGCGGATTTACGTGACGCGGCTTTAATCATCATTACGGCTGGAATTAATGAAAAAGAAGGGGGAGCTACCGACCGGAATGATCCTAAGGGTCGATTAATCCTTTTTCATACTAATGCCCAAATTTACAGCGAGATCATCCCCTTAATTGTTAAAGCAGCACCTAAGGCCGTACTATTAGTAGTTAGTGATCCCCCTGACTTATTGAGTGATGTTGCGCGTCAATATGCAGGCCATGATCGTGTACTCAGTACGGGTACCTACTTAGATACCTTACGATTTCGGCATCATCTCGCGCTCCTGTTACAAATTAATCCGCTGCATATTGCTGCCAACGTTATTGGCGAGCATGGAAATTCCTCAGTCTTTTTATGGTCAACGGTGCATGTAAGTGGTAAGCCCTTATCGGAATTACTATCCGAAGATGTTGCTGCTATAAAAAAATATGTGGAGGAAGATGTACGCTATGCAGATATCACCATGATAGAAGGCAATAATTTCAGTCAATTCGGCATTGGCATGGTCTGTGCGCATTTAGCACAAATGATCTTGCGCGATGAGCATTCGGTGGTAACTGTTGGTTCCTATCATCCTGAATATGACGTGAGTTTTTCTTTACCCAGTGTTATTGGTAAAAATGGCGTGGAACGCGTACTTATGCCCATTATGTCTGAAGAAGAGCATGCGGCCTTGCGCTATGGTTCTGAATTTATTAAAAAAGCATTGCAATTTTAATTTCAAGCTCGATCATGAGCAAAAGCAAGGATATGGGCAATTTTAGTTTGGTTCAACGCAATGGCAATGAGGCGATCAATACCGAGAGCCACACCACTACAAGGAGGCAACCCGTGCGCTAACGCCTCCAGTAACAATTCATCAGCGGCAACCTCTGCAAATCCTTTATCCTGACGTATTTGCTGGTCCCGTCGAAACCGCTGCGCCTGGGCGGCGGCATCTGTCAGTTCATGAAAACCATTAGCAAGCTCCACACCCTGATAGTAAATCTCAAATCGTTGAGCACGACCTTGATGTACTTGTGCCAAAGCCGCTTGAGAGACAGGGAAATCATAAACGGCCACAGGACCGCTGTATTTTTGCAAATAAGGCTCAACGATATGACTCATTAAGAGAAATAGATATTGATCCGCATCGGTTTCATCGGCTGGGATAACATAATCAAGTTGAAAATGCACCAAAGCGGCACGCAGTTCGTCTATGCTGGCATTAAATGGGTCCACAGCACAGGCAAGCAGAAATGCCTCCTGGTAAGTCAATCGGACTAACGGTTGGCAGTGTAAAATAATTTGTAGGAATTCATTCATTTCTGCCATTAGTTGATGATGATCAATGTTTAATTGATACCATTCAAGTAAGGTAAATTCTGGATTATGCCAGGAACCAAGTTCATCATCCCGAAAAACGCGTGCCAGCTGAAAAATGGGGCCACTTCCTGCTGCCAGTAATCGTTTCATATGATATTCAGGGGAGGTTTGGAGATTGTAATTTTGCCCGCGGAATTGGGCTTTTATATTACTTAAATAAACATCAGTTGTGCCATAACGCCCCATGATGGGCGTTTCAACTTCCAAGTAACCGCGATCAGTAAAAAAAGTACGAACCTGAGCGATAATTTCGGCACGTTTGCGTAAATGAGGAATGGATGCAGAGGGTTGCCACATATTATTAAAATAGTCCCAACTCTAAACGGGCAGCTTCAGTCATCCGGTCTTGCGTCCATGGCGGTTCCCAGACTAATTCGACGGTACAATCACGGACTCCTGCAACTTGATTAACCGCCTGTTCCACAGTTCCTGGAAAAGTTTGTGCAACAGGACAACCGGGAGTCGTTAATGTCATTTGAATGGTAACCTGTGCCTCATCATCAATGGCAACGTTATAGATTAATCCTAAATCATAGATATTCACTGGAATTTCCGGATCATATACGCCTTGCAATGCCTTAATTACCGCTGCATGCAGCGCTTCTGCGTCACTTTTTTTCTTCAATCCAAACATAAAGCACCTACTGCTTAATTTAGGGTTTATTCAGTTTTGACAATGGCTTGCTCGTTATTAAGCGCTGCTTCAAGGGTATGCCAAGCTAGAGTCGCACATTTTACCCGTGCAGGATAAGCTTTAACTCCTGCCAAAACGGTTAATTTATCTAACACAGGGATCGTGCTTTCCTCATCTTGCGTTAACATATGATGGAACCGCTGAAATAAATCATGTGCCTCATTAAGGGTTTTACCCTGTACTGAATCGGTCATAAGCGATGCGGATGCTTGGGAGATGGCACATCCACAACCGACAAAACTAATCTCACTAATTTTTTCATCTTCCGTCTTTAGATAAACGGTTAGTTTATCCCCACACAACGGATTATAGCCGCGCGCTTGAGCCGTTGCGTCTGCCATTTCATAATGATGACGCGGATTACGATTGTGGTCGATAATAATTTCTTGATAAAGTTCACGTAAATCGGCACTCATGCAAACACCTTCTTCACTTGGGCTAAAGCGTCCATACACCGGTCGATTTCCTCTTTCGTATTGTAAAAAGACAGAGAGATTCGCGAGGTCGCAGCAACACCAAAAAAATCCATTACGGGCATCGCACAATGGTGACCACTGCGAAGCGCGATGCCATAATTATCCATGATTGTACCGATATCATGGGCATGAATGCTCTCATGAATAAAAGAGATAACGGGAACTTTTTTGTTGGCGGTACCAATAATCTTAAAACCACCCAATTGCAGTAACTGAGCGGTCGTGTATTCTAATAATTCTTGCTCATAATGAATAATCGCATTCCAATCTAACGACCATAAATAATCAATAGCCGCTCCCAAACCTACAGCACCCGCAATATTGGGTGTACCTGCTTCAAATTTTTGTGGTAAAGGGGCATATTCAGTTGTATCAAACGTTACGTATTGAATCATTTCTCCGCCCCCCTGATAAGGTTCCATCTCATTCAGGTACGATTCTTTACCCCAGAGCACCCCAATACCAGTTGGGCCATACATTTTATGTCCAGAAAATGCATAAAAATCACAGTTTAATTCTTGTACATCTATGGGTAAATGTGCCGTTGCTTGTGCGCCATCCAGAAGTACGGGTATACCACGCTCATGAGCTAGGGCAATCATTTTGCGTACCGGATTTACCGTGCCCAAGGCATTCGAAACATAGTTTAATGAAACGAAACGGGTTCTGTCATTCAAGCTCTTGGCAAATTCATCCAGAATGACCTCGCCCTGATCATTAATCGGAGCAACGCGTAAACGAGCACCACTTTTTTTACAAATCATCTGCCATGGAACAATATTTGAGTGATGTTCCAAATGGGTAATAAGTATCTCATCTCCCGGGGCTAATCGAGGCAACACATAACTGTTTGCCACAAGATTAATCGCTTCTGTGGTGCCACGAACAAAAATACATTCCCGTGCAGATGGAGCATTAATAAAATGTTTTACCTTGGCACGAGCACCTTCGTATAGATCGGTCGCACGCACGCTCAATGCATGTACTCCACGATGCACATTCGCATTATCATGCTCATAATAGCGTGACTCAGCAAGAATTACGGCTTGAGGTTTTTGTGTCGTGGCGGCATTATCCAAATAAATTAACTCATGCTGATTAATTTTTTGATGTAAAATTGGAAAATCGTTGCGCAATGCAGTAATGTCCAAATTGTCTATTACAGGTACCAAGATATCCATTTCGCTCACCCCAATTGTTGTATTAACAGATCGCTCGCATAATCTGACAAGGTTTTATCAGCAAAAAGATCAATATTATCTTTTGCAAACGCATGAATTAAATACTGCGCTGCCTGCTCCCGACCTATACCCCGCGTCGCCAGGTA
Organism: Legionella sp.; assembly: GCA_017306715.1. Taxonomy (GTDB): domain Bacteria; phylum Pseudomonadota; class Gammaproteobacteria; order Legionellales; family Legionellaceae; genus Legionella. Next base: position 4,155 of record JAFKHV010000007.1, on the reverse strand, counting down.
AAACAACGCTTCTTCATCAAGTTGCCCGACCGTAGCCCCATGAGAACAAATTACATCATCCGCATAAATTTCTAATTGTGGTTTTGTATCCACTTCAGCTTGCTTACTGAGTAACAAATTTTTATTTTGTTGTTGGGCATGTGTATGTTGGGCCCCGGAAGCCACAAATACCTTGCCGTTAAAAACAGCGCGTGCGCGTCCAGAGATGATGCCTTTATAATCTTGAGTACTCTGACAGTTTGCCGCGAGATGGTGAACTTTCGTATGATGGTCAATATGTTGACCTTCTGCAGGGGCATAAATACCATTCATGAGGCATTGTGCCTGTTCTTCCACCAGATAAACACTCAAATCAGCACGGACTTTTTTGCCACCCAAATTGAAAGCATGACTTGAAAATGAGCTTTCTGCATTTTGCTTTACTGCTGTATGGCCAAAATGCCAGGCATTTTTATTCTCTTGCTGCCATTTGTAATGAGATAATTGCGCCTTTTTATCAAGCACAATCTCAGTCACAGCGTTAGTCAGACAAGAAGCTGCGGTATCGCCAGTATATAATTCGATTACCTTGGCTTGAGCTTCAGGTTCAAGGATAAGTAAATGACGGACATATAAGGCTTGATTATCACCCTCTTGCCCATGATGAATGATTAAAGGCTCCTCAATGCGAACTCCAGCTGGCACATAAAGCACCAAACCCGTTTGTAACATCGCGGTATTTAAAAAGTGAAATGCATGCTCTTGCTCCAATACCTGTCCCAGGTGTTTTTGTATTCGCTCCGGTTGTGTCTGCAGCATTTGCGCCAAAGACATCAAGTATACCCCTTCAGGTAAGCGTGCAACCTGCGCTTCATCAAGCTGTATGCCGCGGTTATTGACAAAAGCAATGGGTTTAAATGGAAAGGTTTCGCTTTTATTGGATACAGTTAGGGTTTGCGCGGACATAGCGAATGGCTGCTGCAACAGTTCATCAACCGCGGTGTATTTCCATTCTTCATGATGACGATTTGGAAAACCGTGCACTTGAAATTGCTTTAAGGCTTGCTCTTGCAATTGCGCCACCCAAGGTAATGAATGAATACGGGTTGCTTCCGCTTGTTGTTGATAAAAATCGAGAATATCGTTCATTATTCCACCGTTTCTTCGAGCCAACTATACCCTTTCTTTTCTAACTCCAGGGCTAATGTTTTATCCCCAGACATAACGATTCGGCCGTTAACCAGAACATGTATAAAATCCGGTTGAATATAGTCTAATAAGCGTTGGTAATGAGTAACCATAATAATTGCCCGCTCTGGAGCACGCATCGCATTAACTCCTGCAGAGATCACACGCAGCGCATCAATATCCAGACCAGAATCAGTTTCATCCAAAATGGCAAGCTTGGGTTCAAGCGCGGCCATTTGTAAAATTTCATTACGTTTTTTCTCGCCACCGGAAAAACCTTCATTAATGCTGCGGTATAGGAAACTTTCGTCCATATCCAGCGAAGCACATTTTTCGCGAATAAAACTTAAGAACTCAATGGCATCGAGCGTATTTTTATTTTGTCCCTTACGCACTGCGTTCACTGAAGCTTTAAGAAAATTAATGTTCGTCACTCCCGGAATTTCGACTGGGTATTGGAAAGATAAAAAGATACCCGCGCGGGCGCGCTCTTCAGGTGACAGTGGCGTTAAATCCTCACCCTGATAAAGCATCTCGCCCGAGGTAATCTCATAAGAGGGATGTCCGGCTAATACTTTGGAAAGTGTGCTTTTACCTGAACCATTAGGGCCCATGATTGCATGCACTTCCCCTGGATTTACGGTAAGGTTAATCCCTTTAAGAATTGTATTTTCGTTGACTGAAACGTTTAATTCATGAATCTTTAACATACTAACCTACTGCCCCTTCTAAACTTAAACCCAGCAATTTGGTGGCTTCCACCGCAAATTCCATCGGTAATTCTTTTAAAACCTGTTTACAAAACCCATTTACAATCATGGAGACTGCATCTTCTGTATCGATACCACGCTGTTGACAATAAAATAATTGCTCTTCGCTAATTTTCGAGGTGGTGGCCTCATGCTCCACTTGTGCGGTAGGATTTTTTACCTCGATGTAGGGAAAAGTATGAGCGGAACATTCTGAACCCATTAACATCGAATCACATTGCGTATAATTACGTGCATTCGTGGCCGTTGGAGCAATACGTACCAAACCGCGATACGCATTATGGGCCCGTCCCGCACTAATCCCTTTGGAAATAATGGTTGAGCGCGTATTTTTGCCAATATGAATCATTTTAGTGCCTGTATCGGCCTGCTGGAAATGATTCGTCAGCGCCACAGAATAAAACTCACCTACAGACTCGTCACCTTGTAAAATGACGCTGGGGTATTTCCAGGTGATTGCTGAACCGGTTTCAATTTGCGTCCAGGAAATTTTCGAGCGTTTGCCGCGGCAAGCACCCCGTTTGGTTACGAAATTATAAATCCCGCCTTTCCCTTCTTTATCACCGGGATACCAATTCTGTACGGTCGAATATTTTATTTGCGCCCCTTCCATCGCGACTAATTCAACCACCGCAGCATGCAATTGATTTTCATCACGCATAGGAGCCGTACAGCCCTCCAAGTAGGAGACATAACTATGATCATCGGCAACAATCAGGGTACGCTCAAACTGTCCGGTGGATGCGGCATTTATGCGAAAATAAGTAGACAATTCCATAGGGCAACGCACGCCCTTAGGAATATAGACAAACGATCCGTCACTAAATACAGCAGAATTTAGTGCGGCATAAAAATTATCCCGATAAGAGACTACGGAGCCTAAATATTTCATTAACAGTTCAGGATACTGATGCACTGCTTCCGAAAATGGGCAAAAAATCACTCCTTTCTCAGCCAACTTGGCTTTAAAGGTTGTAGCCACGGAGACGCTATCAAATACCGCATCGACCGCAACACCTGCAAGCATTTCTTGCTCTCTAAGCGGGATACCTAATTTTTCATAGGTGCGGAGTAGTTCGGGGTCTACTTCATCCAGGCTTTTAGGCGCATCTTTTTTACTTTTAGGCGCAGAGTAATAAGAGATAGCATTATAGTCTATGGGAGGATAATGCACGCTTGACCACTCAGGGTGAGGCAATGTCAGCCAGTGCCTATAGGCCTGCAAGCGCCATTCCAGTAAAAACTCAGGCTCATTTTTTATTTTAGACAGACGTCTTATCACGTCTTCGTTCAAACCAGGCTCAAAAGTCTCAACCTCAATATCGGTTGTAAAGCCATGCTGATACTCACGATCGAGTAATGAATTAATTTGCTCACTGCTTTTAGCCACGATTGACTCCACTTGCTAATTCTCGAACACGTGTAATATCACGTGCCTGTAGAGTTGGTTTCGCCAAGGTCTCCAAACTCACACTATCCAATGCCGTTTCAATTGCCTGACTGATTAATCGCCAATTGCCTTGAATGGTGCATACTCCCTGTAATGAGCAATCATTAGGCTGTAAACTGCATTCGGTGAAACCACGATGTTCCTCCAATGCAAAAACAATTTGCGATACGGAAATTTCTGAAGCAGGACGCCGCAGACGATAACCTCCCGCAACCCCACGTACTGATGTGAGAAGCCCTGCACTGGTTAAACGCTTTAAAAGTTTGCTTACTGTCGGCACTGACAAGTGTGTTTGTTGCGCAATATCGCGGGCATTACATAGATCCTGAGCATGGCGGGCTAAACAAACCATTACCACCGTGCCATAATCGGCCAACTTGCTAATGCGCAGCATAAAACTCCGGACAAATAATCGAGTACCAAATAAGTCTTGTATACGGACGAAATCCGCGTTTAATTTAAATGACTATTACTATAAATATAGTACCAAAAAGGTTCTATATTAGGCAAGATGCGAATAGTACCCTATTCTTGGGCAAAGATGCAAATAGAATAAGATGTATTACGACTGTCCCCTTGGAGACGGAACGTATTTGCGAAAAATGTAAGGTATTGATTTAATTTATAAATTACAATCATATCAAGAGTTTTTTGAAGCACCTGAGCAAAATTATCATATCCCGGGGGTCTCATTAAAAGTTGGACATCATCGCAAAAAACTACGTCATCCCGAACATCGTGAGGGATCCCCTGACTGTGGCAGGGAAT
>JAFKHV010000099.1 GCA_017306715.1 Legionella sp. | reverse complement strand
CATGAGCAAGTGATTCGTATAGATGAGGTCAAATTGCACTTGTTACAACAACAAATAGAGGTAAGAATATGATTCAATTGGACAGTAGTATTCTTAATTGGCATAAAATGGGTGGGCTTATTCCAGCCATTATCCAACATGCAGAAAATGGAAAAGTGCTGATGCTGGGTTATATGAATGAAGAAGCGCTCATCGCCACCGTTACCACAGGGCAACTTACTCTGTATAGCCGTAGCCGAAAACGCTTATGGCGCAAGGGGGAAACTTCGGGCAACACGATGACGGTATGCGACATGAGCCCAGACTGTGATCAAGATAGTATCCTGGTTACTGTAATCCCCAAAGGAACTACCTGCCATCTTGGCGATCCTAGCTGCTTCCAAAGCGCGTGCACGAGTACTCTGGCGTTCGTCGACGATTTAATGAATATTATTGCAGACAGAGCCCGGTTATCGCCAGAAACCAGCTATACAGCACAACTGCTGAATTCGGGCAACAAACGTTGTGCACAGAAAGTCGGTGAAGAAGCAGTGGAAACGGTTCTCGCAGCGATGGATAACGATTCAGAGGAACTGATTAATGAAGCGGCTGATTTGTTTTATCACCTCTTAGTCTTGCTTAAAGGAAATAATCTTAATTTTTATCATGTCATTACCCGTTTGCATGCAAGGAACAATAATTAAAAAACTCTTTCGAGTTATTTTTTCTTAATGCCTATCTTTGCTGTGGTATTACTATTGCGCACTTTTATATTCACTATGCTAAAAGTAAACTACCACAGCTTGATCCTTAAATGACCGCCAACAACACCGCTGTTAAGTAATTACCTTCAGGGAATGCAGCAAGCACTGGATGGCAACTCGCGGGTCCATAAATACCCAAAATCCGGACCTGCTTTCCAACTGCTTGCGCCTGGCTGCTGGCGAGTGCGGTAAATTCAGCAGTGGATAATGCCGAGGAGCAGTTACAGGTCATCAATAAAGAACCCGATTGCATATGCTTAAAGACCTCTCGATGCAAAAAGCGATAATAATTTTTCGCTTTTTGTATATGTTGTTGCGATGGCACAAGTTTAGGCGGATCTAAAACCACAATATCATATTCCCCTGCCTGAACTAAAAAATCGCGTGCATCCGCTTCAATAAATTGAATATCGGGCAGGTTATTCAAATGGGCATTTTGCCTTCCCTGAATAATTGCCTGTGCGGAACTATCCACCGCAGTCACTTTACTTGCACCGGCCTTTGCCGCATGTAGAGCAAAACCACCAGTATAAGTGTAAAGATCCAACACTTTTTTACCCGAAGCGATAGCGGCTATGCGCTGATGATTTTCACGTTGGTCTAAAAATAAACCAGTTTTCTGTGATTGCCTAAAGCTAACTTGATAGGTTACTCCTGCTTCAAGTACGTTGATGTCATCAACAGCAGCAACCTGCTCCTCCGAACTATCCCAACCGTCCTGACGCAAAGGTTTTGCTTGTGGGCGCCATAAGATCTGATCTTGAGGAAAAAGCATCGCAAGTTCATGAGTAATGGTTTCACGATGTAATTCAACCCAATAAGCTGAACTTGCTACAACGAATACATGATGAAAGCGATCGATTGTTAAACCGGATAGCCCATCTCCTTCGCTATTAAAAAAACGATACGCGTTGGTGTGCTCATTTGGAAGTCCTATACATTCACGGACTAATTTGGCCTGGCGCAATCGTTCACGAATTAAAGTCGTGACCGAAGCCGCAGCCATAATGTTTTCCTCATTTGCGCGTGCTAATACACGGACTCGATATAGAGAATGCTCATTGTATACACCAATCCCTAGAGTCTCACCTGCTTCCGTACCAATGTGCACTAATTCACCATTTACAGGTTTACCGATAATTTTGGCAATGGCCTTGGGAAAAATCCAGGGGTGTCCTTTGATTATGGTGGCTTGTTTTGCTGCGTGGATTAAGACTTTCACTTTCATCTCTATTTCCCAAAGAACAAAAATCGGCTAATCTACACAAAGAACTACTACCCTGCAAGAGTAGATGCTCAAATAATCGCCTCGTGAGAGTTTTATAAAAAGAATAATCTGGATCGTTAATCAACATGCGACTTTTACCACCAAAATTTATCTTTCTTTTTGTCTTCCTATTATTAACACAGACAGCAAACGCCGATCCTTGGTTTACGGGACCCATTTTTGCTCCTGCAGGACATAACGTCCCTCGAGGCCATACTAATTTGGAAGTTTATGGGTTAGATGTATTTACTAATGGCCAATTTGATAACCACTGGCGAGCGCGTCGCATCCCCCAGTTCAAAAGCGTTGTTCTGAATCCACTATTGACCCACGGGTTCACTGATTGGCTCGATGTACAGTTATCTGTACCTTATTCTTTCAACAATACCCGTGGTGTGAGCTATAACCGGCTTACAGATATTGGCATTGGAGCAGGAATACAACTATTTGAACAAAGAAAATCAGAATGGATGCCTGATGTACGTTTTTTTATTCAGGAAACATTTCCTACGGGAAAATTCGACCAGTTAAATCCAGCTTTTTTGGGAACTGATGCCACCGGACTTGGAAGTTACCGCACCTTACTTTCACTTAATTTCCAGTATTTAAAACATTTCTATGGTGAGCACTATCTACGCACCCGATTAATGCTTTCTACTTTATTCTCCTCAACCGTTCATGTTGAAGGCTTGAACAGCTTTGGTGGTAGTGTGAATACCGCAGGGGATATTCGCCCAGGATCTGAGGAAAATATCGATTTGGCCTTCGAATACACCCTAACCCAAAACTGGGTAGCAGTATTAGAGGGATATTACTCTGAGGGACAGTCGACACGATTTAACGGTATTATCGATATCATTAACGATGGTTCGGTACGGGTTGGATATGATCGCTATGACGAAATTGCCTTGGCTCCAGCCCTAGAATATAACTTTACAAGTAATGTCGGTGTTATCGGGGGTATTTGGTTTCCAGTTGCCGGAAGAAATACATCCCAATTTATTACTTATGTTTTAGCCGTGAATGCTTTTTGGTAAGTTAGGACTTTAAAAGGATCATTTAATGGACAAAAAAGAATATCCGTCTTATCGCTTGATTTTAGGAGCCTTGGGTGTAGTTTTTGGTGACATCGGTACCAGCCCTCTCTATGCCCTTAAAGTTACAATGGATAATGTTGCAGTCACTCCTTCGCATATCCTTGGCGTATTATCATTAATATTTTGGTCTTTAGTTATAGTAATTTCTTTTAAATACGCTTTAGTGATTTTTCGCGCAGATAATAAAGGAGAGGGAGGTATCCTGGCACTCTTGGCGTTATTACGATTTAAAGAAACCAAATATCTTCCTGTGTTTTATCTGTTTGCGATGTTTGGAGCAGGACTGCTTTTGGGCGATGGGATGCTTACCCCCGCTATTTCGGTAATCAGTGCCGTTGAAGGGATAAGTACTCTCTCTAAATCATTCACACCATTTATACTACCCACAGCTGTGGTTATTTTAACTTTGCTCTTTTCACTACAATCCCGCGGCACACATCATTTAGGAACGCTTTTTGGACCACTTATTTTATTATGGTTCATTACTATCGCTCTACTAGGATTGTGGCAGATCATTCACACTCCCATGGTGCTAAAAGCACTTAACCCCTATTACGCGTTTATTTTTTTATCTGAACTTGGGTATAGGGGCTATCTACTGCTTGGGGGGATTTTCCTTGTCGTAACTGGCGGGGAAGCACTCTATGCAGATATAGGGCATTTTGGTAAACAACCTATTCGCATCAATTGGTTTTTCCTAGTTTTCCCTTGTCTAATATTAAATTACTTAGGTCAAGGCGCAAATTTACTTGTCCATCCTGAGGCAATTAGTAATCCTTTTTACATGATTAGCCCCGGTTGGTTTTCTGCGCCTTTAATTTTCTTAGCAACCGTCGCAACCATTATTGCATCGCAGGCAGTAATTTCAGCAACCTTTTCCTTGGCAAAGCAAGCGGTATTATTAGGATTATGTCCTCGTATTCCCATCATTCAAACTTCTCAAGAATACTCCGGACAGATTTATGTACCTCAAATAAATTTTATTTTGTTTATTGGTACATTAATTCTTTCATTTACCTTTAAAACCTCTGATAACCTCGCTCATGCTTATGGTATCGCTGTAAACACTTATATGCTTATGGTGGATATGATGGTTGCTTATGCAGCAATTAGTATTTGGCGCTGGCCCCTCACTAGAGTCCTTATTATCTTCAGTCTGTTTCTTGCGATTGATCTCGCTTTTCTTGGCTCAAATGCACATAAATTTTTAACAGGAGGATGGGTCCCTGTTGTCTTTGCTCTCATCCTTGCGACGATGATGTATACATGGAATTACGGTCTTGAATACTTGCGGAGTAACTATTATCTGAACAAAGAAGATGTTTCTAAAATATTAAAACAGTTACAATATAGCTGCCTAAATCAATTACCTGATCTAACTGCTATTTTTATTACTGATGTATACGATAAAAGTGGTGGCAGTTTCTTGCATTTTCTCAAATTATGTCGCGCCATTCCACAAAATGTTTTAATCGTGAACTATGAGATTGCAAATATACCTTACGTGGATAAGAAAGAACGTTTTGAAGTTGTACCACTAGGTGAACGAGTATTTAAGTTGACTATCTGTTATGGCTTTATGGATAATGTATCCATACCCCATGCGTTAGAAATTGCATCTAGACTTGATCTATTCCCTTTCAAACTGAATATTGACCGCGCCACTTATATGGTAGAAATCCCCAATATAATGGCCTCAAAAAAGAAAAAGTCATTAAGATTTTATTGGCAAGAGCGCCTTTTTGCTTTTCTAGTGCGCAACTATTCTGCCAATCTGAACATTGAATTTTATGAATTACCCTATAACCGAACAATGGCAATAGGCACGTATTATATATTGTAATGAGTAGGAGTTTTTTTAATGTGGTTTAATAATGTACTTATCTATCAACTGACTCGTGATGATCAATCTGAGCTTGCGCCAGCACTAACCGAAAATGTGCTCAAACCCTGCCCGCCTCATGCACGTTTTATCTATGGATGGAGCCCCGTTTACAGCGAGGAATTATTGCAGGAGGTTGCTGGAAGTATCTTAATTTGTATGGGCAAAGAAGAACGACTGTTGCCTCGAGGTGTTATTAATAAAATGCTCGCAGAACGGATTCAGAATCTCGAAATGCAACAAGGACGCCAGGTAAAGCGGGCTGAAAAAGCGCAAATGGCGGAAGATATTGAATTTGAGTTATTGCCCAAATCTTTCTGTGTCCAAAAGAAATTATTTGCCATTCTTGATGATTCAAGCAAGCGTATTCTTATAAATGCCTCCAGTGCCAATCAAGCAGCACAGTTAACCTCTCTTTTGCGTAAATCCGTACCTGGATTATCGATTGAACCCTTAATGATTGAGGATAACTTAGCACTACGCTTTGCACAATGGATACAAAACCCAAGTATGCTACCGGAGCAGTTTGCTTTGGCCTCAGATTGCGTCTTGTTTTCTTTAGATAATGATAAAAAAAGGATTCATTGCAAAGGATACGAACTACCAGCGGAGGAGATTCTTACTCTTCTTGACCAAGGTATGGTTACAGCAGAGATTTCACTTATCTGGCGGGAGCGCATTCAATTTACACTCACACATGATTTTACTTTTAAAAAGTTAAAATCTTTAGATTATCTGATTGATGAGTTTAATGAACTGAAAGAACTGGAAGAGGATATAGAACAACGTGATGCAGCATTAACCCTACTCACTGGAGAGTTACGTGAGCTGGTTAATGATTTGCTCAATGCACTCAAAACCCGCACACCCGAATTACTCGAAGCGACTGTTTAAATTGTTGGAGCAAGATCATTGCTCCAACAATTTCTTTAAAATCCAGAACTACGCAATGAAACTTTGGCAACATTAGGGGTATGATAAGTTGCCTGATACACTCGTTGCACCTCTGCCGCCGCTTGAGAAAACCCTAGAGCCTGGTTCGATTCATACATAATTGCAAGTGCTTGCTGCATTTGCGGAGCTTGGGGATAGTTTTTCACAAGATAACTCGCTCGCTCGATTGCAGCCACGTACATCTTACGTTTGTAATAATATCGTGCAACATTTAATTCGTGCTTGGCGAACATATTACGCAAATAGATCATGCGTTGTAACGCATTAGCGCGATATTTACTTTCGGGGAATTTCTGAATTAAAACAGCAAAATCAGAATAAGCTTGAGTCTGCGTTCCGGGATCGCGCCAGGATTCGTCCATAGGGAAGAATTTAGCAAATACACCGCGAGTCTGCTGAAAGTTCGATAATCCACGCATATAATAAGCATAATCAACATGCTTCGCACGCGGATAAAGATGAATAAAGCGCTCAGCCGTTGCCGCAGCTGATGGATAATCCTCATTCATATAATACGCATAAATTAAATCCATCTGTGAACTTTCTGTATAGTCACTAAAAGGATACATCGTCTCCATTGCTTCTAAACGCTTGATCGCACTCGCATATTCCCCTTTTTTCAAAGCTTTTTGCGATTCCGTGTTTAACTGCTCGGCGCTCATCCCTTTAAACGGATTTTTATCCTCATCATCCTTATTCCAAAAAGTTTTACACGAGCAAAGTGTAAACATAAGAATCATCAGGAAGAGTACTTGAATTCGCTTCATAAAATACACCTATAAACTGATTTCGACTGCCAAAGCCCTGTGCTACAGTCTACGTTTCTGCATTATACCTAGGTGGCCTAAATTTGCGAATATAATTACATGCATTAATGTAATCGATTTATAAATAAAAAAATATTTGCAATAATTCTTACATTAGGCTAGTATTCTCCCCTGTCGGAGAGATGGCAGAGCGGTCGAATGCGGCGGTCTTGAAAACCGTTGAAGGGCAACCTTCCCTGGGTTCGAATCCCAGTCTCTCCGCCAAGTACATCATCTAACCTCTTGTTAAATCTATATATTAAATTATATTATAAAAAAAGTTACGCGCTCAATTATCCCCGTGAAAATATCTTATTAAAGTAACTCAATATGCGCCTCTCAAAAGAGCTTCTAAAAAGATTTTATTAATCAAAATCTGTAGTTAGATTCATATTTTGGTTATGTTCATAAGCTCTAGCAATCTGAGGCCTAACTACTCGATTTAGAGATAAATCAGGTAATTTATCTTTTTCAAAAAACTCTATTTCTGATGTCTCGATACTAGCTTTCTTTTCACCTCCAACTAATTCACAGATAAAAAATATTTTATAGATCTTAACTGAACATCAATACCTAATTTTGACACGCTGATATCCAGGATTAATTTAGGGTGTAATTGGAGCGAATATTCTGTTCGATAAGCTTCTTCATTCTAATGTATTAAACATGGTCTTAATGTGCATTTTATGTTACAATCAGTTTTTTAAATTTTCAAGAACCTACCTCATGCCAATTCCAGCATTTGACGAAATCGTAGACTATGTAAACTACCATTATTATTCAAAACCAATGACGGTAGTTAACATAAAACGCCTGCAAATTCCCTTTCCGCATCCCCTTCGGGATTTGAAAACCCCAGATGGCGCTCGATTTTCAGTGAGAGCTTCACATGGTCTTCTACATGCTCTGTCCGCTGCCAATCTAATCGATAAAATTGATGAATATTATACTAAGTATGTTCCA